>CAYUJS010000004.1:0-77250 GCA_964445105.1 uncultured bacterium | reverse complement strand
AATCTGACATAATACTCTGCATGATTGATCATACCCACTCTGTTGTCGCCGCTTTTGACTTTGATGGTACCCTCACCCATCACGATACGCTTTTGCCTTTTCTGATCTACACCCACGGCCTCTGGAAGTGTATGAGAATGCTAGCACTGCTATCTCCTTGGCTACTGAAAGACGCCTTTACAGGGGCAAGCCGACAGCCCATGAAAGAGCGGGTCTTAAGGAATTTTTTTGGAGGAAAAGCCGCACACGAAATACGCCAATTGGGCATCGACTTTGCGAAAAGTCATCTGTCGAAGCATCTTAAACCAGAGGCAATGGAAAGATTTAGATGGCATCGCCAGCAGGGCCACCTGTGCATACTTGTAAGTGCCTCCATCGACGCCTATCTGCTGCCATGGTCACAGCTTGTGGGGTTTGACAAAATAGCCACTAGCCGCCTTGAAATCGACTCTAACCAGTGCATTACTGGGCAATTGGTCGGTAAGAACTGCTGGGGTCCTGAAAAAGTGCGTAGGCTCCAAGAGCTAGTCGGACCTAAAAAAGATTATATCCTATACGCCTACGGCGACACCAGAGGCGATCAAGAACTTTTGCAGTATGCGGACTACGCATTTTATAGAAGAATGTCCTGATTACTAGAGCGGTCGTGCATCTCTCGGTATAACCCACATCTAGCTATCAGCTCCTGGTGCTTGCCTGAGTCGATAATGCGTCCTTCGTTTAGCACATAGATCCGATCAAAGTTCTTGATGGTGCTAATACGGTGCGCGATAGCAAGGATAGTTTTATGTCCTGCAATTTCCAATATATTTTCGGCAATGATGCGTTCAGAGATGGCGTCTAAGGAAGCAGTAGCCTCATCAAAAATAATGATTTGCGGATCGAAGTAAAGAGCACGGGCAATCCCTAAGCGTTGTCTTTGTCCACCGGAGAGCTTAACGCCGCGCTCGCCGATCACCGTTTGCAATCCTTGTGGTAGCTGAGCAAGCCATTCATCAAGATGCGCCATTTTTAGCGCATTCTGCAAGCGGACGGGATCGACGAGCTCTTCACCAAAGGCAATATTGCTTTGCAATGTGTCGTCGATGAGATTGACCATCTGGGGAACGTAACCAATCTGATGGCGCAGTGCTGTAAGATCGGGTGCGCGTTGATCGTCGACGAAAAAATGGCCTTGGGTAGCTCTGAGAAGAGAGGTGAGGATCTCTACTATCGTACTTTTGCCCGATCCCGAAGGGCCCACAAGCGCGACCGATTGATTGCGCAACAAGCTGAAAGAGACCCCTGCTAAAGCAAGCTGTGGGGGCTCATAGGCAAACGATAGGTCTTTAATTTCAATTTTGTGCTCGAACGGAGCAGAGGCAGCCGACTGAGTCGCAGACAGCAGAGTCTGCTCGTATTCTCTATGCACCAACTCCATACAGGGTTGCAATTTCTGCAAAGCCATGCCGAAATAGATGGTCTGGTGCAGGCTGGGTAAGAGGCGTCTGCCGATGACCCCATAGAAAATCAGTTGTGGCACGAGCTGTTGTAAGGGGACGTCGATCCAAAGGAACCAGAGGACCAAACCTATTAATGCACACATGGCCACCGCCTCGATACAAGGGGTAGGGAGCGAAGGGTAAAAGGTGCTGTCGACATTGGCCCTTTTGAGACGTTTAGCATGTTGGGCGAAGCGTTGTTCAAAATAGCCCCATTTACCGTACAGATGCACCTCTTTGAAACACTGAAACGCCTCCGTAGTTAATTTGTGGATCTCCCCTAACGTTGCGTCGCGCTGCATGCCAGCTTGGCGCTGCTTTTGTTTGAAGTACTGATAGATAGGGACACTGAGACAAGTAAAAGCGCTAGCTAAAATAAGCGTGGCAAATGTGTTGTCTATGAGCAGCACAATGGTAAGACCCAGAGCGATACACAAAGACGAAATGAGCTGCAAAAAAAGCAGGAGCCCGTAAGCCGCCTCATCCATAGAGTGCGTGCAGTTTTTCACGAGCACGCTGGAATTTTTAGAGGTAAAGTGCTGATAATCGACCATGAGATAGCGTTGAAAAAGCCTCTTGGAGTGGTTTTCGCCCGCCTGATAAGTAAATTCTGTGATCGTCCGGCTCACCCAAAGTTGCATGCCCACACGGCCAAGGATCACCAATAAAAACGCCGCGCTGACAAACAAAGCAAAAGAGAAGAGGGACGCATTTTCCACCGACACTTGTTGCAAAAAACCGATATAAGGCAACACCAATGCAAGTCCAGCAGACTCGCCTAGTGCGCCAGCCAAAATAAGTGCGAGGACCCATCGGAGACGCCTTCTTTCTGCCACATCTAGAAACGCTATATATTTATCTACTATACCACGGATCATATGAGCAAACCGAAACGGTCGTGAATCAGGTTGTGGTGCTCCAAAGGCTCGAGGTGACTGGTGACCTCTACCACCTTGCCTATTTGGAAGGTTAGTAGATGTTCGATTTCGGAGGCTATCTCGTGCGCTTTTAAGATCGTTGTTTCTTCTGGAAAAAGTAGATGAAAATCGATGAAAAGCCTGTTGCCTACAAGACGATGACGAAGGTGGTGGTACTCAAGACAGTGTTTTTTGGTCTCGGCAGCTAGAATCTCATCGATGCGCTGCTGCATGTTTGCATCAGCTTTGTCCATTAAACCGCCCACGCTTTGTGTCAGCAGTTTGCTGCCAATCCAGAGGATATTGAGAGCAGCAAAGATAGCTACCAATGGATCGAAAAGAGTGATACCAGTCACCTCCACCAGTACCAGAGCGATAATCACAGCCACCCCCGTCCAACAATCCGCTAGCGTATGTTTGCCATTAGCTTTTAAAATCAGCGAATCGTGCACTTTGCCTTTGCGCAGCAGATACAACGCCAGAGCTAAATTGATGAACACAGCGACCAGCGTGTAGATTACCCCCTCGCCGATATTTTGCAAGGGCGAACCAAAAATAATTTTAGAGGCCGATTCGTATAAGATGTAGAGCGCTGCAAAGATAATCATAGCGCCTTCGAACCCTGCAGAAAAAAAGGTAATCTTGTCATGACCATAGGGATGGTTTTCGTCCGCCGGTTTAAAACTAAGCCACATACTATAGGCTGCAAAGCCTACCGCAAACATATGAATCACCGACTCCGAAGCATCCGATAAAATTGCGGCAGAACCCGTAATGAAATAGGCATAGGTCTTTAGCGCTAGCATAAATAGGCCGACCCCGCAAGAAGATCGCATAACCTGATTCATCTCGGCCTGCTTAAGCTTTATAGATTCCACGGCTAACCAGGGTTTGCGAGTTGTTTTTTGGAATGGTCGTTTTCATGCATGCATGATTATCTTTTTTTCGTTTTAAGTCCACACACGGTTGCCAGTAGCACCCAATAAGAAAAAAAACCGCTCAGCGAACACTGACAACCCGGGTTAGTGCGCAAAAAATTCGTAACCCTGGCTACGGATAAGGGGCAAAATGCGGCTGGGGTCCGGCCCGAAGCGAGGTGGTTTCTTTCCGGAGGGAGCCACTGAGAAGCCGCGCTGAAACTTGAGCTTTAGCATTTCCTGTGCTAGGCTAGTTGACTAAAAAAAACAGGCAAATGATGGCCATCACGAAAAAGCGAATTCAACAACGGCAAATCACCGTCGGCGTCATTGGCCTGGGGTACGTCGGGTATCCCCTGGCCCTCTTGTTCGCGGAAGCGGGGTTTTGCGTGATCGGTTTTGACCTGGATGAAAGTAAGATCGAGGCGATCAATAGCGGCAAGGGCTACATGCAGCATATCGCAGAAGAGCGCATTCATGCCATGTGGACCCAGAAAAAGATCCGCGCTACCGCAGATTTTTCGCTGGTAAAGCAATGCGAAGCGCTGATCATTTGCGTGCCTACGCCGCTGAATAAACACCTTGAGCCCGACCTAAAATACGTCGAGGCCACCTGCAGAGCGATCGCGCCCCATTTAATCGCAGGTACGCTAGTGAGTTTAGAAAGTACCACCTGGCCAGGCACTACCGACGAGGTGGTTAGACCTCTTTTAACTGCTGGCGGGTTAAAAGCAGGAGAGGATCTCTTCTTGTGCTACAGCCCCGAACGAGAAGATCCCGGCAATCCCACCTACCAAACGCATAACATCCCCAAGCTAGTTGGCGCAGACACCCAAGCCAGCCTTGAATTAGCCTTAAGTTTTTATGAGCAAGCCATCGCCACTGTGATCCCCTTGAAGAGCACACGCGTAGCCGAGGCGGCAAAACTCTTTGAAAATGTGTTCCGCTCGGTAAATATCGCACTGGTCAACGAATTGAAGGTGGTTTTAGACGCCATGCACATCGATGTATGGCAGGTGCTCGAAGCGGCAGCAACCAAGCCTTTCGGCTTTATGCCTTTCTGGCCCGGGCCAGGCCTCGGCGGGCACTGCATACCGATTGATCCCTTCTATCTGGCCTGGAAAGCTAAACAATATGGCGTACAAACACGCTTTATTGAGTTAGCCGGTGAAATCAACCGTTCCATGCCCCGCTGGGTCGTCAGCAAGGTACAGGATTGTCTAAATGATCACAGCAAAGCGGTCAAAGGCTCTAGAATCCTAATCCTAGGCCTCGCCTATAAGCCGGACGTAGACGACATGCGTGAGAGCCCCACACTCGAGTTGATCCGGCTGCTTGAGGCAAAGGGAGCAGCTGTCGACTATCATGACCCCTACATCCCCGTGCTGCCGTTGACGCGTGAGTACGCCGAGCTGCAAGGCCGCGCATCATCCGCGCTGGCCAATAAGTACGATTGCTTTCTTGTAAGTACGCGACATAGTTGCTTTTCCGCAGCCGAAATTTTATCGTATGGGGTGCCGGTGGTAGACACACGCCATCTGCTACCCTCACATTACTTAGTATATAACGCCTGATTACCCAAGGATTACCCGTGAAATTCATCGATCTTCACAGACAATACCAAATACATAAAAACGAGATAGATGCTGCTATCCATCAGGTGCTGGACCACGGTGCGTATATCATGGGACCCGAGGTCTTTGCACTGGAGAAGGATTTGGCTGCTTTTGCAGGCGTCAAGCACTGTATTTCCGCTTCCAGCGGCACAGACACCCTGCTGATGGCGCTGATGGCGCTGGATATTCAACCCGGCGATGAAGTCATCACAGTACCGTTCACCTTTATTTCCCCGGTCGAAGTCATCGCTCTACTGCGCGCAACTCC
Organism: uncultured bacterium; assembly: GCA_964445105.1. Taxonomy (GTDB): domain Bacteria; phylum Chlamydiota; class Chlamydiia; order Chlamydiales; family JAJFMA01; genus CAWBNS01. The sequence continues at coordinate 72,051 of CAYUJS010000004.1, read as the reverse complement.
CATATTTGTCGATGTAGAAGCCGATACTTTTAACATGGATGTAGAGCAGCTAGAAGCGGCTATCACGCCCAAGACCAAGGCCATCATCCCTGTCAGTCTATTCGGCCAAATGCCCGATTACGCACGTATCAACGCCATCGCAGCAAAATATAATATCCCCGTGATTGAAGACGCTGCTCAGAGTTTTGGCGCTACCCAGCATGGCCGCCGCAGCTGCAGCGTGTCGACTATTGGTTCTACGAGCTTCTACCCAGCAAAACCGCTGGGCTGCTACGGAGATGGCGGGGCCCTGTTTACCAACGACGATGCTTTGGCGTCTAAAATGCGCGCCATCCGCACCCACGGCGGTGAGAAGAAATACCACCACCTATACATAGGCATCAACGGGCGCTGTGATACAATCCAGGCGGCAGTTTTAGGGGTAAAACTCAAGTACTTTGACGACGAGTTGAAGGCGCGCGCAGCAATTGCAGCGCGTTACGATCAGGCGCTAAGCGGCTTCTGCACGACACCCAAAGTACAAGCTGGCAACACGCACAGCTACGCCCAATATACAGTGCGCATCAAGAACCGCGACGAATTGGCAACAGCCCTGCAGAAGGCAGACATTCCAACCTGCATCTTCTACCCCGATTGCTTACATCTCACGCCAGCGTTTTCCTATCTAGGATTGAACAAGGGAAGTTTCCCCGTAGCCGAACAGCTTACTGGCGAAGTTGTCAGCCTACCCATGCACCCCTGGCTAGGCACAGAAGAGCAAGAGCTCATCTGCCAAGAGGTGATCCGATTTGCAGAGCATACCAGCTCCTAATCCCTTTAAACAGCAGCTGGCTATCAGCTGCTGTTTTTACGCTCACCTGGGTTATCGGGTAAAAATAATGCGAGGATAGCCGCTTTTAACTTGCGGTAGCCCATCGTAAGCGATTTGGCCTCTTCAGGAACAGTTTCTGCTACGCTGACCGGGCGCCGCGGTAACCAGCTGCGAAATTAAACAGGGCGCCCAACTGCTTTGTTAGGGTGAATCCGCGTCGCTTTTAGGGTGTTCTTCTCGGGCGACAAATATGTCGGAATAGAGAGTATAGGTGAGCGGGTAGGGCGTTGGTCCCCCATTACCTCGCATAATGCTCGATAGATTTACATTTGTGCCCTTGCTACCAGGGGACTGGCCTGCATTTAACGAAGTGAAAATGTTATCAGTAACTAAACCGCTTTGGTTGGCAAACCAAGTGTGCATCTTGGGGTCCCTATTTGCGCAAAAAATGCGATTTTTAGGGATCTGTTGGTCTTGCTGCGGTATCGTATCTAATTTTTGTTTAATGAATTCTTCGTAATCCGAATCCGGCGTTTTGTCTTCGAAAGTTTCGTCGTGCGGCATCAACTCTTTATCACCAAATCTCAAAAAGTCATAATAATCTGCTTTAGCAGTTACGCTCTCTAGGTAAAGGCGCAGTGGCGAAACGCGCTCTTGTGTTTTCGCTCCATCTATTTGCAGGCTTAGTAAGGTGTGATGCACGCAGCATAGCGACACACAACTCTTAATGGGCAGATCGCCTGATTCCACAAATGAAAAGAATCCCCCCGCCTTTGCCTCTGTCTCCCATTCCATTGAATTAATCTGCTTTAATAGCTCCTCTTTTTTATCGGTCAAAATCTTGGAGAGCTTACTAGCGCATGAAAAGTATGAAAGTGATCTGCTGTAAATTTCCTTGCCGGCGTTCTTTCTATTATCTTTATAACAACAGCCTGCGCTGCTGGTTCCGTCTTCCAAGGCGTTGCGTCAATTTCCGCTAATAGCTCCGCTATTTTTTCAGCCAATGCCTCTTTTCGTGAAGACCCACCTGCATTTATCACCCTATGCAGCATTTCATAATCATCTGGCGTGAACTCTTCCAGGCTTTTTGTCATTAGATTTTCAAATATTTTATTTGAAATTTGAGGTTTACCAAGACCATCGTGCTCTGTATCTGAACCGCTGACCTCTTCATCTGAGTTGATGACATCGTCACTGAGAAAGGACAGATCTTCGTCCCTATCGGCTTTGTTGCGATTTTGTATGTCGTCTTTTGTTGATTGACGCGCCAATGAGAAAGTTTTGTTTGGCACAGGCTCGATTTTTTGTTTTTTTAAAACTGGCAGCAGAGCCGAATTTCGCAACGGCTTGCCCTCTTGTTCTTGTAGGGCGGCAAAGACTTTCCGCTTGTTAGTTTCACCTAGGGTTTTGCTGTCCTCGTTACGCCACAAGCTAGAGGAGTCCGGGGCCTGTGTGGCAGGCGGCTCTATCCCAGCAACTGGCGAAGGTTGCGGCGGATTGGATGCTTTTTTATCAACACCGTCTAATGGCAGCGTTCCTCTTGTAAAATCTCCTGGTATTGAGTTCATCTCTTGCCTCCTTCGAAAATTGTCCTCATCCCCCAACAATTATAATTCTATTTTAAAATAATATAAATTGAACAATTTTATAAAAATAAATTTGTAAAAATTTTATGTATTAATATTGACAAATTTCAATAAACAAAATCTTAAAAATTCAAACAACGTTGTATAAAAATCAGCTTGTAAACCGCAGCTGGTGCCGTTACTACCCTTTGACAAACAACAACCGCTTCGGGCACAATCGTGACTTATTTAGTCGGCTCATGTCGAACACAAGTGACGCTGAAAACATTAAGTAAAAATAGAGAGGTTGGGTCTACATGCACTTTTCTGTCAGTAGCTTACAGGGGAGCGGCGAACTCTCTTTTGCCAATGCCGCTTGGGATCCTGTGGACCTGGAAGGAGTCGATCCCTATAGCCTAGAAACCCTCAAAGATTTACTAAATTCAAGAATCAATCAAGGCCTGGATTTTTATATCTCTTCTTTTAAAGAGGACGCGCATTGTTATTCTTTTGAGGCCTCTAGATTCATCGAGCAGATCTTTAGAAAAAACTCGCTTAATCCCCTTACACGCAACGCGATAAGCTCTTTCGACATTTTGCGTTACTCCGAAAAGAGTAAATGTTTCGAGTTCTACTGTAATTACGAACAGATAAAAAAACCTGTTTTTTACATACCTGTATTTATTAGCGATCACACGAGGACTCAAGATGAAAAGCAGAGATGTCTTCATAAATTGGGGTGTTTTTATTTAAGAGAGGAAAACTACGACTTAGATAAAGCCTTGTACTATTTGACTCAATCAGCCGAAAAAGGTTTTTACAAATCCCAAGAGTTGGCTGGGCATTTAATGTTGGAAAACGATCAAATAAACAAAGGTATTTTCTGGTACAGTAAATATTTAGAAACCAGCCCTAGCCCTTCAGCTATGAATTTTATCTATTTGGCTACAAAGATGATAGAAATAAAACCCCGTGAATCTTTTAATTTATTTACAATATCTGCCTTTAAAGGCAGTTATCTTGCAATAATAAATATCATCGATTTTTATGAAAAAAATATAGAAATGCAGGACATAGTTAAAGCCCGTTTGTGGCGGAAAACTCTGCCGCTCGACTGGCAAGAATGCTCGATGGGCGACTTCCTAAACTACTTGGAAGAACAAGGCTACGATTTTACTAGTACAGAAAAGCTGCACATTCCAGCCGAGCTTTTGTCATAGCCCTGCAAGGCAAGCCCTAAAAAACAGCCAGAAACGGCCTGATTGTTTGGCTTGACCACCGATGGCGCTAATCAGCTACAAGTAGCCACCCCCTATCCTACCAAATTCAATGCCAAGTTTTCGCATGATGTGTTGGCTTACTGCTCGCGCCTCGAAGGCACTTGAGGCCCGAGCGTCAACAACTTGGCCTCAGCGTGCTCGCCCACGGGAGCGCCATACTGCCTCTGCCACCCTTTAGAACAGAAAAGTAAAAGAATCACCCAATAACATCTTCTTGAATCCATCCCACATAAGCACTTATGGAAAGCCTGAAAACCTTTGTGGTAATCTTCTCATTAATGAATTTGGGTAATTCGTCCTCCGCGCATTTACCACCATTTATTATCTTAGGTAATCATAGCGTCCTGGCCATAGCGGAACGATAGGCCAATTTGTTAAAATTATTTTAAAAATTCGCTAGGCCTTAAGCTTGGGGCCTTCGTCGACTCGTGGTAAACCGATCAGCTTCGATTTTCTACGTCCTGCTCTTAAAAATAACATGCCCAGGGCAAACGCCCTGGGCTAATTAGTGCGGGACTGAATTTTAGCCTTAGCCTCGTACCCGGGAGACAAGGCACACTAGGGATAAAATTTTTCTATCTCTGCTTGCCGCGCTTACCACCACCGCCGGGCTGATCGCCGGATTGGTCTTCTCTTGGGTCGCGGAAATTTTTGGCTTGGCCTTCGTGGAAGGTCTGGAGGCGTTTTTCGTAAGGTTCTGTGCTGACTACCACGATGTGAACGGTATAATCCTCTCCCGCCTGTTTGATAGCTTTATCGAGGGCTAGCTGGTTGGCGTGCAGGTCCAGTAGCCTCTTGCCATCGGGGGAAAGGTTATTGAAGGCAATATTAAACTCTTTCTGCGCGGCGTCGTACTTGGTTACAACAAGCTCTGCGCCAGCCAGTACTGGAGGCTGCTTAAGCGTGAGGATAGTATCTGTCTGGCCATCGCGTTTGACGGTCAATAATTTATCGACTACCTGTTCTACAAGTGCTTGCAAGCCGGCTCTGTCAATTCCTTGGGGGGCTTGAGCGGAGACAGAAACCTCAACATGCGGCTGGACAGCCATCGCCGCAGGGTGGGCATGGAGGAGGTCGTTGCGACCCTGGGCAGTTGTGTCTTCCTGTTGCAATTTGACTTGGGGCACACCTTTTTCCGGTGTCCCTTCGCCCAGAGCGACCAAATCAGGTGTCTGGGCACCCGCCATCAACGCAAACGGCTGCTGCTTGCCGTTGGTTAGTTTTGCAGCGGCGAGGTCAAAAGGCGAAACAGGTACTTCTGTCTTGCGCTCTTTATCCACGGCCTTATCACTGCCCGAATCGCGGCTACTGGACTCGTCATCCATCATTCTGCGGAAATTGTCCGGGTCGGCTTTTCTAGGCTTTTGCCGCATATGCTCAGCGCCGCTGATTTCTTTTTTTCCAATGCGACTTAATGGGGCTTGTGGGTCCATATCCTACCTCTAATTAATAACCTTTTCTCTTTCTGACATTGAAGATAATCGATCCTATTTCATCTTGCTCTCGGCCTTCAATGACCTCTTGTTCTTTCCGCATCTCTTTGGTCCAGTCCGCCTTATGTGTGTTTAGCTTGTCGACTTCCAGACGCTTGCGATCGACATCCTGTTTAGCCTGTTCAACATTTCTCTGGGCAATCTCCACCTTCTGCTCTTGGTCTTTTACTTTTTTATTCTCTTCCTGCACGCGGATTTGCACTACTTTAAGGTAGGCTTTCATCCGCTGCACAACGTCGGAAGTGGTACCTTGGTCTAGTTCAGAACGCAGCTGCACAAGCTTGTCGGTATGATGCTGGACGACTTTGTCACGCTCAGCTTTTTTTTCTTCTAAGATCCGCTGCTCTTTCTCAAGGATCTCTCTTTTTTGCTTTAGAACTTTTTCAGCTTCTTCCACTCGCCGTATTTTAACTTTAATCACATCCGCTAAAGGATACACTATCGCTGCCATGTAGTTCCTTTGTAGTGGTAATCAAGTATATTGCGTCCACTACTCACTTTACTTAAACACAGCTCTTAGCAGTTGCATGGTTTCGCCAAAGCGGCATTTTTCGTCCACAGCCTGCTTGAGAAACTTGTTTACCGCATCAATGTGATCGATCGCATAATCTGCGTTTTTGTCTGATCCTCGTTTGTATTCGCCGATCTTGATCAAAAGTTCGTTCTTCTTGTAGTTCGCCAGCACCTCGCGCACTTTACCGACGAGCTGCAAATGCTCTTTGTTGACGATGGAGGGCATCACCCGACTGGCGGACGAAAGTATATCAATCGCTGGATAGTGAAACTGCCTTGCTAAGTCACTGGAGAGGATAATGTGCCCATCCAGGATGGAGCGTACTTCGTCAGCGACAGGCTCATTCATATCATCGCCCGCTACCAGTACTGTGTAAAAGGCGGTGATAGATCCTTTGTCGGAGCGACCAGATCTCTCTAGCAGGCGTGGGAGCGTAGAAAAGACGGATGGCGTATACCCGGCACGAGCGGGAGGCTCGCCAGCTGCCAAGCCGATTTCCCGCAGGGCACGCGCAAATCGCGTGATCGAATCCTGCATCAAAATCACAGACTTGCCTTGGTCGCGGAAATATTCAGCGATAGCCGTGCCCACATAGGCCGCATTGAGGCGTAACTGCGAAGCTTGATCGGAGGTGGAGATCACCAGCACCGAACGGGCCAGGCCTTCAGGGCCTAGATCATGCTCAATGAAATCGCGTAACTCGCGCCCTCGTTCCCCGATCAAACTGATGACGTTGACGTCGGCCACAGCGTTGCGTGCGATCATGCCCAATAGCGTCGACTTACCACCGCCAGCCGCAGCAAAAATGCCTACACGCTGGCCAATGCCGGTGGTCAAAACAGCGTCGATGGCCCTGACACCCACCTCTATGGGCTTGTCGATACGCTGGCGCTTCAGCGGATCGGGCGGCTCTTGGATAACCGGGTAGGTCTCGTCGAGAATTAGGGGCCCTTTTGTATCTACGTCAAGCGGTTCGCCTAACCCGTTCAATACGCGGCCTAGCATCGCCGGTCCGACCTTAATGAAGAGCGGCAGGCGCGTGGGGATGACCTCAGAAGAGGGACCTATGCCCGTCATCTCACCTAAAGGCGAGAGAATTACCTCTTCCTGCGTAAACCCCACCACTTCGGCTCGCAAAGGAGGACCGTCCCGCTTAATCAAGCACACTTCCCCGATCTTCACGTTAGGCACAACCGCGCGGATTAACATCCCAATAATCTGCGTGATGCGACCGTTCACCGTGGTCAATTCCACAGCGTCTAGCTTTTCGAAAATACCCTCTAGTCGTTCTTTAAGATCCATCGCCTATCCTTTGTGCAGTCAGAAATCAGAGTTATGAGAATCATGGGTCAGCAATGGTCAGGCGGCAGGAAAACAGGTTCTGACTTCTGCACCTGAGTCCAAAATCTCCTTAGACTTGGACGTTCATGATTGTTTTAAAGGACTCTAGTGTTTTGTTTAGAGCACTGGCAAAAAACTCTAACTCACCATTGATGAAACCCATCTTCGCCTGGATCGCGAGCATCTTACCTGGATCCAACTGCTCTTTCTGAATAGCCAAGCTATTGATTTCGGTACTCAGAGATTCTAGCTGATGCTGACCATGCGTCATATAGCCAATAAACTTCTGTAGAGGCGATATCAGTCCTTTAGGAGCGTCTGGAGGGGTGTAGTCCAGGCCCACTTTGCCAAGAGCCACGTTAATGCTGTCTTGGATATGTGAAAGCTTGTTCTTCAGGCTGTGCACTTCATTTTTTGGCAGTTCCAGACCTGGCGTCGCGAGCTTGTACTTGATGGATTCCATCCTTTGTGCGGCGTCATTGGCCTGCGCGATGATCTCTTGTGTCGAAGGAATACGGCTCGAAGTGCGGCTAGTAGGCGTCGCAGCCTCCATGGGAGTAATTTTTTTAACCGCTTCGGACAGGTCGTGTTCTGGCCGCTGAGTGGACGTCCCTTCAACCATTAACCGTTCGAAGTATTCCTTGTTCGGTTCAACGCGCATGGGCTGTTCGCGATCGGCCTGACCAAACTGATCGATCTGGTCGATCTCTACCACGGATTTGTCTAGTTTTTCAATTTTTTCGATTCTTTCGCTCATGCCATCCTTCCTTTTTAAGGAACCAGATGATTAATAATATCGTTATCTATTCATCTTCTTTTGCAGGTTTAGAAAAAAAGGGTACCTTAGTGGACTTCTTTTTTAAATCCTTCTCGGCCCACTGCAAGGATACCTCGCAGAGGTTTTTCACTGTGCTGTCAGAGGATTTACTGCGGGCCTCCTCGATCAGTTTCTCTCCGTCTGGCCGTTTTGCTTTCACCAAGAGGTAACAAATACCTAGAAAAGCCTTGGCCAAATAGTTATCTGGCTCCCTAATGCTGACTCCCTCAAAAATAGTGGTCGCGTCTTTGACCTCTAACTTGTTAAGAGCGATAAAGCCGAGCCCGACATCTGGTGCCGTACTGTCAGGCTTCAACAACTGGGCGGCCTGGAATAACCGCTTTGCACTTGTCTCGTCTAATTGCTTGACCGCCACAAATCCAGCTTCTATAAGCAATGCGAAATCCTGCTGAAATTCGTCGAGCATCTGATCATCCATACTGCAGTCCTTTTAGTTGGCGTGAACCAGCGCACCAGCCCCCCGCACAATTTGTGGGCGTCGCTAGCCCTTGATGTTTCTAGCCATGTTCACAATCGCAGAGTTGGCTGCGTTCACAACGGCTGTCGTCATCTCAGACATCTGTGAAAGGTGGTTCATCAACATTTGCATCTCAAACATATCTGCAATGCTGATGGCGCTGCGGCGCGTCTTGATTTCATCTAGTTTTGCCTTCGCACTGACCGTAGCGCTATCTACGATGGTGATCAGGTAGTCCATACTTAAAGCTTGTCTTTGCTGGGCCATAGGTGCCTCCTACGCGTATTGATTGGTAAAAATTTGGCCGGTTCTACCTACGCTGTTGCGTAAATCTAGCGGCCACTTTCAACAGAGCGGCATAGCCGTGAAGCAAGATGCCGAACTGATTAAACTCTTCTTGGGTTAAGCCCTCTCTCAGGAGGGATTTGATCCTTAACATCCGGCCTTGAATTTTCTCTTTGGTTTCCCTCAGCTTAGCATTATTCTGCAAATCTTTTTCGAGATCGAACAGAGCTGGCTGATCTTTTTCTTTGCCATCTTTCAGACCGAACATTCTAAACCTCTCAATGTTTAACTCATTGGGCTTTTTTATCCTACATTTTTTATTATATCATATTCGAGTTGTTATAATCAATACTGTTATCATTTTGCAACCGCTCCTTGAGACATCTCGTCCCTTTGTGACCAAAAAATCTTTAAACCCAGCCACGGCCCTACAAATTAAAATCCCGCATGCGCTATAGTGACCGTTAACAAATGGGCAGGATACAATGACGGCTAAATTGATTGCAGAAGAAGGGGCTCTCGAGGGGTTAGTTTTCTCCTTTGAGCAGGGCGATGAGTGGGTAATCGGGAGAGACCCCAAAACCTCTCAATTTGTGGTGGACGACCCGCAAGTCGCTAAGGAACACATACGGGCGCGACGGTTGCAGAACGGCAACATCTCGCTGGAAAATCTGGATACCGCATCACCTCCACTGATTAACGACGAGCCCTTGGGCGAAGCGCAGGTTCTCACGCACGGCGACACTGTAACGCTGGGAAACGGCGTCTTCCGTTTTTATACTGAACTAGGAGCCCCCGATAGTCCTGAAAGCACCGCGCAAGCAAGCGAGGCCACCGCTGCCGAGAAAGACTACGACACCATTTTCGACGAAATGGATGCTGATCAGCATAAAATATTGGCCGAAATCAACTTCGATCTCAGCGAAACAGGCCGTTGGCTGATGAAAGTTATTGCCGGCCCTAATAATGGCGCCGAGTTTGCGATGGAGCCGGGTCATAGCTATGTCGTCGGTACCGCGCCCAACGCCTGCGATATCGTGTTCCACGATGTGAGCGTCTCTCGCCAGCATGCTAGGATCACCATTAGCTCCAGCAACAAAGCTTCCATAGAGGATATGAAAAGTCGCAACGGCACATTGGTCGACGACAAAAAAATACAAGGCCGCACCGACATCAATTCTAAGTCTGTCATCACCGTCGGCACGACCAGTTTTGTCGTCTTTGACCGCGAAAGTGATCGCGACACCATCATCACACCCCTGTTGCCCGGTATCGTGCGCTCCTTAAAGCAAGACGAGGTTAAAAGAGAGAAAACTAGCGCAAGGCGTGCTGCTCAGGCTCCGCCACCAAAAAAAGGATCTGGAAAAGCCCTCATTTTAGCGCTTTTGGCTCTGCTAATCTTTGGCATCATCGGGACCGCTACCACCACACTCTTTCAGTCCAATGAGATCTCGAAGCCCAAAGTGGATATTGAAGCGGAGCTAAAGCAGCTAAAGGCGCAGTACCCAGCGATCATCTTCTCATTTAACGGCGGGAAGCTGCTGCTCATCGGCCATGTTTTGCGCTCCTCCGATCAGGCACAACTGCTCTACAACCTAAAAACGCTTGATTTTGTGAAAGACATCGATGACCGCAATGTGGTCATCGACGAATATGTCGTGCGTGAAACGAATCAAACGCTTGCCGACCGGCCGGAATGGCGCGGGGTAAGCTTGCAAGCTACCTCACCAGGAAAGTTCTCGCTGAATGGGTATATCAAAGCGCGTAAAGAAGCTGAGCGCCTTAGCGATTACATGGCAAAAAACTTTGCCTACTTAGACCTGCTCGATAACAACGTCATCGTCGAAGAAGATGTCACGGCACAAATCGGCGTGGCTCTTGCAGAACAAGGTTTGAGGGATGTGAACGCTAAAATGAGCAACGGGGAACTGAGCCTAAACGGCAGCGTGAGCTCAAACCTTGCCCCCAAACTGAGCTATATAATCGCGAAGTTCAAACAAAACCCTGCTGTACGCTCCGTGCAAAATTTTGTCATCACCAGGGAACCGGAGCAATCGATCATTGACCTAACAGATAGCTACAAAGTTACCGGTTCCTCGCAGCAAGCAGGCATTCCCACCAGCGTGGTGATCAACGGGCACATTCTCGGCAAGGGAGATCTGATTGACGGGATGACCATCGATAAAATTACCCCGAGCACTATCTTCCTAGATAAGGAAGGAATCAAGTACCGCATCGAATACAATAGGTAAACTTACTACATGGACGAAAAACGACTCAGTAAAGCATTAGCAGCGGCAGGCGTGGCCTCGCGCCGCGCTTGTGAAGAGATGATTTTTGAGGGGCGCATCACAGTCAACGGCGAAGTCGTTAAGATCCCACAGACCCTCGTGGACTGGGAATCTGACCGCATCGGTGTCGACGGGACAATCATCACGGGCGAGCAAACTAAGGTGTACTTCATCCTGAATAAACCTATCGGTTACCTCTGCTCGCGCGCAAAACGCGGCCAAAAAGACAGACTGGTTTTTGATTTAATACCTGACGCCGAAAACCGGCTTTTCACCGTGGGCCGCCTAGATAAAGACACCGCGGGACTTTTGCTGCTGACGAATGACGGGGATTTTGCAAATCAGCTAATGCACCCCCGCTACGGCGTCACTAAGGAATACCTGGTTAAGGTAGACGGAGAGATCTCCCATGAAGACCTCGTGACCCTTTCCGAAGGAGCGATGGTCGAGGGATTGCTTGTCAAGCCGCAGAAGGTCGTAAAGGTGCGACGTGGTACGCTAAAAGTTACTGTGGCTGAAGGCAAAAAACACGAGGTGCGCTTGCTGGTCACCTCGATCGGCTTTAAAATCTTACAGCTTACTCGTATTCGAATCGGCAGTCTGACCTTGGGCAATTTAGCGACGGGCAGCTATAGAGCGTTAAAAGAGAAAGAGCGCCAGCAACTGACGGTGGATCTCTAGCCATGAAAGAAAAGAAGCCTCCTCAGGGGGCCATCGCAGATCTACGATCGGCGATTGATAACCTTTCCAAATTCGCAGAAGAGAACGAAGGCTCTTTAGTCCCACATTTCTACCATCTAAACGTACGCGATGGACAGATTTTTGCTGAGCGCAATACGCCTCGCCCCAGCACTGCAGAGCTAGCACGCTGTTTTGTAGCCGCGATTTTCTCCAATCAAGCGCGTAAGGAGTTTTCGCAAAAGAAAGAAGCTGTGCAATCGGAATTGATTAAAGCGGTCGAACTGATCAAGGCAAACTATCTGGTTTTAGATAGATTGAAGGAAGGATCGCCAACAGAACGCAAACTAGCCGATGCAGCGGTGGCAGCGATCCAGAGGTTCAACCAGGTGGTGTCGAATACCAAAAAGCCCCCAGAGGGTTTGCGGAGCCGGTTTACGCGTTTTGTTTTCCAGCAAACCGGTTTGTCCGCCGATTTAGATTTAGCAGAACACGCGATTGACCTACCACTCTCAACCTATATCTGCACACATGCGCTGCGGCCAGAGACCATCTCTCATGCGTTTCGTCCGGTGATCACTTCTGACATACTTGTGACCAGCCAGAAAAAAGTTTCTGCTCTGGTTTCCCCGCTCGTGCCAGGATTTCAACCCAGTAGTAGAGAGCGCGACGCCTTCCGCCTCAAAGCAATCACGCTGATACAGCAGTATGGAGACCCAGAGGAGATAAGCTGGGCTAGGGCGATTAGAGCTGTACACCGCGCGCCTATACAAAGCGCCGCCGATACGCCTCCCGGCGACGACTCCTCTGCTTACCATGGCGTTGTGGCCTTCCGCCAAACCCTACAGCTTTTTCCAGGCGAGCTGATTGTCATCGAAGCCTCTTTCCAGCGCAATGCGCATAGCGCTGTGGCCAGTTTGCCCATTACTTCTAGCTTTAAGCTCTCTGCGAGATCTGCGCAAACAGGTTTTCCCCATCCAAGTCAGCACAACGGATGGGCTCTTAGCGATAAATTGGTGCCCGCAAATCTTCCGGACCCCCTTTGTCGCCGTCAGCGTAAGCTTGCCAAAGAACTTCTTCCAAAAGGTAGACTTAACCGCAAGGCGAAAGAGTGGCTTGATCTGAAAAAAACGGCTTTTGAGGCCGACCTAGATCGCTTTTTAGCTCTCCATCAGCAGCTGGCAGAGACGTTGCTCAATCAATCGGAAAAAAAATACTCTCACGACTTGGTGAAAGTTTTTTTTGCTTTTGTCCGCGACCAGGAAGATCCTTATGAAATGCTTTCTCTAACCTACCAAGCCATCGCTGACAACTTTTTGGTCAGCCCCTTTGATAAGGTACGCGACCTCGATGCTGAGGAACTAGGTGCAGCCTTTCTCAAGGAAGTCAAGAGGTCTCAGAGACGAGCCGAGAGGCTCAAGCACTCTGGCGTAATGCCAGGAGCCATGTTGAAATATACAGCGGCCTTGGGGCCTGTCTTCGGCGAGGCCGCTGCAGGTATCTTGCAGCAGCAGCGCAGAGAGCATCCTAGGCCCGCCACACCCATGGAAACAAGCCTACAGATGGCTATCGTGCACCAGCTGACAGAGTTTCTGGATGAACTTGAGCGCGATACTCCTCCTAACTACGAAAAGCAGCTCGAGAAGAGCCTAGAAAGAGACATTCGTTGCTTTGAGAGCCGCGCCCTCGTTGATGTAAAATAAGCTCCTCCCGTAATTAATTTCAGATTCATAAGCAAGAAGAGAGCAAAGCTTGCTTCTGCCTGCTAAATCACCAAAGAATTGATGCTGCCTCTTGTCAAAAGCGCCGACGGCGCACCTTCCGCCGAATGATCCTCGCTCTGATTTGTGAACCCTAATAAACTCACAAAACCCCTTCACCTCCACCCTCTGAGCAGCTCGTTAGCGGCTTCCAGGTCGGCAGGAAAATCAATTTCAATGCAGTCTGCTTTTGGTATAGGCGCAGTCGCCACCTTGCAGCCTGCTCGAATGCATATCTCGATGCCTTTTTCAAAGTAATCTCGGTTCTCACAGTCCTCGAGCGCCTGCTTGAACATGGGTAGGTCAGCCGCAGAAAAGAAATGAATACCAACCGCTTCTCCTTCGGGATCTTGGACCTGCTTGGAAACCTCTACCACAAACCCAGCGCTGTCTGTGCGGTATTTTACCTCTTCTTGTCCTACTAAGGCCCTGTTCACTACCATGCAGCTGCTGCGCTGTGCAAAGAGCGGTTTGAGCACCCTTTGATGAAAAATCACATCTCCATTCAGCCATAGAACATCTTCATTTTTAAGCGGGTGGAGCGCGAGTAAAAGACTTTTAGAGGTATTCTGGGTGGCGTAGTCGGAATTCTCCACATACTTTAACTGCGGAAAGGCGGCGCGAATTTTTTCCTGCTTATGACCGACAACGACTATTACCTCGCTAAGGCTTATGTAGCCGGCAATTTGCTCTAGCTGAAACCCCAGCAAGGATTTTCCATTAGACAAAAGAGTGAGTGGCTTGGGCGATCCTACGCAATGTAGACGGCTCCCCAATCCAGCAGCTAACACGATGACTTTCATAGCGCCCATCTATAGCAGGCGCTGAGCCAAAAGGGCAAGCGCCTGAAAACGGGACTAGCAGCTCCCGCTAAAAAAAGAAACCGACCGGCTCGGGGATAGTGGCCTGCCTGATTTCTCTCTTTATGCGTAGCCAGGGCTACCAATTCGTCGCAGACTAAGCTTTCGGCTACCCGCCTTAAGCGCAGCAGTCGCATCACCTACCGCACTACCACCGGTAGCAAAATTCTAGAAGGGTACTTGCCACCACAGTGGACTTCAGAATGGGCTCGCTCTGTACTCATGTCAAAGCGTGGATAGTTGGATCCTGCGACACTAAGACGGATGCGGTGCCCCTTGGCAAAAACCATGCTGGTCGACCAGAGGTCTAACGTCACTTGCTGGGGCCGGCCGACGGCTGGCGGGCCTTCAGCGACGCTTAGACAACCAATGCTATCGGCGATGAGGATGCTTTTACCATCCGGATAGACATCGCATAGTCTCACGGCTACCTGTGCTTCGGGGGAATCGGACGATATATATAGTTTTGCAAAGATCCGCCCCGTCACTTCTAGATCTTCTGTCAGCTCAGGCGTTGTGAAGATAACCACATCTTCGCGTTTTTCTAGAGTTCTTTGGTCCATCGGCCCTTGCGATAAAAAGAGGTTGCGGCCGCCCACGGTGGGGACAGGATTAGCGGGATCGTGCACAAAGGGCTGCATGCCCTGGCTCTCGGCCACTGCTTTGACAAGCTCTTTTCCTGGAGTAAGATAAAAAGCGGTCTCTTTTGCAGGAATTGGCCATGCATCGGCTGTACGCCATCTATTTCCTTGGGAGGGAGATCCGTCAAACGGCCCCATTACGAAATAGGTCACCGCAGGGATCTCTTGTACCCCATTTTGTTCCCCTTTCAGATGGTGACCAAACCAGCGCGCCATACTCATGTCAACGGGCGATTTTTTGGCTGCTTCTGGTAAGGCAAATTCACCAAAATCTGCGCTCTCTGGCCAAAAATGCGTCCAGGGTCCCACAACCAGCTTTTGCGTGCCACGGGCGCCCTTTTTTCCTTGCTCCTGGCGCGAAACGAAGGCGTCCAGCGTACCTTGGATAAAAATATCATACCATCCGCCACGATGGAGAGCAGGCACATTGACATGCTCCGCTTGAGCCACAGTGTTTAGCATCTCCCAGAAAAGGTTGTACTCTTTTTGCCCCGTCACGAACTGTAACACCTGGGGGTCGCGAGAATACTGCCCTAGCCAGCCTTCTACCTGGCTTTTTTGCAGACACCCCCCAATGAAGATGCCATGATCGTACAAACTTGCCGCCGCCACCTCAATATGCTGGCAACAAAGGGCAGAAGGTGCCCCGGGGGCCAACAAAAGCTGCGTGATTCCCACCGCCGAAACGCCCGAGGTGCCGATCTTCCCATTGCAATAATCGCTCCTGGCTAACCAATCCAGCGCGTCATGCCCATCCAAATGGTCGCTCAAATAAGGCATGGAAACGTCTACTACGCTACGCGTGTCCTGAATAGCGACTGCATAGCCATGCGCGGCTAAGGGGGCAAATTGATGGTAGTGTCTAGCGCGGCCATTGGGCGTGCGGATCAAGATGCACGGTAAGTCGCGTGCCTCTGGGTGCGGGAGATAAATATCTGTGGGTAGTAAAACTCCGTCGCGCATAGGTACATCGACGGTCAAGTGCGCAATCGAATCCTCTGCTATTAGCAGAGTGACCGTGGCTAAAAATAAACAGACTAAGTTCTTTAGTATTCGCATCAAAACCGTCCCTTTGAATGAGGTAACCCTTGTTTCGCAGTAAAGAGTCTACCATTCCCCCTTCTTAATTGGCACGCCAAATGCGCTCGTGCCAGCAGTTCGCGCTGAAAAAGAAGTCGGACATCAACTCACTCTGCCTCCTTATTCGCAACCGAAGTGGCTTACAGCCGTCCCTAGCTGAGTCGGCTAATCTTTTTAGCTTGAGCTGGCTGAAGATTACAATTTTTATTTGTCACAAAATGCCGAAATGCTAGATTGACGCATAACACGTCTGGTGCCCTAGGAGGACCAATGAAGAAGCAAATTACCTACATTTCTGTCCACTCTTCGAGCCGTTTGTTAGGGCTCCTCAATTTTTTGATCGCCGCCATGATCTGCACGCCCACGGCAATTCTCTCGTTTTTACTCACGCGTAACGTAGAATTTTTGGCGATCCTGCTGATTCCTTTCGTCATCTGGATGGTCGGCTACGTTTTCTCAGCCCTGTTCGCATGGATCTACAACTTCGCAGCAAAACAGTGCGGCGGATTTGAATACTTCACGCAAGAATTAGAAGCGGATTAACAGACAAGCGAGCGAGCTGGATTATAAACCCAGTTCGCTCAGCCATAAGTAGTAGATTGCCCTCTTGAGGCTACACTTTCGCAACCAACCGCTGAGTAGCGCGGGATTTGGTGCGACTTGCTTTGTTGATATTGTAGATGCCTTTTTTTACACCTTTGTCCATCAAGCTGTACACTTCGTTTAGACGCGCGGTGATGGCTGCCGAGTCGCCGGCCTTGGAGGCTTCTTGGAAGTGGCGCATGGCGGTTCTCACCTGAGATTTGAACGCGCTATTGCGCAGGTTACGCTTTTCGCTTTGAATAGCTCTCTTAAGAGCTGTCGGACGGCGGGCTTTTGGTTGCTTGGTTTCTGCTGGTGAAGCCATTTTACCTCTGGTCTGTTACATGGTTTCAATATATAGTAGGTGCCATTGTATCGTCCATTTCATAATAAGTCAAAGCAATAGGTATTTTTCCCCATGGCTCAATTACTCGCCCGTCTCCAAGAACTCTACCCTGACAGCTCAAACGCTACCTTGCGTTCGTGGATTAAGGAGGAGCGCATCCTCGTTGATGGGGTCCCCGCCAAGCGATCGGGCGATGAGGTTGCAGAGGACACTAAGATCACGCTGGTCGCTCGCGCAGTGCGCATGCCCCACGACCTAAAAATTCTCCACCAGGATCATGACTTCATCGCAGTGGAAAAACCCTGCGGTTTACTTTCCGTAGCCACGAACTTCGAAACCAAAAAGACAGTCCACGCTATCCTGAAAGAATACTTTCGGCCCAAGCGCGTGCATGTTGTGCATCGCTTGGATCAAGACACCTCGGGGATTTTGATCTTCGCTTTGCATGAGCAGATGCGCGACCAGCTCAAGGTGATTTTTGAGAAGCATGAGATCGACCGCCAGTACGAAGCGATCGTAGAGGGCAATATGATGGCAACAAAGGGTCGCTGGGAGAGCTATCTCTACGAGGATGCAGTCTACAAGGTGTACAGCACAAAAAATCCAGCTGGCGGCGAGCAGGCCATCACTCTTTTTGAGCGGCTCTGCGTGCTTCCGGGCTACACCCACTTGCAGCTGACGCTGCACACAGGCAAGAAAAATCAGATCCGCGTGCATTGCAGCGATGCCGGCCATCCAGTAGCCGGCGACAAGAAATATGGCGCACAGACTGATCCGGCAAAGCGTGTGCTTCTCCACGCGCATCGCCTGAGCTTCCTCCACCCGCTTACTAAGAAGCGTGTGTCGTTCGAATCGCCCATGCCAGAGGCCTTTGTAAAAATGCTGAAGAGATCTGCGAATGTACACCAATAGAGTATGGCTGCTCTTGCTGGCCATCGTGGGGGCAAGCACCCTTTTCTACGGTGCTAAGACAGGCTACAAGCTATACTGCTATTACTCCGAGAGCACCTACACTGTGACGCAAACAACAGAATGGGTGCTTGTAGAGCGCTCCAGAACGCGTTTTTTCCCTCGCGCCCGTTATACCTACCTAATAAACGGCGTTACCTACTCGGGTGAAACCGAACTCAGCAGCCGGGTTTACCGCAACAAGTGGGCAGGCGAGGAAGACCTGGCGAGTTATCCGCAAAAACCGTGGAAGGTCTGGTATAGCCCCGCTCGCCCTTATCATTCGACGTTACAAAAAAATTTTCCTCTCAAGGACACCTTGTCGACGACATTGTTGATCGTCATCCTCGGTTATCTCATCTGCGTTATGTCAACAAGCCTTAAGGCTCCCTGAGCACAGAAACTGCTTTAGGTTAAAAACCGCTCAGCGCGCTGACAACAGGCTTTGTCTGCGACGAATTAGCAGCCCTAGCCAGGGCTGTCCTGGAGGCAGGGATCCTCTTTTTTTAGTGGGAACTGCTGGCGCTCTACAAAGATCTTACGCATAGGCAGCCAGGGGGTAAGTTCTCAATAAGTCGGGGTAGGCAAGGTTCCTGGACCAGTGCGAGGCGGCATCTGCACAAGTGTGGGGGGCTAGCCAGTGGCGCAACCCAGCTCTCTTACCTCGACTTATTGAGAAATCAAGCCAAAGGCTAAGGTTGGCCCCTGCTACTTTGATTTTAGGAATGTTTGTTTGTCAATATCCACTTGATCAATAAAATCGATTAAGTTAACATTACCTAAATTTATTTTTTATTTAATGGATAAAAAAGGAATTAGGTATGCAGCAAGTTTTTGGATTGCTTTCCGCCGCCCCCCACCCTTCGTCTATTTCCCTGATGGGAGGCTTCCGGATGGCCGGTAAACTGATCACCCATCACCACGAGATTTTATTCTGCGTCGCAAGCGCCAGCGCTCTGGCGTTCAGCGGCAGGGCAGCCATCCGAGGCCGCACCACCCAAGCTGTTCTGAGCGCCTCCGCCGCCCTCTTCTGTGGCTACGAGGCCTATAGTGCACGTCTGTGGGGAGTCGTTGCCGGCCTGCAAGCGCTGCAAGCCGACCTGCGTGTTGAGGTCGCAAGCCTGAGAGAAATCAAAAAGGAGTTAGAGCCCCAGGTAACCGCGCTTACGGAACAGGTCCACCAGCTTGCCGAAGAAATCGGCAAGTTGGAAAAACAAAATGCCCTTCTGGCTACAACTAACGAAACAAGTCGGGAGAATGCAGAGGAACTAACCAAAAAAATTCAAGAGCTCAACAGAACGCATGCAGATATCTCAAGCAACGTTGCTTCTATGTCGGCTTTGGCACAAACAATCGCTCAAGGCATCGCAAGCTTAAAGGAGAAAAGCGTAGCATTGACGGAAAACGAACAGCAAATCCTTACCGCTGCCCAACTAGCGATCATGACCGGTAAAGACCTCGCAAGCCAAGGAGAGGCAACAGCTCAGAGTCTCGAGAAAATGGTCGCAGAACTAGCAGAAAAGGTAACAACCAGCTGTGCCGAGCAATTTCAGGCCTTTCAATTTGTGCAAAGCGCCATGAACAAGCAGTTTGATGAACACACCGGCTTGCTGGAAGCGCAGCGCGCTTCTTTTGAGGAAGAAAAAAGACAAGCAGCCGAAGCACTCCGCTTGCAGCAGGTACAGCTACAACTGGGCGGAGCGGAGTTGAACGAGCTTCTGAAACAGACGCAAAAAGCGCGCGCCGCTTTAGAGGAAACGCTACAGGCTAACAACGAAGTATCGAAACAGCTCCAGATAGATGCACAACAGTCAACGGAAGCCAATCGCCGGTTGAGTCACTCTGTTGATAGCGTGGTTGGCTTTATTGCTAATTCGCCAGGTAGGCTCCCCAAAGCCAGTATGGCCTCCAGGGATGTGCCTCTCCCACCCTTTGCGTTTGCGCCATATCCGTTTGGCGGTCCTCCAAACTATTTTGAGACGTAGCGCGCGCCTGCGGTGCCCCTAAAATGACGCTTAGGCGCGCAGCCACCGTTTTTAGGTTCAAAAAAAGGGATCGGACGCATATACTGCGGGCGTTATGCTATGGTGCAGAATTTTGATGGTAAAGCCCCCACAACCGCGGTTTCGCGTTCTCCTCGTGTTATTTGTCTGCTACCTTCTGCCTTTACTTCTTTTAGGAAACGCCACCAGCCCGGGCTGGGGGCGCTGGTCGCTTGGGCTGTTGCTGATTATGACCATGGCAACGGGGCTGTTCGTCTTCCTCCGCGCTTGGGAAGAGGCTCTCTTTTCCGAAAGCCAGACAGCACCTAGCCCCTTCCCCGCACAAGCCCCCCCAGATCCGCTCGCCACAGATATTTTACTTCTGCAGGAGCGCGTACAAAGCCTAGAGAAACAGTGTGAAGAGCTCTCCGAACAGCTCCAAACCGACCTTAAAAATATCAAGCAGCTACAGAATGAAAAAACTGAATTGGTGCAGCGTTGTGAGGATCTAGAACAAATCTTAGGATCTCATCAGAGCGTAGCTGAAGAACAGCTTAGCAGCAAAAATATTCTCTTGGAAGAATACCAGCAAACAATTGCCGACCAAAGACAAGTCATCGAAAAGAAGCAAAAACTGATCGTTTCTCTCGAGGCTAAGGCCAATGATCTGAAGTATGAGCTAAAAACGCTACTCGACCTCACGGACCGCATCGATACAGACTTCGACGAGCCAATGGTTCAAGAGCATACCAGACCCATAAAAACTGCCCCACTGCCAGCACCTAAAAGAGCAACAAAAACTGGCGTCGCCGATCATCCTTCTTTGCCCGGGCTTTTGAACGAACCACGTCCGCAGGGCCCTGTCGACGCCGCTCAACAACTGAAACGCTGCATCGATATCGCACAAAAATTAACTGGCGCTCGGCATCTGGCAGGCGACTCTTCAAGGTTTAGAGACCTGTCGGTAGATGGCTATGCGCTGGACCTACGCCGCCTCTGCGATAGCCTGCGCAGCGAAACATCCGGTATGATCCTTTTGTATTCGCAGAAAGAGGATCGCTTGTTATTTGCGAATAATCAGGTACGCGATGTGTTGGGTTGGAGCCCAGAAAAGTTTGTTCAGCACTTTCCTGCCCTGTCTGTGGATGGACTAACCGAGTGGAAGCGCGGCCTTGTCAGACTGTCAGCGGTCCCACAGATAGAGTTTCCTCTGACCCTCAAAACACGTGGCGGAGAAGAAAAAACGGTCCATTGCTATCTAGGAACTATTCCTACAGGTATTTTTAAAACGCATATCGTCGGCGTGATCTACTAAAAATCACAGCGGCCATTGCGTAAAAACATAGGTCCGGCTAAGCTATACCCCTCTTGGAAAGATGGCTGAGTGGCCGAAAGCACGTCCCTGCTAAGGACGCATACCTACGGGTATCGAGGGTTCGAATCCCTCTCTTTCCGCATCGGGCCCTAACTTCGGTTAGGGTCTTTTTCTTAAGATCAGCATGGCAAATAGATAGGTAGTTCCGGCAAGGAGCGCAATGGTTGCGCCCGCGGGCCAGTCGAAGTGGTACGCGAACACTGTGCCGAAGAAAGAGAACAGTGCGCTCAGCACCACAGCCACAAGCATCATCCTTGACAACCGCGTTGTGAGAAGATTCGCTATCGCCGCGGGAATGGCCAGCATTGTAATCACCAAAATGATCCCCACGACTTGAATCAGCACCACCGTCGTCACCGCGGTGAGCACTAACAGTAATAGATAGAGCGTCTGTACTGGCAGCCCCTGGAGTAGAGCTTGTTCTTCATCAAAGCAGATCGCAAGCAAACGACGGTGTAGAATAAGAACGGTCACCAGAATAATAACGTCCAGGGCAAAAAGCGCGTAAAGATCTCCTGGGCTAACCCAAAGGATATTTCCTATCAAAAAATTAGTAAGCTCAACGTTAAAACCGGGCGTCTGCGAGATAAACAGCACCCCGACCGCCATACCCACAGACCAGAGAGCCGCGATGACAGAGTCTTCACGCTCTCGATAGTGTAGGCGGATCCAACCAATGATTAAAGCTGCAAGAACCGCCGTTACCAGCGCACCTTCCAAAGGTGTCGCCCACTCCACCCCGTGCGCACGCTGCAGCCACAAGCAAAACCCCATGCCTGCTAGGACAGAGTGAGAGATACTGCCACTGATGAACACGATACGCTTAACAACCACGTAAGAGCCCACAATACCACTAACGATCGAAGCTCCAAATCCTGCTAAAACAGCCCACATCAGTAGGGGGTTCACCCAAAGCGCTTCTAAAAAAGAGATCACGCTTCCTCCTTGGGTAGCAGCGGAGGGTGATATAAGCCAAAAGCAAAGTGCTCACAGATCTCTTGCGGAGCCAAAGGAAGCACTTGTCCTTGAACGCAAAGCACGCGATCTACTCGCTGAACGACACTTTGTAAATCATGTGTTACCATCAAAATCGTCATCGTACCGCGCAGCTGACGGAGGATTTGGTAAATGTCTTGCTGTGCCTGCATATCGATACTAGAGGTCGGCTCGTCTAAAAGCAGAAGGCGCGGATTAGAAACCAAGGCACGGGCAATCAAAACGCGTTGCGCCTGACCGCCGGATAGAGACCCAAATGGTGCGGCAGCCCATTCGCTCAGCGCTACTTGGTGCAGCGCTACCGCCGCAGCGTCATAGTCTTCACGGCGCCAAGCCCCGTACCAGGGCATGCGATTCAGCCGCCCTGTCAGCACTACCTCGAGTACAGAGATTGGAAAATCCCGATCAAAAGGCAACCGCTGAGGCACGTAAGCCAGTAGCTCCCGCGCTTGTCTCTGCGGCCAGCCGAAAATGCGAATTTCGCCCGCATCCGGCTTGAGAAAGCCCATGATGAGCTTTAGCAGGGTGGTCTTACCCCCTCCATTTGGACCGATAATGCCAATGGTTTCGCCATCTTGAATTTCGAAATTGACGCCATACAAAACTGGTAGGGGGCCATACCCAAATACAACACGAGAGGCAGCAACCGCAGGAGGGCGAGAGATCATCGCTGGCTATACCTGCCAAAAGATTGGGCGATAGTTCGTAAGTTTTCCAAATAATCTTCCCTGAATGGATCCAACATCACCACCTGAGCCCCGAGCTGGCCTGCGACTAACGTCGCCACCTTCAAAGGATACTGAGGGGTAGTAAAGACAGCTGTCAGGCCTAGCTTGCGGGCCGCGATAAGCAGGTCGGTGAGCTGGCGTGGGGAAGGATCCTTGCCTTCGACCTCTATAGACAGTTGGTGCAATCCATAGTCCGTACAAAAATAGGTATAGTCGGGGTGGGTAACCAAGACAGTTCTGCCTTCAACGGGCTTTAAAATAGCGCTTATGGCTTGCGTGAGCTGATGCAGCTCTGCTAGGTGTTTGGCCAGATTATCTCGGTATAGATCGGCGTGCTCGGGATAAAGCAGCGTAAGCGCTTGCGCAACCGTCTTTGCCTGCTGCTGTAATAGGCGGGGGCTCATCCAAATATGAATATCCTGCCCTGCTGAAGAACAGCATCCCTTGCAGCTGCCGCTTGTCAGCATGAGCCCCTTGCGCAGGTCGACCACTTTCAAACCTGGGTGATTGGCGGTCAGCGAGCTCTTCAAGCGGTTTTCAATGCTCTCACCGAAGAGAAACCAGACATCAGATTTAGCGGCTTCTAGTGCTTGCTTGGCTGTGGGCTCAAACGTATGCATGTTAACGTTTGGAGGGATCAATACCAGCACTTTGACAGTGCGGCCCCCTATACGCTCCACTAAAAATTTATAAGGAAGGATGTTCACTAACACTTGAGCAGGCTGGCTAGCAACCGTTGCCCATGAACATGTGGGCCCAAATAACGCCAATGCCAAAACCACACAAGGAATTCGCAAGAAATATAACATTTTTGATCCGCCAGGGTTGCAATGGATCGAGTATGGGCCAAAAGGCTATTTTCCTCAAGGGAAGGAGCCGAATAAGCATGGACCGGACCTCGCCAAATATACAGCCTTTAATTATACTCCAATAATTAATCCTTAACCCAGTCAACTATGGCACACGATCCGGTCAATCTTTGTTCTGCGGGAATAGGGGCGTTGGGCATGACGGCTATTGCAGCAAACCAAATCCCACAGCGATGGCGCCAATACGCCGTTGCTCGCCTGCCCAACTGCGTCGGCAAACGAATCGAGCAAGTGGCACTGCTACGCCAGTCTTTGTGGGAGACTGCGTTCACCGCCTCGGTTATAGCAGGGATTGCAGGAGGCCTGTTCTTCAGCTACGCTCTGCTGCTAGAGCAAAGTACCCGTGCATTCGCTTTCGTGGTGATCCTGATAGGCAGTGGTTTAAAATACGTCCTGCCACCTGAGCAGATTCCGCAGAACTTGATTGGAGAAACGCTAGAAAAAACGAACCAGGTTCTCGACCGCCTGTCAGACATGCGAGCCAGTACCACGGTGTTGATCTTTTCTTCGGCTTCGATGATCGCAGCCCTTTGGATATTTGGAAGGGGGGCTAGGTTTTCCTTGGATGCTCTATACCCTCCTTATCCTGCCCTGCCCACTCAGCCCAGTAGTCTGTTAGTCACTTAATAGCGCGCCGAACCAGCGCTTAAGGGGCGCAATTCAAACCTGTACTCATCTTAAGCTGCTAAGCCAACAACCTCACAAGTAGCTTCAATTTGCCAAAGCCTTTCCCAATTCTCTTTTTCCCTGACGACTCAGAGGTGTGCCATATCGCCAACACTGTCTCTTTCGCCTTCTTCAACCTCGCTCGGATCAACAGTGTTCATTGTCGGAAAGATTTTGTGTGGACAGATTCTTGTTCATAGCCGCTCTCTATTCTCCATCAAAGGGTTAAGTAAATTTTCCCTCGAGATGATAGGGGCGTCTCGCTCTGTAAGCCTCTTATCTTCTCCGCTACGCTGAAGTACAGGTTTGAATTGCACCCAGCGCTTAGCTTACTCTTCACAAGAATGTCCAAATGAGCTATCCTGTTTTCTCTCTGCGGAGGAGTGTCTGAGTGGCTGAAGGAGCCCGCTTGGAAAGCGTGTGTACGGGAAACTGTACCGTGGGTTCGAATCCCACCTCCTCCGCCACTTTATTTTCGGTTAAAGTCCGCCCCGTATTTTGCAATAATAGGTCGCCTTCATGGAAATTTGCTGATAATTTTTTCGATTATATACTGGTAAGCTTCCTCAAAATCCCAATTTAATTCAGGCGGCAGCAAAACGCTCATATCGAATTGGAAATAGGGATTCGCCTTTTTGAGCTCGAGATTTTTTAGGAACTCTTCCCTGGATATTTTGAGGCCGTCATGGGCGCAATGGTGAGTAAAGATATCAACCACTCTATTTATGTTGATCAACCCTCGCTCGGCCACATACCACAGGCCAAACAAATCTCGTCTCTTCCGGCGCTGCTAGAGGGCGCGCAGCTTAGTTGCCATAAACTCATCAATTTCATAGGTGATCACCGCTGTAGAGCCGTTAAACCACTCAGACTGCACTTCAAAGACCTCTTTTCTTGTCGGCAATACTTGAAAGTGTCTCGTTGAATGCATAGCCGAAGCTAGGGATGGGAGGCAAGATGAGGCTGATGCCCCCCGGAGCCAGTCGGCTTCCTTTTTTTAGCGGGAACTGCTGGGCGCGGGCTGGCGGCCTTAGTTGAAAAGCTTAGCTCTGCCTAGAGGTACGGAGTCGGCCCCCGATTGCGAGCACCTTGACGTCCAATTCACAGCCTCTTTTACGCATTTTGCAACGATGCCTCTGCTTTGCATGGACCAAAAAGCCTGGTCAGAACATAGAGGTGATTAAAAATGCTCTTAGGTGTCAGATTTCGCCACCTAAACGCTTCGTTAGATCCTGCGCGGCGATTAGAAGCCACTTTGGAGGCTGCGCGCTTAAGCAGGCACAGGCAAGAGGTAATATCGACTAAACATCTGAAAGCGGGTTTGACAAATCGAGGCTTTTAAGGTCCGCCTGTCACAAAGAAGCTTTGGCGCTACTTTCTAAAAGGAAAGGCACCAACAAGAACCGGGAGCCTTTTTGGCACTGCCGCTCCTCATAATGCGCTTGTGCAGCGCCCGTCTTGCCCTCACTGAGCCGGTTTTTTTGTGGAGGTTGATGCTATTCCACGTCCTAAAGGTGACGAAAAATGTCACTTTTAGGACATGGCGAATTATGCAAGGCTAAAGATAGCCCAGCCCCCGCCTCATCGCAGACTTAAGCCATATCGCCGGCGTAGAAAGATTTAGCTCGATTTTCGTCGACGATCAAGCTCAAGGAGCCATCTATATTGATTTTATGAAATGTGCCCCGCCAGACAAGCTGGCCATCGTCAATTTGGATTGCATCGCCTAGCTTATGCATGAGGCGCTGCCTGTAGGCGGCATAAAACGGCTCTAACCCTTGCAGAAGATAAGTAACGATATCGACTGAAAGGGTACCTTCAATCAATTCTTGGATCTGTTTGATGTTTTGGGGCTGAGAGGTCTCTAGGAGCAGCGAGGTAGCCGGCTGACCGACCTGAACGAGTTCCTGGGCGGTCATGTTGACATTCAGACCAATACCGACGATCGCCCATCCATCTTTCACCTCACAGAGAATGCCGCAAACCTTTTTTTTAGACAAAAACAGATCGTTAGGCCATTTAAGACAAGGCGCCAGCCCTAACAGCTCCAACGCTTGTGCCACACCTAATGCCGCGACGGCCGTCAAGCCACTAGTCTGCCCAGCGTGGCGAAAGCAGAAGGAAAGGTAAAGGTTTTTGCCTGAAGGCGAAACCCAATTGCGGCCGTGTCGCCCATAGCCGCCTGTCTGACTGTCCGCAGAGATCACGGTGAGATGTTGTAGGTGGAATTTGTCCACATTCGCCTTGGCCCAACTATTCGTCGAGTCAATTACTTCAAAAACAAACCGATCCAGTTCCATTCCGTTACATCCAATTTTGCGTGCGTTGCAAGACCATTCGCGCTACAATCACCCTATGCAAATTTACTATTATTTTCCACTTCGCTTCGACTACCGATCCGCGCAAACCATTCAGGTAGTCCAAGACTACCGCCTCTTACAACAGTATGGCTACCAAGTGAATTTGTTTGGGACCTACGACAATGAGGCAGCTTTCAAAAAAGTGCGGCAAGACATTCCACACGCACACCTACTTGTCGGAGAGGAAAGTTTTAAATGGGCGCGCGATCTGTTGCGCTGGTGCATGCTAGGGCGTATCCTATGCGACCGAGGGCCTAAAGTGATTGTTTCACGCAACTATAACAAAATGCGCGAGGTGCTGTGGTTTAAGCCTCTGTTGGGCGATGTCCGTTTTGTCCTTGAGCGGCATGAGGACGCACTGCCCTATCTGCTAAAAAAAGACCCTGCCCAAGCAAGAAAAGAAAAAGCCAACTACACAGAGCTACTAAAGCGCATAGATGGCCTGCTCCTCACCAACCAAAGTCAGCAAGAATTGTCTACGCGCGAAGCCATCTCCCACCCCCGCACAGTCGTCTTACCCAACGGCGTAGATCCGGCGCGCTTTAGCAGCGCGCGCAGAGGCAGCGACCCGCACCGGCTAGTGGTTACCTATGCGGGGCAGTTCACGAGATGGAAGAATCTTCCTCTACTTTTTCAGGCACTGACCCATTTAGACCGTCGCTTCGTGTTGCGCATAGCGGGCGGGAAAGACGACGAGCCGAGCCGGAGCTATATCGAAGGCCTAATTTCCCTCTATGGGCTACAGGGGAGGGTAGAAAATCTCGGATTTTTAGCTCGTGAAAAGCTAATATCCGAGGCGTTTTCAGGCTCGTCGGCGCTCTTGCTGCCGCTGGGAGATAATGTTGAATCCCGTTACCTCACCTCTCCGATGAAGCTGTTCGAGTACATGGCTACGCCTATCCCAGTGGTAGCGGTGGACTATCCCTCCGTCAGATCGATTTCAGGCGAAGATACCATCTTCCTTGCATCGACCGACCCTGCGCAATTTGCGCGGGCGATCCGTCAGGCAGTGGCCGAGCCTGTGGCTTCGGCGCGTTTAGGGCGCATGCAAAGTATAGCCGCCCAGTACTCCTTTGATAAACGGTCTGAACGCTATCATCAATTCCTACAAAGCCTTTTTCGGACCTGAGCACTATGTGGAGCTATCGCTACCTCTCTCGCATGGACCTGCGCGTCATTCCTGTCATCTTGGCTCTTATGGCCATAAGCCTATTAGCCGTCTCGTCCGCCTCTCAGGAGGGTACTGAAAGCAGCGCGCTCACTCCGCTGGCGACCTCGCAGCTCCAATGGTTTGGGCTGGGCTGGCTGACGTTTTTTATTGCCGCGGGTCTCGACTACCATAAGCTTCGCGAATGGACCTGGCTCCTGTACGGTTTGACGCTACTGGCCCTAGTCGGCGTGTTTTTTAGCCCTGCCATTCAAAACGTACACCGCTGGTATAAAGTGCCCCTTTTGGGATTCAGTATTCAGCCCTCTGAAGCCGCCAAGTTGGTGGTAGTGCTGGCCCTCAGCTGGTTTTTGGAGCGCTGTCGCGCCACCTCTTGGAGCTGGCGTACAAGCTTACAAGCCGCTTTAATCGCTGGGGTCCCCTTTCTGCTTATTCTCAAGCAGCCCGACCTGGGTACAGCTTTGGTCATCCCGCCCATTGCCCTGGTGATTTTTTACATAGGCGATATCAATCCCACAATTGTCCGGCTCGGCGCTTGGGCCGGGGGGCTACTGCTACTGCTCGTCTCCTGTTTTTTGCTGGAGATTATCCCGCACGAAGAGGCGCGACCCGTCATGACGATGGTGATGCGCAGCTATCAGTATGAGCGGCTGAAGCCGGACGACCATCACCATCGCGCAGCCGCGACAGCCATCGCGCTAGGTGGCGTGACCGGCACCGGCTGGCACCAGGGGGAGTATATCCGCGGCGGCTGGCTGCCCACCGCAGCTACTGACTCCGTATTCGCCACCTTTGGCGAAGAGTTCGGTCTGCTGGGCTTGACTATCCTTCTGGCTCTGTTTTATGCCTTAATCTATTTTTGCTTCCAAGCAACCGCCATCGCAAAGGATGCGTTCGGTAGGCTGCTGGTCGCGGGGATTACCGTTTACTTAGCCGTACACATATTGATTAACGTGGGCATGATGACTGGTTTCTTGCCCATTACCGGCGTCCCGCTGATTTTAATCTCTTACGGCGGATCATCTCTCTTGGCGACCATGCTCGCTTTGGGTATAGTACAAAGCGTTTATAGTCGGAGGTTCATGTTTTGATGTCACATCCATTTCTTCTACAGCCCGGGGTTTGGCTAGGCGAGGGAACGATCACCTTCACTGCCTCGCCCGAGGCCCTCCACTTTGCCAGCAAATGGGAGGTCAACGAAAAAACCAATGGCCAGATTCGGGCGATCCAGCAGGTAGAGCTGCGCGGCGTCGGCGATAAAATCGTGAATCACTTTCTATTTTCCGACATTACGCCCACAAATTTTACCGTCGAGCTACAGAACGATCTGATCGGCACTGCGACTGGCAAAGGCATTTACGACGAGGTACAGATCGGCTGGGAGTTTCTCAGACACGCAGATTTTCAAGGCTTCGAAATGTACAGAATCGCCGGCGCACAGCAATATTCACTACACGCCGAATTTTGTTCTTCGGAAGAGTACCGCAGCATTATCCAAGGCCATCTTTGGAAAAAAGCCGCCATATGAGCCTACATCTTCTGATTGATCAAAGCCTCCACGAGTAGCAAGATGGCTGCGTCAAAATAGGGACCGCTATCGCCGGCGGGATCGCTGGGCTGCGGCTGACGTTGCGTGATCTGGTAACTAGTCAGCGGCCCGATCAGCGAATCATACAGTGCTTGATTGCCCGAAAGTAGGGCTGTCATAGCGATGGGGCCATTCAATGAAGGGGCGGCAGTTGAATAGTTGCCCACCGGCTGGTCAGTGAAAACCTCTATTCCCTCGGTGGGCATGCTCTTGCCAAGCGGCACGGGCTGGATAAAGGGCGCCACGCCTTTTGGCCCGACCAGTGCGCTCAGCATAGAGCGCTGTAGGGCGCTAGTGGAGTCCTTAGGGTTGGTTGTGTAGGCGTAGCTAGCGGCCCAAAGAGGGAAGCGCACAGCGTCGTAAGCAAAACTACGGTTCCAGGGATTATATGGGTACTCTCCGCCGTAGAAGAGGGTGTTCGGAAATAAGCCTGTATGGTACGTCTCCTGGAAGGTCTGTACGGTAAGCAAGGTATTTGTTTTGACGGCCGCCCACCCAAAATTTACTTTCTCAATGTCCGGTTCCGTTAGGAACACGTGGGCAACGTTATTGATGAGGCAGACCTTCGCTTCAGGAGAAGAACCGCGATCGGTAACGACCCATTTCAGCACACCGTTGAAAGTGTTGTATTCAAAGAAATAGTTGGCTACATAAAGAGCTTGGCCGAGCTCTCCATAAAAGGTCGCTTGAAAGGTCAAATTATTATAATACTGATTGGACGAGGTCGAGGTGGCCGAGGCGGTGGCGATGGCCTCTACGGTAAAACCGGTCGAGGAGTCAGGTTTGGGCACAAAATTTTGGTCTGGCGCAATCGTACCTGCGCCCCCCATGTAGTCAATCGAGACAGTCTTGGTAACATTATTTTTATAAATTAACAGCAGTGAATTAGCAGGCGTCTGGACGGGCGGGTTGACCGGGCATTCGCTACTGACATCCAAAGGGGGCAGTTGCGCAAGCGCGTCGAAGGCCTGCGGAGTAAAATAGCCAGGGTAGCAAAATGCTGTGCCTGCTGTGCCCCACTGGTTGCCTGGCGCGTACCTTAAGGTGTCTAGGTCGACGTCACTCAAGCGAATCGCTTTCCCTATCGCTTCGAATAGCTCTGCATAGTTAAAGGTACCCGAGGAAGTGGTAAAAGAGGAATTCTGCCAGCTGTTAGCTTTTACTTTCTCCGCGGCCAGATGAACGGCCCAAGCGATTTGAAAATCAGCATCGCTGGCTGACCCTGAAGTATAAGTAGCCTCTGCGTCCGCTAAGGCTCTGTTTGAAAGACTAGGTGAGGATTGGTACCAGAAAGGTTTGCCTTGCTCGTTGACTAGCCAGGGCATGAGAAAGGGAGATGTGGCTAAGCAGCAACGTTGTCGAGCGTCAAAGAGTCCGCAGCCGTAGTTATTGGCTGTAGCAATGACGTAACGCAAAAACTTATCAAATAAGAGCTGGTCGTCGTTCGCATAAGAGAGAAGAAGCCCGTATCCCATCCCTTCAGACACGGTAGGTACCTTGCCATCGCCATCTACGCTGTACGCTTCAGAGCCGATAAAGACCACGCGCGCCTGATCATACTGATCGATGTACTTAACAAAATTGTTAGCAGGGTCAATCCACTGCTGGTAGGTGCTGGCAAAAACCACGTTGCCGGTCGGCACGACAGCCTCGCCTTTAGTGGCAATAGTCACCTTGCCGGCGAAGGCCGTGGTAAAGGCTACCAGGGTCATTAGAGCTAAAGATTGCATTAGCGTTCTCATATTCTCCTCTTTAAAGCACAATTCAGAAAGTAGCCAAAGAAAAAAAGTGTCGATTTTTTATTAAACACTGTCTTGAGCTCAGCGATTCCCGCTAAAAAATGCGCTTAGGAGTACTAACAACAGGTAAGGAGCAAAATGAGGCTGGATGATCACAGAGCCAGTCAGCTTGTTTATTTAGAGGAAACTGCTATCTTGCGCTTACGCCTCAGAGCCTTCGAGCTCAAAAAGCTCGTGGTGATTATACTGATTTTCGTCAAGCGCACCTTCGCGCTTGGCCACCACGACTGCACAAACAGCATCACCCGTGATATTTAAGACAGTGGAGAACATCTCCCGCACTCGATCGATGCCAAAAAGCAATCCTAAAGCCTCTAGTGGAAGCCCAGCAGAGTTAAAAACCAAAGAGAGCATGATGAAGCCGCTGCCGGGCACACCCGCGGCCCCTATAGCAGACACCACGGCGGTAATGACGATCGTCAAGAGCTGCTGCCAACTTAAATCGATGTTAAATGCCTGCGCTGCAAAAATCGCGGCCATGCCTTGGAAAATAGCGGCACCATTCATATTAATGCTGATGCCTAAGGGCATCACAAAGCTTGCGATATTTTTTGACACGCCCAAATTCGCCTGTAGGCAGTTTAAAGCAACGGGAAGCGTAGCAGAGCTACTGCAAGTAGAAAACGCCATTACGAGGGCCTCGCTCATACCCTGTAGAAAGGGCCTCATCTTCAGCCCATGAGCGCGGATCAAGCCGACAAAAACCACGCAAAAGTGAATGCCACAGGCTAAAACGTAGATGAGTAGGAACCAAAAGAGCTGCGTCAACACGACTAAGCCAAATTCACCCGTTACAGAGGCCATGATAGCAAACACGCCTATGGGAGAAAATTCCATGATAAGGGAAGTCAACCGATACATCACCTCGGCAAGTGCTTCCATAAATTCGCTGACGGGCCGTGCGCGCGCGCCAGCGAGGTTGATAGCTATACCTAAAAAAATCGCAAAGACGATGATCTGTAAGATATTGCCAGTGGCCAAAGCTTCAAAGGGATTGCTTGGGAAAAGCCCGAGGATAAGATCGCCAATGCCCGGGGAGGTAAGATCCGACACAGTAAACGCCGCATCAAGATGCATCCCGCGGCCAGGCCCCATCAACACTGCAATACCAATCCCCAAAGAAATTGCGACAATAGTGGAGCCAACATACAGCACTAAAGTCGTCAGTCCGACGCGGCCCAATTTCTTGGGGTCGTGGATGCCAGTGACGCCCGCGACCATCGAAGAAATGACTAACGGAACGATGACCATCTGGACGGAGCGTAAAAAAACGGTACCAATCGGCTTAAGCAGCTGCGCGCTAGGACCCGCGATTGCGCCCACAATCACACCCAAAAGCACTGCTAAAAGTATCTTAACCCATAGCTTCATCACGATCCCGTTTCATGTAAACTGACAACTAACTTAAAAAAGAGTCAGCCTATTAAACCAAAGGAAGAGCGTAGCATAGCGACCGGATTATGGCAACGCATGGCAAGCGATCGGATGAACTGATCCCAGATTTCCGCATTGGAAGTGATCTGGGCATCCACTTGCAGCCAAGCAATTGGAACAGATGTAGACAGCATAGGCACCAGCTTGACCTGGTCTTTTTCGGTGCAAAGCAAGAGTTCCGCGCCCAGCAGGCGGCTATGGCAAGCAAAGGCTTGGACCGCTTCGGCTGGGATGGGAGCATGGTCGGGCAAAAAATGTTCCGCGACCACGTTAGCGCCGAGAGACTGCGCGGTGCTTCGGAATTTTTCAGGCTTGGCTATGCCACAGAAAAGACCGACCTTCTTTCCCGCCAGCGCAAATGGCCCCCCCTCGAACGCATGACAAAGGGCGGGTTTAATCTCCATTCCGACAACCGGTGCCGCACTGAAAGAGCGCAGCCAATCGACAGGGCGGTTAGGTTGGTTAACCACCACCAAATCGGCGCGCTTGAGTGCGCGAGGGCTGTCGCGCAGAAAACCACGCGGCAGGTAATAGCCACAGCCGAAGGGATCTTCGCCATCAAGGATGATGATTTCAACGTCCCGGGCAAGCTGACGATGCTGTAAACCATCATCCAGCAGAATGATCTCAGCGCCCGCCTCAACAGCCATCTGCGCCGACAGCAGGCGGTTTTTGCCAGCAAATACTAGAACCTCCGGTAGACGGCGTGCAATCATCGTCGGCTCATCCCCCGCATATTCGCCGGGCCGGATAAGCGTAGGCAGAGATCGCCGCTCCGCAGCCGATCGGTAACCGCGCGAGAGCACAGCCACTTTCGCGTACGCCGAAAGCCCCTCGGCGAGCTTGATGGTCAGGGGAGTCTTACCCGTGCCGCCGGCGACTAAATTGCCGACGCTAATAATTAAACAATGGGGGGGCCGTCGCGACCGAAGGAGCCGTTGGCTATAGGCTCCATTTCTTAATGAGACGGCCGCGCGATACCCAGTACTCAGCGCCCAGAGACAGCCGCGCGCCAGGCTGGGAGCCAAACCTGGTTGGCCTTGGCAAACAGTGCGCCAACGCTGTTCCCAGGAAAGCATCTAGGAGGTCACTTCCGCCGGATGAAATAGCAGGTATTCCATATGCTCGATGGCGATATGCATAGCAGCCATATGAGCTTCCTGAATTCGATCAGACGTGGTGAAGTGCTCAATGATAAGCTCGAGATCGGCCACGCCCTTTAGGCGACCGCCGCCTTTACCCAAAAAAGCCACCGTTTTCAAGCCGCGCTGCTGGGCCGCCTGGATGCCGCGGACTAAATTTGGCGAGTTTCCGCTCGTAGTCAAGCCAATGAACAAGTCGCCAGGCTTGCCAAGCGCCTCAATAGCGCGCGAGAAAATCTGGTCAAAGCCAACGTCATTTCCCACACAGGTGATGTACCCCGGTTCAGATAAGGCGATCGCAGGGAGCGCTTCTCTCGGCTGGCGAAAAAAACCGGTTAATTCTTCGGCAAAATGATTGGCATCGCAAAGGCTGCCGCCATTCCCCGCGATTAAAATTTTGTTGCCGCGGCGGTGGGTCTCGACGATCAGCTCTGCGAACTGCTGAATGAATGCAGTCATGTGCGGCTGCGCTAGCTGCGAAACAGCGGCAATGCTCTCTTTGACAGATTGCAAGATACGGTTTTCGATCATGTTGCTCTCATCATGTTTCTTTTTGCTCCAGGCACTATTTAACGCCGAGTCTAGTGGTTCCGACGAAAATCGGCAAGGGTTAGGACAGGGGCGGTCGCGATTTATAAGCCAAGCTAAATAAACATGAAATTAGTTATTTACAATTAAGATATTCGGCTATATAATATACAAGTATTAATCATATAAAAAAACAACCGATTGCAGGGCCTAATTCAAACTAAAACGCCCTCAAAACCACTTTTGAGGGCGCCTAGGCGTCTGTATAATCAAGTACTAAAAAAGAGCCTCAAGGACCAGCCATGCCTGTTTATACGACGCTTTTCTGCTTATGGATCAGCCATTTCATGGTTGATGTCATGATAGGCATCTATTCCGTCTACAAAACTATGATGGGCATGGACCTAGCTGCAGCAGGCGTGATCTTGGCATTATCCGCCTGGATCGGAGAAGGTTCACAGATAGTCTGGGGACCTCTAAGCGATCGCGGCTACCGCAAGCATTTAGTTGTACTGGGATTGGTTTTGACCACAGCAAGCGCTTTGTTGGGCTATGTAGACACCTTTTGGACAATCCTGCCTTTGATTTTACTAACCTACATCGGCTCTGCCGCTTACCACCCCTGCGCTGCAGGCCTTGCAGGCTCGTTAAATCCAGCCAGACGTGGCCTCTATTTAGCCATCTATGCATCGGGCGGCGCAATAGGGCTAGCGGCAAGCCAAGCAGTTTTTTATCACACCCACAATACCTTTGAAGGCCATGTATCAGTCTTGATCATCCCCTCCGTGATTCTGATTTTAGCGCTACTTTTTATTCCGAATGGTTTAGACGTGCCTGTAAAGGCTCCGCGCAACCCTTTTGGTTTGGGTAAAGTTTTAGGGCTGTTTAAGGACCCCCATATGAGAGTTCTATATGGTGTACAAGTGACTAGCCAAACTCTGCTATGGGGCGCTGTTTTTCTGCTGCCGGATGTGTTGCTAGCGCGTGGGTGCGAAGATTGGGTAACCTTTGGTGGTGGACATCTAGCTTTTATTTTGGGCGGTGGAATGATGATGATTCCTGCAGGCATGCTGTCAGACCGTTTTTCTGCCAGAGCTGTCATGTTGGTGGGAACGGCCATTGGGGCAGTAATTTTTTATTATTTTCTGCTTGTGCCGGCCACCGATTCCTTCATTGTGTTGAGCACCTTGGCGTGCTTGGGGGCCTCCTGGGGACTCGTGGGGCCTGTAGGTTTAGCCCTAGGAAATCGTTTATATCCGGATATCCCCGGTTTAGTGAGCGCCTTTCTGATGGGCATGGTCTGGTGCATTTCTGAGAGCGCAGGACCCTCGAGCGGCGCTTTGACAAAACTTTTTGAAGGGCCTAACGCCCCCGCCCAGGCTCTGCAATTAATGGGAGCCTTAGGCATAGCCTCTGTAGCTTTCGCTTGGAGATTACCCGTACTAGGACGTGAAGAACAACACGTTTTGGCCTAGCAGCTACTGCTAAGGTAGCGACAGCTTCCGCTAAAAAACGAAACCTGCTCAGTAAGGGCTGACAGCGGGCTCAGTTTGTAACGAATTCGTAGTCTAAGCTTAAGGGCAAGGAGCAAAATGAGCCTAATAGCCGCTCCGGAGCCAGTCGATCGCCTTTTTTTAGTGGGAACTGCTGCTAAGTCAGCAGTAATTCGGGTCGCAAAAAAAGCCCCTCGAAAAATCGTAGATTAGGCAACTTTTTTATAAGAAATTCTGCAGCAGCGTGATTCAGATAAAGCTCGTCATCGCGCTTCCAGATGGCGGGTCAGCACAGAATTGCGCCTTGTCGATAAGCACCAGGGCGGCTCTGCTGCCTTAGCTTCCTGCTACATCCCGCCCGCGTCTGCAAGCGTGTGTCCTGTTTTTTTGTGCGCCGAAAATATGCTTGAGATTTGCGTCGGATAAGCTTAGAGCTTGCTAAAGTGCCACTCTTACAAACCGACAGCTGGCTTGGGCTTGGCGGACCGGGCGCTTGAAGCTGCCTAAGTGCGAGCTTGCCTACCGCTTCAAATAAGTTTCATGGTAAGCGCCTAATCTACCCTCTGCGTTTTATGCAAACTTTTCTGATTTGGCGCTCCGGGAACAAGAAGAATATTTGAGTTTTCTCACGAGAGTCCGAATTGCTGTGGCGTAGTCGATCCATTGCATCTAAAAGCCCGTTATTCCATACTTTTTGCTAATAGCTTGAGGTGTTTAATGATGCAGCACGTGTTACTTTTGTTGTTAGTTCCTATAGGGCTTTGGGCATCGCCTTTGTGTACGCTTGATTTACTGCCTCCAGGGCTGCTAAAAAGGCGCGAGCCTAACTGGATACCACAGGCCAGTAGCGCCTATCAAAACGGTACTCCGCGGCAGATCCTTTTTCTCGAGCCCAAGGCAGGCCATGGCCAGCCCGAAGCTGTGCAGATAGTTCGATTTTATCCTTCAGGAGCACTGCAAGAGGAGGTTGATCTCTCAGTTTACAACGGCCAAGCCATGCCTCATGGCGCCAGCGTCTCTTACTATCCCTCGGGTACATTAGCTACCATTAGCCGGTACGACCGGGGCACCTTAAATGGATTACAGGAAGCTTTCTATTCTAATGGCGGAAGAAAAACCGCTCTTAGCTATGTGCAAGGTGTTTTACAAGGTGAAGCCAAAGAATATCACGAGACCGGCGGGCTGAAGCGCCAATGTACCTACAAGGACGGACATCTAGCAGGCGAATGCACAAGCTACTACCCCTCGGGAGAAAAAGCCTCCAGAATTAACTACCAAAAAGGAGTGGCCGAGGGAGAGAGCATTGAGTGGTACGAAGACGGCGCGGTGAAAAGCCGTCACCAATATCACCTGGGGCTTCTACACGCTGAAGGGGCACCTGCCCTACAGAGCTACCACCCAAAAGGCACGCTTGCCGAAGTGCGCTTCTTCTGGCGAGGAAGCCCTGTCGGCAAGCATACTCGCTACTTTCCTAGCGGAAAGGAAAGCTATGTCGCGCACTATCGCAGGGGCCTACAAGAGGGCGCTGAGTACTATTTTTCCGATACTGCAATATTGCTCGGCGGCGGCCAATACCGAGGTGGACACCCTATAGGAGAACACACTCGGGCATTCTCCTCTGGGCAACTAAGCTATCGCGCACTCTACGACTCTGAGGGAGCGCTCGTAGAGCCTATTGTGGAATTTTATGAAGATGGGGCCAAGCGCTCGCAGTACCTTCCCGATGAGGGTGAATACAAGGAATGGTATCACAACGGACAGCTCAAGTATAATCATCGCTATAAGCGCGGTGAGCTGGACGGACGGCAAGAAGATTTTTATGCGACTGGGCAGCTCCACCGCCGCGCTGATTACAACGAAGGCGCACTCGCCGGCAAGTACGAGGAGTGGAAAGCGGACGGCACACTAGTTGTAAGCTATCAGTTCAAAGAGGGCGAACGTGAGGGCGACAGTCTGGAATACTACCCAAGCGGCCATCCAAAGCTACAATGCAGCTACCAGGCCGGTATGCTCAACGGGCCTTTCCGGGAGTTTGCTGAGTCTGGTCAACTTTTGATCGAAGGTATTTTCGTCAGAGGCCTTAGGGATGGCACCTGGAAGCAATGGTATAGCACAGGGCAGTTAAAAAGTGAGAAAACCTATTCACTGGGTGCGTTAGAAGGCCTAAACCGGCAATGGTTTGATAACGGCGCCCTAAAAAGCGAAGGCGCTTTTGCAAGCGGTCAGCCTGTTGGAGAGCACTTAGAGTATCATCCCCTCCACGAAGGCCAAGTAGCCAACAAGCTAAATTATGTCGACGGCAGGTTACAAGGCGAGCAGACTACTTACTACCCCAACGGCGCGCACCAAGTGCTCATCACCTTCCAGAACGGCTTACTAAACGGGCGCAAAGCCATGTGGTCCAGCAGCGGCGAATTAGTCCAAGAGTCCTTCTACGAACAAGGATTGCTGCATGGTCCCTATCTAGAGCGCAGGGCCGAAGGTGATTTGATCAAAGCCGAGTACGACCACAACCTTTTACACGGCCCTTATCAAATATATTATCCCGAGCACCCTCTACTTGGAGTTGTGAAGGCCTTTAACGGCACCTATATACAGGGTTTATTTGAGGGAGAGGTAAGCGGATACAACGAAACTGGCAATAAAATAGCTAGTACCTCTTATAAAAAGGGACTTAAAGAGGGCTTTTCAGCCATCTATTCACCGGAAGGAGCCACCCTCATTGCCACACATTATGCGGCGGGATTGCGACAGGGTCCGGAATATGAATATTATCCCACAGGAATACTTAAACGCGTCACCCCCTATGACCACGACATGATCGAGGGACAAGAAAAAATTTACCATCCAAACGGACGGCTTGCACAAGTGAACCCCTATCGGGACAACAAGTTAGACGGGCGCGCCATGACTTGGAATGAAACGGGGATATTAGTGTTCGAAGGGTGCTACCGCTCAGGCCAACGGCACGGAGAGTTTAACAAATACCACAACAATGGCCAGCCAAAAGCCATGCAGACCTACGTTGAGGACCTGCTGAAGACAAAACGTTCATTCGCAGAACAAAACAAACAAATAGAATAAACTATTCGCGCACCGGTTCACCCGTCATTCTTGTATAGCTGCAAAACTGTGCGATCTCTTTACGGTAAACAAGCTGTACGGAACCTACGGCTCCGTGCCGGTTTTTACCCACAATTAGCTCGGCCATACCCGGCTTGTCCATTGGGTCGTAGTATTCACGACGCAAAAGAAACAGTACAACGTCCGCATCTTGCTCAATAGAGCCTGACTCACGCAGGTCGCTCATCATGGGGCGGTGGCCGGGGCGCTCTTCTACCTTACGCGAAAGCTGACTTAAACATAGAATGGGCACATTCAGCTCTCTGGCGAGATTTTTGAGCATGCGCGAAATCTCAGAAATTTCTGTTTGTCGATTCTCCGCCATGCGGCTGCTCTTAGCGCCCGCAAGCAGCTGGAGATAGTCGATCACCAGCAGTTCAATGTTATGCGCCTCCTTCATCCTGCGCGCGCGGGCACGCAAATCTGTAATGGTGAGGCCAGGCTGGTCGTCGATGATCAACGGATAGTCTTTGATACGCTCAACTGTTTCATAAATTTGGCGAAACTCAGCCCCGTTTAATGAACCTGTCTGAATTTTGTCAGACTCCACTTCCGCTTGCGAGCATATGAGGCGGTGCACTAGTTGGTCTGCACTCATCTCTAGGGAAAAAATACCCACAGGCTTTTGGCTGCGAAAAGCCACATTTTCGGCGATATTCACCGCAAGCGCCGTTTTCCCCATGGCAGGTCGCGCAGCGAGAATGATTAAGTTGGAGCGCCCAAAGCCGTTGAGCATCTTATCGATGTCATAGAAATGAGTGGATATACCGGTGATCCCAGGATCATCCTCTCCACGATTGGCATAGCGCTCTTGGCGCTGTTCGAGCTCTGTCAGAAAGGGTTGTCCTATCTCACTTTTGCTGCCATCTAACACCTCTCGCAGGGTAATGCCGGCACTAGTGTTCATAGTCTGGCTGATCTGGTAAAACTCTTTTTGGGCGTCGTCAAGCGCTTGGAACACATTCTCAGGCTCACTCAAAGCATGAGTCTCGACCTTTTGGGCTGCAAAAATCATCCGGCGCAAAATCGCCTTGTCGCGCACGATCGTCACATATTCTTCGATATGCGCAGAGGTACCCGCGTATTGGGCAAGCGTGGCTAAGTACCCCACGCCCCCTACCGACTTCAGCTGATCTCGGCGTTTCAGCTCTTCAGCGGTTAGGTGAACATCTACGGGTTTATCCTGCCGAAAGGCTTGCTTCAGGACCTGGAAGATAATTTTGTGTTCGCTGTAATAGAAGTCGTAGTCGTTTAAGCCATCTGAAGCGATGTTTAGAGAATTGACACTCGTCAACATGCATCCCAGTACCATCATCTCAGACTCTTTTGACGAAGGAGGGCTTTTGACGGGCACGATAGGCGGTGAAGGTGGCGCTGAGATATCCATAAGCTTGAGCCGAAACAATTAAAGGGTAGAGACAGAAGATTAAGATAAAGCAACAGAACAAAAAAAGAAACTGCTGGATAATTACATTTCTGGTGTGACGTCGATTTGAGGATGAACTTTAGCCCTGAGCATCTGCTGAATGGCTGATAAGGTAGCGCCTACGCTCGAATAGCACGAGGTACAAGCGCCATGGTAACGCACCAGCAACTTGTGTCCCTCTAAAGAGACAACTTCTAGCCCCCCGCCATCAAGCGCAATGTAGGGGCGTATCTCTTGATTTAGTGCGTCTTCAATTACCACTAACTGCTGTGGATAAGGAAGTTCATCCCAACCCGGATAGCCATCGCCCTCAAACATACCGCCCTGCATGGGCATAGGCGGAGCTACGTAACTGGTCGATACGGGAATGTCCTCACAATTGTCCGCCGCATCTGCTATAGCGGAGAGCACGAGATTAAGATGCGAGAATGTTTCCGCAGGAAACGCAGGTTCGTCGCTTCTTTCCTGCACCTGTTTGTCTATGAGTTCAGCAGTAATGCGTTTGGCCTGATCGTAATTCTTACCCACGAGCATCTCACAAGCCACCTCGGCGGCACCGATCAGCGCCGTCTGGCCAAACGTTTGGAATTTTGCGTCCACAATGATGCCATCGGATAGGTCCACTAGCCAGTAAAAATGCACGACATTTCCATCTTCGGGCGAACCATCGACCCCCTCCACCAGGCGCACGCCTCGCTCTGCTGACTCCTCAGCGGTGAAGGAACCGCCACTGCGTGGATTGTCGATTTTATGACGCAATTTTTTGCTATAATGAATCCAAGGAAAAGGATGGATCAGTGCAGCTAAAGTCATGCAGGCGCCCCCAAAATATGTTGAGAAAGGATGCGAAGTTTATTGGCGCTGTCGGCGATGATAGAGATCGCGCGATCGATTTCTTCCTCGTAATTTGTACGCGCAAGACTAAAACTGAGGGCTGAGTGGCTCAAAAGCTCACTGACCCCGCTCGCGGCGAGTAGTAGCCCTAGCTGCTGAAAATTTCCGCCCCCCATGCTAGCGTAGAGGCCTTGGCGATTCAAAGCAAAGAGCAGTGCCTCGTTAACAACACCGGGAAAGGCAATCGTGGTTACATTCGGAAGGCGCTCTTGGTCTCGATAGAATAATTTAGCTTCGGGATAAGCCTGCAATACGCCCTCCTCCAAGCGATTGCGCAGACGCGCCACCTCAGTGCAGAGCAGGTCCCGACTTTCGATGGCTTCACGCGCAGCCTGCCCCAAACCCACAAGCGCAGGGACATTAACATCGTCCCCGCGGTAGCCACCCTGCTGCATGCCACCAAACAGCAAGGGCGACAAACGCGCCTTTTTGCGAATGTACAGCCCGCCGCTGCCTTTGGGGCCATGCATTTGGTCGCCGTTGAAGGTGATAAAATCCGCTCCCACCTCCGCTAATTCAAAGTAGAGCTTGCCTAACACATGCGTTGCATCAAGATGAAATAAAATGCCTCTCTGCTTACATAAAGCGGCGATCTCGGCCACGGGGTTGACGACTCCTGTAAGCGCATTAGCCCAAGAAAGACTAACAAGCGCTGTGCGCGGCGTAAGAGCATCGCCAATAAGTTCTGACGTGACATGCCCGCTTTTAGTGACCGCAGCAGCTTTGCTCACAGCCCCCAGCTGCTCCAGATGACCTAAAGTTAAGATGGCAGGCGCCTCATCGATCGCAGAGGTAACAAAGTGGTTCTTCCCCGTCGCACGCGTTACATCAAAAAAAACAGACTGTAAAACTTGATTTATAGCCTCCGTACCGGACGAGGTAAACAAAATAGTATCCTGCTCAGAAGCACCCAGAAGCGCATACAAAGAGCGGTAAGCCTCCTCCATAGCAGGCCAGAGGCGCTGCCCCATGCGATGAGGCGACGAGGGGGAACCCCAATCTTCTGTAAAGAAAGGAATCATGCGAGACACGACCTGCTCTGAAGGGCGGGTTACAGTCGCGTTGTCTAAATAGATAGGCTGGATGGCCATGCGTCCTTTTTGCGAAAAACTCCGCCTTTATAGTCATATACGAGCGGCTGCCCTGTAAAAATCTCCAAACTAACTACCTGCTCCCGGTTGAGCTGGTCAAGCTCCATGAGGATGCAGCGTAAGGAATTGCCGTGAGCGCAAACAAAAACGTTTTTTTCCTGTGTAAGTAGAGGAACAATCGTATTGTGAAAGTAGGGCAGAGCGCGCGCCGCTGTCATGGCTAAGCTCTCGCCACCAGGAGGCGCCTCGTCGTAGCTGCGCCGCCAGCGATGCACCTGCTGCTGGCCAAATTTCTCCGCAGTTTCTGCCTTATTTAACCCTTGTAATTCACCGTACATGCGCTCGTT
The DNA here is from genome assembly GCA_964445105.1 of uncultured bacterium. Classification (GTDB taxonomy): domain Bacteria; phylum Chlamydiota; class Chlamydiia; order Chlamydiales; family JAJFMA01; genus CAWBNS01. The sequence continues at coordinate 29,272 of CAYUJS010000004.1, read as the reverse complement.
CAATTCCCAGCAGCGCAGCATTGGAATTGTGTGCAGCGAAGAGCCATAAATCGTCGACCAGTCAGACAACTTACCCTCGCCATTGTGAAGAACGACCGGAACCCTTCGTGAACTATGCTGAGACAGAGCGAGTAAAGCCGTAGTCTGTGCACGCACCAAGGTAGTCGTTATCACAACGTCTATAAGCAGATCCCTGATCTGTCGCCCACCATGGAGGGATTCTTGGATCCCCTCATTTGAAAGCGGCACGTCGACCCATCCAGTGAACAAATTTCTTTTGTTCCACTCCGACTGCCCATGTCGCATTAAAATCAACAGACTCATACCCGTCAGAATAGTTCATGGAACGAAATTTAACAAGAGAGGACGAAGGTCACCTCAGGTTTTTGAGCGATTCGAACAGCGCTGCAAACCTGTTCCCATATACAAAACTTAGGTCTGCAGAGGGCCCTCAAACGAGGCTTTTGGCGGTGTGAGACGATGGCCAGAACAGGCCTTGCGCGTAAATTCTACATGAACCAGCCTGGGCCGGTGCCTAACAGAAGCGTTGTCCTTAGGGTTGCGCGCGCGATTTGCGCCTATTGAGGGGGTGTCTTGCACCTTCTTAAAAAGGCCTCAGCCGATTAAATAGATTCAGCCAATTAGTAGTTGTTGTCGATTAAGCTCTGTAATAAGCGGGAGCAGCGTCTTTTCCACAAAAGGTCTTAAGTGTTCTTTCATTTTTTCTTTGAGGAGATCGCCATGCTTATAAAGCAGCCCATTTTGGGTGATCCCGTTACCGTAAGATGATTTAGCTCTTTTGTTATATAAACGCTGGCTCCAGGGCATTGTTGGGACGGGCCTCCACAACTTCAGCAATTTCACGTCTCATCGGCTCAATCGGCGTCGAACGGGCTAGTGTATATGCCACACAATCGACGACATGTTCATCCGTCCATCCCCTTCCCTTCATCCGTATCGAGTCTGACAAACAAATCCTCGCCAATCTACGGATCGGTGGAAAATTTATAGTATACTTACTTGGTAAGTTAAGCCGCCAGAGAGCGGCCTATCAAACTTATCTGCTCTCACTTGCCAGCTCACTCCGACCAGATCCAACGTGATGGACTACGTCTTGAGCCTCTTTACAAAGGCAACAACCAGCTGAATATACTCGTCCAGCTAGCAGCCGGTCGATTCATCTCCGCAAAGAATGGGGCAAGCGCCTCCTCAACGAAAGGCCTTAGACGCTCTTTCATTTTTTCCTTGAGGGGATCGCCATACTTATGCCGTAGCTGAAGCTGCATCAATCGATTGCCGTAGAACGCTTTAGCGGGCGCCTTCGTTATATAAGCCGCAGTCTCGGGATCCTCGTTGGGAAGAACCCGCATAACTTCGATAATTTCAGGCTTCATTGGCTCAACTACCAGCGGATAAGCTAGCGTGCCCGCTATACAGTCGACAACCTTTTCATCCGTCCACCCCCTCCCCTTCATCTCTAACGCATCTTTTCTGCAGCTACTCAAGGCGGCCGCTGCGATCGCCTGAATTTCTTCAATGCTGTAATTATCTATCTGCTCGGATATTCTCTGAACAGCGGGCTGGAGGCATATACCGAGCCTGATAAACAAATCGTCACAGCCAAATCCTCGGTAACTACGGGCTCGTGGAAAATTCATAGTATCACACTCCTTGTTTACGAGTTAAATAACATCAAAAATGACGATAGCAGATTAAATATCATAAAACTAGTGTTTTTTAGTTAGCCTAATCATTGGTCAAAAAAAATACACTAGACGCGAGGGACAGTTCATAAAATTCAACTAAACCGGATTTTACGAATTATTCTCGACTCTTAGCGCTGTTTCTTTGATCCATGATGATTTATATTTTTTCGCACTTAGCCATTAGATAATGCTCAAAATCTTAGGCTATCATTAAAAAGGTAACTTCTCAATAAGTCGGGGCGACACAAATGGGTTGCGCCACTGGCCAGCCCCCGCACCTGTGCATACGCTGCCTCTCACTGGTCCAGGAAGCTTGCTACCCGGACTTATTGAGAAGTTACCTAAAAAGTAAATCGTAAACTTCGACTAGCCTACTCATCTCTTCTGAATAAATCAGGTTAAGCAAGGCTCCTGATTCATGGACGCATGGCCCTTGCATAGGCGCGAAGGCTGGTAGTTAGTGCGCTTGCGTTTTACCGAATTTATCCGGATTTATTGATAAATTACAACCCCAGCACTTTGTTATTTACATATATTCACAAAATATCTGTTCAATAGTTAATTAATAAAACATATTATTGTATTATAGATTGTTGCCATATGAGTTCGTATGGAACAAACAGTATTCAAGGAGGGTTAGTGGATAGCTTAAGCTCACAAAGCTCAGGCAGGAGCGCTCCCATAAGGCACGTAGAAAGCGTTGAACGCAAAGAAACTGCGAAAAGCATGAAAGACGCAGCCCCGCCCGGGCTCCCGCCCGGGCTCACCTGGCCGAAATCGCTTGGATCACAACTGACTGATAAACAGAGTCTATTTAAAATAAGCGGCGCAGTAGTAGCGCTTACAATAGCCATTTTGCTGGTTGAAGCTGCGTGGCATCAAAAAGGCCAATCGACTATTGGCGCCGTCACTCTACTAGTAGCTTCTCTTGGTCTAGCCTTTCTGAGCTTGCGGTCCCTTCGCAACGTTGGGCCAAAAATAGAAGACACAGCCCCAAGCCGGTTGACCTTGGAGGCGCTGATACAAAACATCAACATCATCGATGAACAGAACGACGAGTCAATAAATAATTTTCAAGACATAACAGAGAGTATCATAACATTATTTATGGAAAGCTTGCCAAAAGCAGCCCACAACAAAGACAACAAAAATTTGTTGATCAAAGAAATATTAAGTAACCAGGAACAGTTAAAAGAACTAAATTGCCCTGATAATAAAGGTTCACAATTAGCCGGTCAGGGTCTGGATCACGTACGATCACTAATCAGAAACCGGCTGTCTAATTTCAAGTTGGCGATGGAAACCATTGAACTAAATATACACGATGACAAAAATGACATAATTCGCACTTTTTTTCCAGATAAAGATCCAGATAGCGACCAGCTTAATTTGGTGAAAACCACACAAGTACAAGGCGAGACTCATAATGGGGGCCTGAAGCCCTCATTTATAGAACTCTCTGTGGGTGATGATACAGTAAAACTTGTCTATAAGCCAAGAAGCATCGAGGTGGATAGTCTAATATGCAGCGAAAGAGACAGCTTATTTAGTACCATAAATGATTTAGCAAGTAGCGCCACTAGCAACCAGTCATCGTCTAGCAAAGCAGATGCTAACGAACAGGTGAAGAAAAAGATCCTCCCCACTTTTACCCATCTCCCAAAGAAGGAATACGGCTATGTCAAGTTCTTGTCCCACAGCGACACTGACTACCAACTAACAAGGCAACAAATGAAAGAATATTACCACATAATAGGGGCTATCCAAGCCATTAGCCAAATTTTCGGCATCGGGGACTTGCACCAAGATAACGTGATTTGCCATGCACAGCAGCCACACCTAATAGACCTAGAGGTCGCGTTTAATATAGAAATCCTGATGGGCAAGGAACAGACCGGGCTCGCGGATGCTGCCCTGATTTTCACGGATTTTCAAACGAGCGAAGCTACAAATAATAAAGTCGTCTTGCTTGATGAAGCAAACCAGGAAGTGCCTCAAGCTGTTGCCTACATTTCCGATATCGAAGAAGGATTCAACCAAATGAAAAGTCTAGTCCAAGATAACCAGGATGCGCTTATAAATTTTTTGCAAAATGTACCAGATGGTCTTCCCCTTCGGCACGTCCTTGTACCGACCCAGGAGCTTGAAAGCAGCATTAATTTTGTTCAATTCGACATGCGTTCAAAAAACATTTGCGACCTTGTCGGGCGGAAGCTTTACGACAAGAGGATAATAGCGCCGTTGTATGATTTCGAGGTTAGCGATAACGAACTAGGGGAAAGACTGCGCATTGAGCTGAAAAATAGCTCAGCTGCATTCACCGACAATTTGATAAATGATTTGATAAAAAAAGATCTGACTCTTAGGCTGGAGCCAACTATTGAAAAAGACTGCGCACACGGCGATATTCCCATTTTTCGCACAAACCCACAAGGCCAGCTTTTTTGTGGGGAAATTCTACTAGCGACTGCTAAAAGCAGCGCACGCGAGCTAATCAAAGACCGTATCTCAAACGCCGGCAACATAAATATGCATGCTTTTAAGCGAGACATCCAAAGTTCAAGCTCAGGACCCTCAAATCCAACATCCGAATCTTCGTCATCATCAGAGGGGAGTGAACCGACATGAAAATTCAACTCTATGAAGAAGTTCAAGGCCGCTTTCTCAAAAACGTGCAACAGGTGGCCGCAGACAAGGCGGCAATGCGCCCTTCCTCTTTGCTTTCCCAAAAAGCATTGGAGGAAAGAGCGCTCCTTAAAGCCAGAGAAGATCTGGATATTTTGCTAGCTTCCTTCACCTTGGGAGTCGAATGCATGCAGAAGGAGGCTTCTGTTCATTCCTCTTGCCTTTCGGAGGCGGAGCGCACCGTTGCTGAGGCCGCTTTGACTAGTCTGGGCGCGGCCCTAGAGAAGGAGATGACCCTCTCAGAGCTCGAAGCAATGGGCGAAAGCGAAACCAGCCTCTATCAACAAATGGGGCTCTCCAAGGCTGACGTAGAGGCGCTGTATCTGATCGGGAAAAGAGTAGTAGAGCAAGACCGCTTCAAAGAAGCTTACGGGGTCTTTGTTGTACTGGCGACGCTGGCGCCACAGGCGCCTGAGATTTGGATCGGTTTAGGGCAAACCGAACAGCACCAAGAGCGATGGGAGCCGGCGCTGCTGGCTTTTGGTCAAGCTATGCAGTTAGCTCCCTCCGCACTAGCTAAAGCAGGCCAGGCTAGCTGCTATCTGCAACTCCACCAGCGAAAAGAAGCGACTACAGCGCTTGAAGAGGCCATCGGCCTTTGTGAGGCAGATATCCCTTTCGACATCCGTTTACATAGCTATCTTGAGCAACTCAAAAGGTTGCTATAGACGGTAAAATTAGCCCACAATCACTGCAGTCAAAGTTTACATATGGGGCAGGTTGCTGGATCATGCACACGCGCCTGGCAATATTCACGCGCAAAGTAAATAATTTGCAGATGCAATTTGTTCCAATCTTTTTTTGGGAAAACAGCCTTAAGATCCGCTTCAGTCTTTTCCACGGTTTTTCCTACGCTTAACCCCCAGCGCTTTGCACAGCGGTGGATATGCGTATCCACCGGAAAGGCAGGCACTTGAAAGGCCTGTGCCATCACCACCGAAGCCGTTTTATGGCCAACACCAGGCAGCGTTTCTAGCTCCTCAAATGTTTTTGGAACCGCTCCCTCGTACTTCTCGATTAAAATCCGGGAGAGATTCCAAATTGCTCGCGCTTTAGTCGGTGCCAAACCGCAGGGACGGATCACTCTTTCAATCTCAGAAGTGGAAAGTTTGACCATCTTGGCGGGTGTATCTGCCTTAGCAAATAGCTCCGGGGTAACCATGTTGACGCGTACGTCGGTGCACTGCGCCGACAATAGCACGGCGATCAGTAGGGTATACGGGTCTTTATGTTGCAGTGGGATTGAAGGATTGGGGTAGAGGTTGTTCAAGATCTTGCGAATCTTCTTCGCTTTCGCCTGTAGCTCCATCATTTGCCCACACAGAATTTAGAAAAAATTGTCGAAAGGATATCCTCGGTCACATTTGTGCCGAGGATACGGGCCAGTTCCTGCAGGCAGGCTCGCATATCAGCCGCCAAAAATTCAGGAGATACGCGATTTTTCAATCCGTCAATAACCGATCGGCAGGCGCTGACTGCATGAAGCAAGGCCTCTTTATGCCGGACATTGGTAATGAGTACCTCCTCTTTCGAAGGTGGACCGTGTTCCCAAACGACTTTATCAATGGCTTTTTTCAGCTGCTCGATCCCGCTCTTCTCCTTCGCGGAGACCTGCACATTCGGACCGATAGCGAGCTCTGGCAGTTCTCCATGCGGAAGGTCCACTTTGTTCCATACCACCACGATTTTCTTCTCTGGGATTTGAGCAAGCAATTCGTACTCTAGGGCACCCAAAGGCTGAGTGGCATCCAGTACAAGTAGCGCCAAATCAGCCTCAGCTAACGCTGCACGCGAGCGGCGTATTCCCTCTTGTTCTACCAGTTCATCACTATCGCGAATACCGGCTGTGTCCATCACCCGCAGATTCAAGCCGTTTAAGCGTAAATGGTCTTCGATAAGGTCCCTAGTGGTACCTGGAACGTGAGAGACAATAGCGCGTTCCTTATCCAACAGCGCGTTCATCAGTGATGATTTTCCCACATTGGGGCTGCCTACCAGGCAGAGAGAAAGGCCCTCACGCACAATACGTCCATCATGGTACGTATCTAACAGCTCGCGCATCAGGTAATAAACACCTTCTAGCTCCCCACAAACCTCCTCAAAGCTGGCGAAAGCGAGATCTTCCTCGGGAAAATCCACCCAGGCTTCTAAAATCGCCGCCACACCTGTCAAGGTTTCCTGAAATCCGTACAATCTCTTTGACAATAGGCCTTGCAGCTGCTCCTTGGCGGCGTCTAGCGCACGTTCGTTTTTCGCTCCAATCAACTCCTGCACGGCCTCTGCCTGGGCTAGGTCGAGCTTGCCGTTGATGTACGCCTTAAAGGTGAACTCACCAGGATGCGCTTGCCGCGCACCTGCTTGCAAAACTAACTCCAGCACACGGCGCGAAATCAGGCTACCTCCATGACAATGGAGTTCAATCACATCTTCACCTGTATAAGAGCGGGGGGCCATCATCTTGATCAGCAAAACATCATCTACGCGCATGCCGTCAGGTGCCACCACGTGCCCAAAATGTACGGTATGTGACGCATAGCCGCGTACGTCCCCTGAATAGACGCTTGCTGCCACCTCCACAGATCGCTCTCCAGAAATGCGTACAATCGCCACCCCGCCTTCTCCAGGAGGCGTCGCAATCGCAGCCACAGTTTCATTAGGTTGGTAGGCAAAGGCCGTCATAATACCGGAATAGTGTTCTTGGTAGAGGATTCTTCTAATAGTGCGATGCGATGATACAGGAAATTTCGCCATATTTGACAGCAAATTACAAAGAAAACCGCTATCCACCACCAATTTGCAGCTTATTCACTTTGCCCTGGCTCTAGTCGTGCTGTGGCCCACGCAGCAGCTCCTACTAAAAAAAGCAACCGGCTGTGGCTTAGCTGGTGACGCATTTCTAGCGCCAAATACGGATGAAGAACAAAACGAGGCTAATGGCTATTGCGAAGCCAGTCGGCTCTTTTTTTTAGCGGAAGCAGCTGGTTTGGACTTTGACAACAAGCCCCTCTAAGCGCTAAACTGCTATCCATGAAACGGTCTCTTATCTTATCTCTTGCTTTTCTTTTTGTGACCTGCGGTCTTTCGGCGGCAGAAACTATCGAGGGCGGGTATGAACCTGCGGGCGGCGATACAATACGCCAGCTCAACGATCTGATTGAAGTGACCGAGAGCAGCCTGGTAAAACTTCGTGAACTGCGTCAGCAATTTCTGGACTACGCCACAATTAAGGCCAGCTACCTGCAACAGCAGCAAAATAAAGAGCAAATTTTGCGTATGGTGAAAGCCGCAGGCCGCTTACAAAAAACCATCCAAGCGCAAAACCTCACGCACACGTTCGATCCAGAAATAATCAAAGAGCTCGCCTTTTTTTCCCAAGTCGCCAGCAAAAAAGGCCTAGCACGCCCTTAACCGGAGTGGACAATTCCTTTTCGACATCTAGCGCAATCTCTTGACCTACGACCGGTTTTATTTTTTCGCGTTTAAAATCGGATAAAGCTCTCGTTGCGAAGCAAAATCTGGCACAGTTGACAAAAACAACTCATAACTCCGGCAAACTCTCATGGATCCTATCTACTACATCGACCGCATGACCGGGCAAAAGCATGAGGAAAAAGTTTTCTGGGGCGGCGCCCTGGGGCTGCTCTACGGTACGAGAAAGCGCTCGCGTTTGGTCGGAAGGCCGCTCAAACACCTAGTTGCGCGCTGGCCGATCGTTTCTAAGCTCTGCGGCTATTGGCAGCGCAGACCTCGCTCATCTAAGAACATCGGCCCGTTCATTGAAACTTACGGGCTTGACACCTCTGAATTCGTCCAACCTATCGAGCACTTTCAATCGTTTAACGAGTTTTTTATTAGGCAGTTGAAACCTGAGGCGCGCCCGATTAGCTCAGGTAAAAAAACTGCCATCATCCCAGCAGACGGGCGTTTTTACTTTTTCCAGGATATTGAGCGCAGCACCCCATTCGTCGTCAAAGGGCAGGAATTTAACCTGAGTAAGTTCTTGAACGATGAAGCACTTGCCAAGCAGTACGCAGGGGGAAGCATGGTACTAGCCCGTCTCTGCCCAATGGATTATCATCGTTTCCACTTTCCTGTGAGCGGTATTCCAAGCAAAACTCACCCCATCTCCGGCCCTCTCTATTCCGTGAACCCCTGGGCCCTCCGAGATCGGCTACACATCTTTTGGACCAATAAGCGCGTTTATTGCCAGATGCAGTCTGACCAGTTTGGAGACGTTCTTTTGGCCGAGGTAGGAGCCACTACCGTGGGCACCATTCACCAAACTTATCAAGCCTTCGCACCCTATTGCAAGGGCGACGAAAAGGGTTACTTTTCTTTCGGAGGCTCTACCCTGATCCTGTTATTTCTCCCGGGCGCCATCCGTTTTGATGAGGATCTCCTACAAGCCAGTCGACAGGGGCTAGAAATCCTATGCCGTATGGGGCAATCTATGGGGATCGGAGCCTAGCGCAGAGCTCGAAGATTCGGAGCTATCGCGCCTCTTAAATCCCTTTTTCATGAGCTGAAACTGCGTCTCATCCACCTGCCCTAGCTGCTCTCTACGGAAGTTACTGTCTTCGCTGATATAGAATGTATCGCAGTAGTTCATGGTGGTAAAGATGTACTGTTCCGTGCGCTCGGTTTTCAGCTTCTTCCAAAACTCAATCGCCCGTGCGTATTGATGCAGATTGAATGAGACCAGACCCAGCAGCAGATTTTGATCAGCCAGAGAAAAATGGTGCGCAGCTTGAAGGCTATCTCCTTGATCAAAACAAATCAGTCCCTTAACTATGTTGTAGCAAAACCTCAACTTTTGTTGGCTCAAGACATCGCTGTAGGGATTTGAAAAGAAAAACTCGCGGAGATACGGAAAAAAGCCAGAACGCTCCGAACTACTCAGCTCTATCTCTATAATTTTTAAAGCCTCGTCTAGTCTTGATTCCTCAAGAGCATCCACGGCGCCGGCCACGGATAGTTGTCGCAGGTCCTCTTGTATATCTTCCAGGATTTGCATCCTCACAATTGCCAACTCTCCGACAGGGTCTATTTTATCTATAAAATTCGTCTTTTCGGAACTATTTTCATATTCTGCATAATTTTCCGCTAAATGCGATCTAAGATCGTGGATAAGCTGGCGCTTCTCCTGTTCAAGGCCAGAAGGGCAGCAGCGAATTGCTTCGCGCAAATGCTTCTGATAATCAATTAGATCTCCACGACGCAGGCAAAGATCCATCAATAGCTTATGCAAAGAATGCGAAGCGACATCAACTGGTAGATTGGGAAAACTAAGAGCTTTCATTCTGTTCAACAGGCCATAGCAATCTTCTTGTGCTACAAAACCCGGAGAGGATTGTGCCCTTTCAATGAGTTCTTGGTAGTCTAACCAAATCTGCCTTAACTGGCCCGCACCGGCGGGGACAGATTCGAGAGCTGCTGGTAGATCGCCCAAGCGCGCCGAAATAATGCTCTTCAAAATGGCCAGCCTTTCATCTTCTAGGCTGCCGCTTGCGCACAATTTCTCGGCTTGCAGCCACTTTCCATCTCTCAATGCGTCCAAGACCAGCTGTACCGGGTCGAAATGGCTTGACCAAGACCCAGAGGGGCGGATCCCGCCAGTATTCTCAGAAGCGCTGACTGAGAGAATCGTTTCTTCGGCTTGTTTTACCAGTTTGAATAGCTGAGTACAGCGCTCTCTTTCGGATTCAGAAACTTTGTCCGGATGAATATACACGTATAATCTTCTAGCGTGCGCCGTTATTTCTTTCTGAGCAGGCTCTTCAGAGGCCCGTAAGCCGAACAGCTTTTGCAAAGGAGATAGACCGGGGTTATGTAAGAGGTAATTGAGGTATAATTCTCTGTCCTCAGGGGTCTGGACCGCGGCCGCCGACACCGCATCTAAACTGTATGTCGGAACAGCACTACTAGACGCAATTAAGTTAAAGGTGGAGAACATGTTCTATCCTTTGTTAATTTATGGAACGTAAAAAATCGCTATTCTAATCAAAGGCCATCTGAAGGCTGCCTATCTCCGCCACCATCTGACGGGCTCCCTGGTATAATTCTGCACTATGCGGAGGTATGCGCTGGAGGTAAGCAATCGCTCGGGCGTAACACTGCGTCCTATACAGCAGATCTCCAAGAATAAAATAAACGGCATGAATAAGCCGCTCCTCAACGCCGCGTTCTACTCCATCGATCAAGGCCTCAAAATAAGCTATGATGGCAGTCGTCGGACGAAAGCGGCGCGCGCGACCTTCCAAAAATTCCGCCGGCATACCAGCCAAAACAGATAGAATAAGAAATTTTACCGTAAACAACGCAGCAGCTCTTTTCTCTCTTTCAAAACGGTTAACTAGATTGCTAAATGCACGCTCATCTAAATCGAAAGCATAATCAGTTGCATTTTTTATGTATCCATTACCTTTCAACTGTTCGTAAAACTTAATAGATTTAGCATTAGCAGCTAAAACATCTCCTTGAGCAAGGGTAAATTGAATATCAGCATATCTTTCAAAAACACTTTCTAATTCTTTGCCTCGCTGAGCCTCCGCATTATGTTTATCCAATCGATCAGAAGCGAACATCCACCCGCAAGCCCCTACTGCGGCTGCACCGACAAGACCGGCTCCCAGAACCGCCCAGCCAGCTGGATTGGCGGCGAAAAGAGCAACAGTGCCTACTCCTATGCCTCCGCCTGCAAGCCCGGCACCCACCGCAACCCCGCCTTTGACAAGGCGAGCAGCCGCGGGGCCTATCATCGCGGGGGAGAGCCTCAGGAAGTCTCTTTCTAGCGTTGTAATGCTTTGGTGACAGCCTTCCACAGCCTTCAGCTGGGCGATTTCTCGGTGAAATGCACCACTACTTGAGCCAGGGTACAAAGAAAGCGCGCGACTGCCGTAATCAGGTTGCGACATTTGGCGCCTTGCTTTTGGAGCGCTATCTAATTGTCGGAGCCTACTGCTAGAGGCTACGGGCCTTCCAGGCGCTAGCTCTTGTGACATGTCGCTGGCCGAGAGCCTCTCATTGCTGCCGTTCTGAAGTACGCTTATGTGAGCTACCATCCGGCACGCACTCTGGTGCAGTTCTGGGATGCAAGGCGGTATACGTTGAAAGCAATCAACTGCCCGACCATAGCACTGCGTTTGGTATAGCAGGTCCCCCATTATAAAATAGACGGCCTGAACAACCGACTCGTCAATGCTGCGACCTGATTGGTCGACCAGAGCCTCTAAGTGGCCGATAAGATTAGCTATTGGGCGAACGCGCTGCCGTCCTTGATCCCCAAATTCTGCTGGCAAGCCAGCTAAAACAGACAACACAAGGAACTTTGCTGTGAAAACAAGTGAGGCTCTTTGGTTGCTTTCAAAATGCTTGGCCAACTTGTCGAACGAAAAACGATCTAAGTCAAAAGTGTACTCGGTTTCATTTTTTATATACCCATCTCTTCGTAATTGCTGGTATAGCCCAACAGATCCTGCGTTGGCAGCCGCAGTATTCCCTTTGGCGAGATTAAGCTGAGTGTCAGCATATACTTTAAAAATATCATTTAACTTTTTTCTATTTTGCCAAAAAACTCCAAATGCAGCCTCACCGTTGAAGCCAACCCCGATTTTCAAGAGGTTAGTAGCGGGAGAGTTCACTACCGCGAGGAATTCTCTTTCTATCTGAGCGATAATTTGTGAATAGCCTTCAACCACCCTCAGCTGGGCGATTTCTCGACTAGAACACTGCGTTAACTGTTCCAGCATAAAATAGACGGCCTGGACGACTGGCTCGTCAACGCCGCGGCCTGATCGGTCAATCAAAGCCTCTAACTGGCTGATAATAGTAGCTGTCGGGCGAACACGCTGCCGCCCTCGGTCCTTCCCAAATTCTACTGGCAAGCCAGCTAAAACAGACAAAACAAGAAATTTTGCCGTAAAAACAAGCGAGGCTCTTTGGGTGCTTTCAAAATGCCTGGCCAATTTGTCGAACGAAAAACGATCTAAGTCAAAAGTGTGCTCGGTTTCATTTTTTATATACCCATCTCTTCGCAATTGCTGGTATAGCCTAACAGATCCTGCATTGGCAGCTGCAGTATTCCCTTTAGCGAGATTAAGCTGGGTGTCAGCGTATATTTGAAAAATATCGTTTAATTTTTTGCTGTCTTGCCTGGCTTCCGGGCTGCGCTCACTCTGCATAACAGAAACGCCAACCCAACCGCAAGCCCCCAATGCAACCGCACCGGTGAGGCGAGCCCCAGTAACCAGCCAGCCATCCGGGGCACTAGAAAGGAGAGCAACAGCACTCGCCCCCAGACCTACGCCCGCTACAGCCCCGATCCGCAAGAGGTTAGCAGTGGGAGGATTTACGACCGCGAGGAATTCTTTTTCTACCTGAGCAATAATTTGCTGGTAGCCCCCAATCGCCCGCAGCTGGGCGATTTCCTGGTCAAAAACGCCGCCCTTTAAGCCAAGCTGCAAGACAAGTCTATGATCGCCATTATCAAACCGCGACACCCGAAGGGCAGCCGCCTGCAGCAAAGCGCTTAGCTGTGCCGATGTTTTATTTTTCAACTCTTTCGGCAAATCATAAAAATGCAGCTTCTTCCATTCGCCCTGAACTTTAAGAAAACAGTTTTCGGACAAGGAATCTCTAAAAAGAATAGCTATGCGTTCGCCCTTACCCGTCCGAAGATGGAGGGCTGGCTCCTGCCGCAATGAACCACAGCTCCTCATTCCTAAATAATCTGTCGTTTCCATATTACGGCCCTTAGTTTTTGACGCATTAAAATAGTTCAGGCTCAAATACGCACCCCAGCGCTCCTATAACAGGCTGCCGCCTAGCTAGTAGGAGCGCTTACCCAAATTAGGCGGAACACCGACCTAATAATTAAGGGTTCTTTGAAGCCCCCTCACGTGTTGTACCATCAAGCGAGCATTCTGTTGCAATTCTACGTTCGCGGCAGATATGCGCTGAAAATATTCGATGGCTCGGGGATAACGCTGCGTTTTGTACAACAGATCACCAAGAATAAAATAGACAGTCTCAACGATTGGTTCGTCGACAGCGCGATCCGGTTGGTCGAGCAGCTCTTCCAGATGGCGGATGATAGCAGCTGTGGGACGAAGGCGGCGTGCCCGGCCTTCACCAAATTCTGTCGGTATACCAGCCAGAACGGACAAAATAAGGAACTTTGCGGCAAATAAGACAGCAGCCTTTTTGTCCCTCGCAAAGTGTCTACCCAGCAAATCAAAAGCGCCATGGTCTAACTCAAAATCGTAATCAGTCGCATTTTTTATATAACTATCATTTATTAGCTGTTGGTATAGCTCGACAGATTTGACGCCAGCACCCGCCAAGTTTCTCTTTTCGAGATCGATCTGAATCGCAGCGTATTTCTCGAATAGACTATTGAGGCGCGCCTTATCTTGCTCCGCTTCACGATTATGTCGATCCAGTTCGCTGGACGCAAATAGCCAACCGCAAGCGCCAAACACAACCGCGCCGACTGCGCCAACGGCCCCCATCACTAGCCACCCTGCGGGATTGGTAGCGAGAAGAGCGACGGCGCCCATGCCCAGGCCGCTTCCCAGCGCGCCCACGCCCAACGCAGCTCCGCCTTTGATGAGGTTGCCGGTGGCAGGGTCTATCACTCTAACTGGGACTGAGAGAAATTCTCTTTCGACTTGCGCGATCATTTGGTGGTAGCCTTCGATCTCACTAAGCTGAGCCAATTCTCTGCGAAACATCCCCCCGTTCAGCCCAAAGCGCAAGGAAAGTCTGTGATCGCCGTTATCGAATTGCGAAATCTGAAGGCTAGCTGCCGCCAGTAGGCTGTTCAATTGCTGAGGCGTTTTATTGATCAGCTCTTTAGGTATATCGTACGATTGAAGCTGCTTCCAGCCATCTTGAACGTTGAGGAAACAGCTCTTCAATAAAGTTTCTTTAAAAATAAGAACCAATCGCTCACCCTTATCTGTTTGTAGATAAAGAGTCGAGCCTTGCCTTGCTGAATCACAGGCGTTTGTCTCAGCACAACCTATCGTGTTCATTTTGAATCCTTGCTGTTAAATCTGTTAAAGTAATTCAGGACGAAGGGCAAGAGCAATATCTCTGATATCGTCTTGGCGCTCTTCAACAAGCTGCTGTCCCACTTCCTCAAGTGCACGAAGAGCCGCGTAGTTGCAAGCGTCTAAAGGGATTTCGTGTTCTAGGCGAGGAGTAATTCTCAAGTAACGATCCCCTAAAATACCCGTAAGCCTTTCATCCACCGTATTTGACGCCGCGCTGCTAACGGTAGGGAAGATGGAGTGGGCCCAATAAAGGAGGTTATGGTTATCGTTACCGATCCCCTCCACATCAGAAAAGCCAGTCCCTAAAGAAAGACAGTATTCAGACTCAGGTCGTATCCTGTAAGTACTAGCATGAAGGTGGCATTCGAGAGCGGGGTTGTTGCAGGTTAGCCCCCCGTCGACATACTTAAGACCCCCCAGCTGTACCTGCGGAAAATAGGTGGGCGCCGCGGATGTTGCCCGGGCAACATCCTGCATCGCATAGAATGCAGAGGGTCGATCAAGATTATGAAAGAAACAGGTCGTGGGAGAATGGGGCAAAGTGACATCTACAGCCGTGATCAGAACATTGGTTAAGGCATCTTTCATAGCGCTCTGCCCGAAAAGCTCGGCCGTAATGCGCTTAACACCGATGTCCGAATAGACAGGATTGTTAAACAACGCCCTCAATAGGGTCTCTCTACCCACCCCAACGCTGCTAGCGACAGCTGCGACGGCGTTATGGACCCAGGGGTGGCTATTTTCCACGAATAATTCGCCAGAGCGATTGAGGTATACGTCGAGGATAGCTGTAGCTGGGATTGCCCTAGAAAGCCCCAGAGCGATCATCCCGCCGGTAGAGGTGCCGCCTATCAGATCAAACGTTTCGTGAGCAGGGCCGATCAACCTTTCCAGATGAGCTAAAACTTTTAGAGGAATAATGCCCCTTGTTCCCCCGCCATCCAACGATAGAATTTTGAAGCGGCCATCCCTTCCGCTCTCCAAAGATTTTGGCTGAAAAGCTACGGCCCGTTCAGGCAACCGATCAGCCCCTAACTGGGCAGACAAGCCCGCCACCGCCATGCTAAACATTCCGCCATTTAGCTTGGGGTCTATGTAGAGACGATAACCAGAGGACCCAACGGAAGCCAAGCGCACACATGTTTCGGATAGGCACCGACGTTGTGTTTCTATCGATTCCTCTAAAAACGTGACCGGCAACCCAGAGATCCAAAATTGGGAAATGCGAGATACTTTATTGTCGGTGCCTAAGACAAGCGCCTCTGCCTTTCGGCCAGGGCGAAGGTAAAGGCCGACCGTTCCCCTAGCACACGGCCAGGTTTTGACTAATACGGTCTCTTTCTCTAAACCACTAAATTGGGCTGTATGCATAACTGTTCCCTTTGAGTGAAGCGTAAACTCTGCATTTAATAACTCTTCGGATTCTGCAGAAAAGCCTAAGCTAGACTATAACTTCTTTTAGTTCAAAACAAAAATTCACATATAACTGCTCTTAGCGAGCTAAGCCTCTTTATTTGGGTAACTTCTCGATAAGTCAGTGTAATGTCCCAAAAATCTTTTTTAATTCTAAGTATTTTTTGAACGAATATGCCTAGGTATGATCCAGCTCCCACCAATTCCTAACGACCAAATGATCCCTCTGGTCAGAATGCCCATCGCCAGATTCGACGAAGTCGCCGCCAAAAAAAAGAAATCCGATGCTAGGATCGAGGGGCTTACGTAAGCGTCTCGCAGGGGTGCCGACGCCCCTCATTCTCCTGTA
Source organism: uncultured bacterium (assembly GCA_964445105.1). Taxonomy (GTDB): domain Bacteria; phylum Chlamydiota; class Chlamydiia; order Chlamydiales; family JAJFMA01; genus CAWBNS01. The sequence continues at coordinate 13,064 of CAYUJS010000004.1, read as the reverse complement.
AAAGAATCGGAAGGACGATATGACACGCCAAACAATCGAAGAACGCAAAAAACAATGAACAAAAGATATTTTTAGAATACTGAGAGCGACCTTTGTGCCGCGGCATGGTACCATCAGCAGGGGCTTGCTGTGCACCTTTTTTGCTAATGGCGAGCTTGAAAAGTCTGCGTTTACCGAAATCATACTCAGCCAGGGCTTCGAATCTTCCTTGCTGAAGAGATGCTTGGAGGTACTGAAAGAATGCTAGCTATTCCGGGTCAGCAATTCGGATCGCAAAAAAAACCGCTCCAAAAAACGTAGATTGGGTCAGGGCGTTTTCTTTATAAAAATTTACATTTAATTTTATGGCCTACAACCCTTTTTAAAGCATTTTTCTGAAATTTTTTCTATTTTTTTGCAGCCTAGCTCATTGACATGTTTTTCTGTACAAAATAATATCTAACGGTAAATTTAAATGTAGTCTAGGTTATATGGATTTTGCTCGCTTACACTTACACTGGAGTTCAAAAAAGAACGGCGGTAAAGAATACAAACCTTACAGCCTGGCTAGGTACATCAGGGTTGAGGGCAAGGTTCGTAAGGAAATTGTTCTCCGGCTTGGTAAGCTGTCTGAAGAGCAGATAGCACAATGGCGGCACATCCTTTATACCTTCAAAAATCCTGCCAAACCACAGGAAGCTCCGATCAGCAAAGTACCCGAAAATGAGGCTCCCAAGCAAGAGTTTCAAGAACTAGTCCGGTCAACCTCAAAAAAAACAATTCGAGTATGATGAAGCTGATCGCAGTGCCGGCATTGAGACCTGCAAGACAGCAGTAGAGCATGCTTTTACTGAGATCTCTGACCCACGCGAGCAGGAAAACCTCCGCTATCCTTTTTATGGCATGCTCTTGATTATCTTGGCAGCGACGCTTGCCTGAAGCCAAGTTTATCAGAGGAATACATCAGCATGCTCAGGAAAAGGCCTCCATCTTCCGCTCCATACTCGGAATCGACCAAACTCCTGGGTACATGGCTTTTTGGTGGCTCGTGACACGCGCTAACCCCAGCATGCTGAACGAGGTGTTTACTAGGTGGATTGCGCCAATAGCTGACGAGCTACCGCTCAAGAGTGCCAAGCGAGTCGCCATAGACGGCAAAGCTCTGAGGGGGCGAAAAAAGGCCCGGTTCACTATGTTAAGTGCTTATGACAGCACAAGAGGGCTTTTGCTTGGACAGATCAAGACAAAGGAAAAATCCAACGAGATAACAGCGATCCCGGAATTACTTAAGGTGATTGACGTTAAGGATGCGGTTGTCACCATCGATGCGATGGGATGCCAAAAACAAATAGTTAACGCGATTAGAGAACGCGGCGGGCATTACGTGATCGCGCTAAAAGGTAACAAAGGTACACTGCATGCCGAAGCCGAGAGCTTTTTTCAGCAGGCAAGGGCTGTGGACTACGAAGAGACCGGCTGCAGCCGAGCCACTACGACCGACAAGGGCCACAGCAGGGAAGAAAAACGGGAAGTAACAGTTATTGAAGACCTCGATTGGCTAGCATGTCGGGGCGAGTGGAGGGGGATCTCCAAGCGCTAATCGAAATCAAATCAACCAGGACGCTCAAAGGTAAGACCACCGAAGAGTGCCGCTACTACATCACCAGCAAAAGCATGAAAGCCAAGACGGCCGCTAGCGCCATTCGATCACACTGGGGGATAGAGAACCAATTACACTGGATTTTAGACGTCTTCTTTTACGATGATGCATCCCAAGCAAACACTGGAAGCTCTGCAGAGAATTTGGCTCTCTTTAGGAGGATAGCCTATTGTCTGCTGAAGCAAGACACGATAAAGGGCAAAGGATTAGCAGCTAAGCAGCGCAAGGCGATGTGGAATGACAGCTATGTGCTAGAACTCCTAAGTGGATTTATCCGCCAGGCAGGGTCCTGCTCCTAAAATCGCCCGGCGCGTACATGATAACGCCGATCTATCTAAGCCAACGCGCGCACATGGACGGAATTAACGTGTCAAATCTTTATAAAGAAAACGCCCTGGGTTAACAAGCAGCTAAAAACACGCTTTCTCAAGGGATTTTTTCCTGTTAAAAGCTCAAATCGCTTCAGGTTATCCTCTTGGTCGTCCTCTTGTTGGGAGGCGCGGGGGGTTAAATCTGGGCTAATTCAAAACGGTGGGCCGATGGCCTAGGAATGTAGGTTCTAGGCGTATCTTCGCGAGCAGCGGCGAATGCACCAACGCTGAGATAGAGTGGGTTTACGCCACGTTATCTGTGAAACGAACAAACTCGCTATTCTAACTTGATACCTGGCCCTGGAGCGTTCTTACAGACGCGATAGCCCGCTGGGCGAGCGGATACAGCTCGCTTGCAGGTAATATGCGCTCATAGTACTCAACAGCTCGGGAACTATACTCTGCAGACAGCAGCATTCCAAGTATAAAATAAACGCTCTGAATAATTGGTTCGTCGACGCCGCGGGTCGAGCCATCGGTCAGCAGCCGCTCAAAGTGAGTAATAATCGCTAAGGTGGGACGACGGCGGCCGTCTGTAAATTCTGCTGGCATACATGCTAACACAGACAAAACGAGAAACTTCGCTGTAAACAAAACAGAATATTTTTTATCGATTTTAAAATGCTTAACTAGTGTTTTAAACGAACTATCGTTTAATTCAAAACCATAATCACTTGCATTTTTTATATATCCATCGGTTTGCAATTGCTGATACAGCCGGACAGACTCTCTGCCGGCGGCCTCAGTATCTCTTGTGTCCATATAGACCTGGATCTGAGCATATTTTTCAAATATATCGTTCAACTTTTCTTTAGCCCTGTTTGGCTCTTCCAAGCGGTACGAAGCGAACAGCCACCCACAGGTGCCGAGTACAATCGCCCCAACGAGACAGAAACCAATGCCCGCCCCAGCTACAGCCCAGCCAATCGGGCCAGCGGCAAGGGCAATAAGCGCGGTCGCCCCCAAGCCCAACCCCACACCAAGTGCTCCGAAACCAGCGCCGGCGCCAGCTCTTACCAGAGCGTTGGTCACAGGGTTCAGTGTCATAACCGGAACCGCAAGAAACTCCCGCTCCACTTGAGCAATCATTTGCTGGTAGCCTTCCAAATCCTTTAACCTATCGACCTCTTGGCGAAACATCCCGCCGTTTAGCCCAAAGCGCAAGGAAAGCCTGTGATCGCCATCATCATACTGGGACACTCGCAGGCTGGCTACCTCCAACAGAGCGCTCAATTGCAACCACGTTTTATTTACCAATTCTTTCGGTACATCGTACGCATGCAGCCTTTTCCACTCCCCCTGAACTTTTAAAAAACAACTTTCTGAAAGGCTTTTATTAAAAAGAATGGCTACCCGTTCGTCTTTCCTTGTCTGTATAGAAAGAGCCACACTTTGTTCTGCTAGAAAATGATTGTTCGGGTCGATGTAGCTTATTATTTCCATTTTAAATCCTTTATTATTGAATCCCAAGAGCACTTGAAATATATATAGCCCAATGTCGGCGTTAGTACCATCATCAGCTACCGCCGCAGAGATTCGGTCAAAGCGGCCCCGCTCCTGCCCGTGCACCTTTTTTTAACCTGTCGATAAGCTGGAGCTGTTTCTCATCCACCTCACCCAATTGCTCCCTGTGAAAATTACTATCTTCGCTGATATAAAACGTGTCGCAATAGTTGATGGTAGCAAAGATGTATCTATCGGCATCTTCGTTGTTTCGTTTCTCCCAGAACCCAACCGCTCGCGCGTACTGATGTAGATCAAACGAGACTAACCCTAAGAGAAGCTTGTCTTCCACTAGAGAAAAGTGGTGCGCTGCTTTAACAATATCGCCCTGATCAAAGTAGACAGACCCTTTCAACACGTTATAACAGATATTCAGCTTTTTTCGGTTAGCTGAATTGTCATGAAAACCTTCTTGAAAAAAGCCACATAAAGGCGAAAAAATGCTGAAGAGGGGCTGGGGAGTCTCGAGCTCATCGAGAGCATTTTCTATGATCCCTATAGCCCCACAAACGTCTAAGTTTTCGAGAGCTTTGGCGGCTTTCTTCATATTTAAAGTTACCAATATTTTTGTCGTACTCTTGAAAATTGACGGTTTTAGCCTTTCAATTTCTTCTGCAGGCTTTACCTGATCTATAAAATTTGGATTTTCTGGCTCGTTTTCGTACTGCGTGTAATTTTCTACTAAATATCGCCTGAGGGTTTGGATAAGCTGCCTTTTCTCATGCTCGAGACAGGAGGGACAGGAGCGAATTGCTTCACGCAGATACCTCTGGTAGCTAAGTAAATCTCCGCGCTGCAAGTAGAATTCCATCAATAATTTGTATAAGAAATGAGAAGAAATATTAACAGGTAGGCCAGAGATGCTAACTGATTTCATTTTATTTAACAGGTCGTGGCATTCCGATTCTCCTACGGAGCTCTGGTCAAGCTGTGCCCTTTCCATAATTATTTGATACTGCAGCCAAATTTGCCTTAGCTGGTCTGCGCCGGGAGGAACAGCTTCGATGGCTGCTGGTAGCTCCCCCAAGCGCGCCAGAATAATGCTCTTCAAAACAGATAGCTTATCTTCCTCTAAATGGTTCCGTGCGGTTTCACATAGCCTTTTAGCCTCCAACCACTTGCCATCTTTTATCGCATCCAAGACTATCTGCACGGGGTCAAAATAACTCGACCAGGGGCCCAAAGGAGGGATGATTGTTTTATTATCCCAAGAGCTGGCCGAAGAAGCTGCCTCTTCAGCTTCTTTCACCAGCCTGAACAGGTGAGTACAACGCTCTCTCTCTGGTTCAGGGACTTTGTCCGGGTGTATGTACAAATACAATCTTCTGGCGTGCGCCCCTATTTTTTTCTGGCAGACTTCCTCAGGCGCTTGCAGACCGAATAGCTTTTGCAGGGGGGACAATTCAGGATTGTGTAGCAAATAATTGAGGTATGATTCCCTGTCCTGAGGGGTCTGTAAAAGTTCCACCGAAACCGTATCTAGGCCATGTTCTCGAGGAACGGCGCTAGACGAGCTAAAGCTGAAATTTGAAAACATCCTAATCCTTTTTTACTATTTAATTTACAAATCGGTTAACCTAACTTGTTATATGACTCTTTGTAGACCCCTTATATGCGTGATTACTAGCTGAGCATTTTGATATATCTCTGCATTTGCAGGCAATATACGCCCAAAATAATTTATTGACTGATCATAACATTGCGTCTTGTATAGCAAATCACCAAGAATAAAATAAGCACTTTGGACAATCGGATCGTCAGCAATGCGCCCTGATTGATCAATCAACTCTTCTAATCGATTGATAATAGCTCCTGTTGGACGAAGGCGGGGCAACTGTCCTTCGCCAAAATCCGCTGGCATACTAGCAAGCACCGATAAAATTAGAAACTTTGCTGTAAACAAAACAGAAGCTCTCTGCGTCTTTTTGAAGTGTCTAACCAATGAATTAAATGAACGATTATCTAATTCAAAACCATAATTAGTTGCATTTTTTATGTATCCATCATTTCGTAGCTGCTGATACAACTGCACAGACTTTGTAGCAGCACCTGCGGAATCGTGATTGTCAAGGTCGATTTGAATCTCAGCAAATTTTTCAAATATATTATTTAATTTTTCTTTATCTTGTTCTGCCTCTCTGTTGTGCGCATCCAAGCCTTTGGAAGCAAATAGCCACCCGCAAGCTCCGAATATGACTGCACCGATAAGGCCAACCGCGACACCTACCCCCATCACAGCCCAACCAGCCGGGTTAGTAGCAAGAACAAGAAGAGCGGCAGCGCCCAGCCCCAAACCTGCACCTAGTGCCCCCACGCCCACAGCGGCCGCAACCTTGACAAGAGCACCAGTAGAAGGGTCTATCACTGTAACCGGGATCGCAAGGAAATCTCTTTCCACTTGAGCAATCATTTGCTGATAACCTTCTATTGCATTCAGCCGGACAATATCCCGATGAAACATGCCGCCTTTTAACCCTAAGCGCAGAGAAAGCCTACAATCACCGTTATCAAATTGCGAGATCTGGAGGCTAGCTGCTTGCAATAGGCCGCTCAGCTGTGAGGGTGTTCTATTCACCAATTCTTTTGGTACGTCGTGAGAATACAACCGCTTCCAGCCGTCTTGGATTCTAAGAAAACAACTCTCCGAGAGGGTTTCTTTAAAAAAAATGACTAGCTGTTCGGCTTTTTTTGTTCTTACGGAAAAGGCCAGCCGCTGTCCTGACAGGCCACAGCTTTCTATTCCAGAGCAGTTGTTTGTTGCTTCCATCCTAAATCCTTTATTGTTAATTTCACTAAGATAAGTCGGGCCTGAGTGTGCGAGCAATGCCCCGCAAATTGTCCTGACGCTCCTCGACAAGCTGCTGCCCCAAATCTTCGAGCAGCTGCAGCTTCTCTGACGTGTGAGCGTCCAGAGGGATTTCATGTTCTAAGTAGGGAGTAATCCTCCAGTAACGGTCGCTTAAGATACCTGCAAGCCGTTCATCGACCGTATTTGATGCCGCGCTGCTGACGGTAGGGAAAATTGAGCGGGCCCAATAAAGGAGGTTATGATTATCATCACCGATCCCTTCGACGTCGGAGAAACCGGTCCCCAAAGAGAGGCAGTATTGGGATTCAGCCTGTATGCCGTTAGCGCTAGCATGCAGGTAACATTCAAGGGCCGGGTTATTGCAGGTAAGTCCCCCATCAACGTATTTGAAGCCGCCCAGCTGAACATGGGGCAAGTAGGTGGGAGCAGAAGAAGTTGCACGGGCTACGTCCTGCATCGCATAAAATGCAGAAGGCCGGTCGAGGTTATGGAAAAAATAGGTCCTCGGAGAGTGGGGCAAGGTAATATCTACCGCGGTAACCAATAAATTGGTTAGCGCATCTTTCATCACGCTTTGCCCGAACAGCTCATTTGTGATACTTCTAATTCCAACGTCAGAGTAAACAGGACTATTGAACAGAGCCTTCAACAAGGTTTCCCTGCCCGGTCCTACAGCGCCAGCGACAGTTGCGACGGCATTATGGATCCAGGGATGGCTATTCTTCACGAACAATTCGTCAGACCGATTAAGGTATATATCTAGAATGGCTGTAGCCGGGATGGCCTTGGCAAGCCCTAGGGCAATCATTCCACCGGTCGAGGTACCCCCAATCAAATCAAACGTTTCATGGGCGGGGCCGATTAGCGTTTCCAGATAGGACAAAATTTTTAGGGGGATAATGCCACGCGTCCCACCCCCATCTAGTGAAAGAATTTTGAAACGACCGTCGCTTCCGACCTCCAAGGGCTGGGGCTGAAAAGCTACAGGATGGCGGAGGAGCTGGTCGATATCTAGTGGAACGGACAGGTTCGAAGACGCCATTTTAAACATGCCGCCGTTTAGCCTCGGGTCGATGTAGAGCCGATAACCACCAGGCTGGACGGGAGACAAGCGAATGCATGTCTGGGATAAGCATCGACGCTGTGCTTCTATCGATCCCTCCAAGAACGCAGCCGGCAACCCAGAAATCCAAAGCTGGGAAATATGAGATACTTTATTGTCGATATCTCGGACAAGCGCCTCTGCCTTTTGGCCAGGGCAAAGGTAAAGGCCAACCGTTCCCCTAGCACATGGCCAGGTTTTGACCAACAAGGCCTCTTTATCCAAACCATGAAATTGGGCTGTGTTCATGAATGCTCCCTTTGAGTGAGGCGTAAACTCTACATTCCAAAAATTTTCGCTAACCCCTTTCGGATTCCGCGGAGCAACCCACGTTAGAATATAACTTCTTTTATTTCAAAAATAAAAACCACATAATGCTGCAGCAGTTCCCGTTAAAAAAAGAAAAGGTCTCACGGGTAAGTGACAGCACGCTTAGTTCGCCAAGAGTTCGTAATCTTAGCTGCGGATAAAAACAAAATGAGGTTCATGGCTATTTCAGAGCCAATCGGCTTCTTTTTTTAGCTGGAGCTACTGATAATGCTGCTTGTAGAGATCTGGACTCTTTAGCTATCGGCAAAATTCTAGCTTGCGCTAATCGGGCGGGAAAGAAGTCCGCTCTTCAAGAAAAATAACCAACGCTACCTGTCCAGGTGCTAACGAGGGACATGCGACCTATATTATTTTCTGAGCGCGCACGAATATTTTCTCACGCGTCCACCGCTATCTATAAGATGCAGACAAAGCTAACCCTCAAAGCAGACGCGCGAGCTGCTCAGCTAGGCAGAAACATCGGTCTGCCAGGCAAAACCGTCTGTAAAAACGCGAGCAGACTTTCAGACGCTAGCGTTCGCTGAGGGGGCTTTTATAAAATGCCTGTGGGACTATTTGAAGCAGCCCTATCAGGGCAGTAATTACTATTTTCGCCACACTGACACCACACAAAGCTCAAGCTCTCTTTTGAGAAATCTAGAACGAGCTTCAAGCGAGCGATAGCTACAAGCTACCTGCAGGAGCTAGGACCCCTACAGGTAGCTTTGCGTTAAATTGCTAGCTCTCTCGGCTTCGCAGTTTGCTTAGTAGGCGCAAAATCTCTAGGTACAACCAGATCAGAGTCACCATCAAAGCGAACGCGCCGTACCACTCCATGTAACGTGGCATACCGCGTTGCGCACCCTGCTCGATGATGGCAAAATCGAGGATCAGATTAAGGGCGGCAATGCCGGCCACAACTAAGCTGAAGCCAATCCCAATCAGCCCGTTCCCGAACAAAATGTTCGAAGAGACGCCAAAGAAGCTCAAAATCCAAGCGCCAAGGTAGATCACAGCCACGGCCCCAGTAGCTGCCACTAGGCCGAAAGTAAATTTTTCCGTGGGCTGAATAGTGCCTGTTTTGTAGAGAAAAAGCATCACTCCCAGCGTAGCAAAGGTGGCCCCGACAGCTTGAATCACGATACCGGGATACTGTGCCTCCATGATCGAGGAGATCCCACCCAGAAAAAGGCCTTGGAAAATCGCATAGAGCGGAGCGGTCACTGGCGACCACTCTTTCTTAAAAGCCGTGGCGACAGCTGTCACCAGGCCTGCGATAGCCCCGCCAAGCATCCACGGGCCAAGAACATTCGGATCACCCGCCTTTAAAAAGAGGTTCCAAGTGTAGCCTGCGCTCAGAACAACCAACAGTAATAGCATCGCAGTGCGATTAATCGCACCGCCGATTGTCATGAACTCCCCTCGCACTGATCTAGGCTGCAGGTCGTTAAACGTAGATGGGGTTAACGCTGGATTCGATGTACGCATGAAGCTCCTCCTATTTGATTAAATAAGTGACTAAATTCCGAATTATGCGCCCCCAACGCTATTTTGTACAACGGGATCTGCAAGCTTTTCGCGTTCCGTACCTTCGTCACTTTTATTCAGTTTGTTCATTTATTTTTAAAATATTTTATCGATATAAAAAAACCCAACGGCCATCGCTACGTACGCGTTACTATTTTTCTTGTCCTTTGTGCATGAGCGCGGTGCTCATCGCGCTCGGCGCCGGGTACGAATCCCGCCGCCCTCTGGGCCTTGTCATCATCGGCAGCCTCCTCGTTTCTCAGCTGGTCACTCTCTTTTTGACATCTGCGATCTACCTCCATTTCGAAGCGCGGAGAGAAGGCGCGAAGCGAAAAAAACGAGGGGGCTTTTGCCCGCAATAATATTGAAAAAAACGCCCTGCTCCTCCATACTTCGCTACTTAATTCAAAGGGGTTGGTATTCAGATGTTTCAGTTTCTAAAGTGGATCTTTGGCACCTCGCAAGAGCGTGCTGTGCGTCGTTTTAAAAAGGTCGTGACCCAGATCCATGCTTCGCATGAGCGTATAAAGCCTCTAAGCGATAACGAGCTCAAAGCAAAGACAGTGGAATTTCGTGAGCGATTGACCAAGGGTGAGACATTAGACCAAATCTTGCCGGAGGCCTTTGCTGTCGTCAAAGAAGCCTGCTCGCGACTCTGTGGAACTGAAGTACACGTATCAGGTTATGACCAAAAATGGGACATGGTCCCCTACGATGTGCAGCTCATCGGCGGCATAGCCATGCACAGCGGCTGTATCGCTGAAATGCACACAGGTGAAGGAAAAACCCTCACAGCCGTCCTCCCTCTCTATCTCAACGCCCTTTCTGGCAAATCTGTCCATCTCGTCACAGTTAACGACTACCTTGTCGAGAGAGATTGCCAATGGGTCGGCACTATCTTGCGCTGGCTTGGTTTAACAACCGGTGCGCTTACCACAGATACCCCTACCGACAAACGTAAAGCCCTCTACCAATGCGACGTTCTCTACGGCACAGCCGCTGAGTTTGGCTTCGACTATCTGCGCGACAATAGCTTAGCGCGTAGAAAAGAAGAGCAAGTACAGCGCGACCACTTCTTCGCGCTGATCGATGAAGTCGACTCCGTCCTCATTGACGAAGCACGTACCCCGCTTATCATTTCCGGCCCCGTGCCTGAGAGCCGTCAAATGTACGACCAGCTGAAAGATAGCGTAAGTACGCTAGTACGCCGCCAACGCGACCTCTGCAACCGTCTGGCTACCGAGGCCAGGAATGTCCTCGAGGAGCCCAACATCAACCTCGGCAGTAAAAATGCCCAAGAGGCCCTGCGTAAGCTATGGCTCGTCGGAAAAGGCACGCCGCAAAATAAAGTCCTCAAGAGGCTCAAAGAAGAGCCGGATATCCGCGCCGGTATCGATCAATGGGACCTCTACTACTACAGCGACCAGAATAAAGAAGAGCGACACAAAGCCATCGCCGACCTCTACATTACTGTTGATGAAAAATCCAGTGAGTTTGAAGTGACAGATAAGGGCATTCACGCTTGGCAAGAATGCACCACAGACAGCCTATCCAACGACTTCGTCATGATGGACATCAGCCACGAATACCTGTTGATCGACGAAGACCCCAATCTGGATGACGAAGCCAAAATGCAGCGCAAGCTAAGCATCCAACAGGATGATATTAACCGCAAAGAACGCGCCCATAATCTACGCCAACTACTCCGCGCGCACCTCATGATGGAGCGCGACATCGACTACATGGTGCAGGATGGTAAAGTCATTATCGTCGATGAAAACACCGGTAGACCACAGCCTGGGCGGCGTTTCTCCGACGGACTTCACCAAGCCATCGAAGCCAAGGAAGGAGTTGCTATCCAGCAAGAAACTCAAACCTACGCTACCATCACCCTCCAGAACTACTTCCGCATGTATAAAAAAATCTCCGGTATGACCGGTACCGCCATGACCGAAGCAGGAGAGTTTAAAGAAATTTACAAACTCGATGTGCTCGAGATCCCCACCCATAAAACTTGCATTCGCAAAGACTTCAACGATGAAATCTACATGTCGGAACGAGAAAAATACGCTGCTCTTCTGAAAGATGTCCGACAAGTGCACGAAGCTGGCCGCCCTATTCTTATTGGCACTGAATCGGTGGAGATATCTGAAAAATTATCGCGTATTCTCAAGCAGAACAACCTACCGCACACCGTGCTAAACGCGAAAAACCACGCCCAGGAAGCCGAAATCATCGCCAAAGCCGGTCAACGCGCCGCCATCACCGTCGCCACCAACATGGCCGGCCGCGGCACCGATATCAAACTAGGCCAAGAGATTGCAGGCATAGGCGGCCTCTACGTCATCGGCACAACCCGCCACCAGTCGCGCCGGATCGATCGCCAGCTGCGCGGTCGCTGCGCTCGCCAAGGCGATCCAGGCAACTCTAAATTTTTCGTCTCCTTCGAGGATTCGCTAATGCGCCTCTTCGCATCTCCACGCCTGACAGCCGTGCTACAAAAATTCCGCCCACCGGAAGGCGAGCCCATCTCCGCGCGTATGCTCAATAAATCCATTGAAACGGCTCAAAAACGCGTCGAGCAGCGCAACTACACCATCCGTAAACACACGCTTGAATACGACGATGTCATGAACAAGCAACGCCATGAGATCTACGATTTCCGCAACGACATCCTGCAGCGCAACAACGCCATCGAAATCGCCACCGAGCTGCTGCACACCGTCTGCCACGCAGCCGCATCTGACCAGTTCCTTACTAATAAGAGCAACGAAAGCGGCTGGGATCCGGAAGGCTATCGTCAGTGGCTGATGGGTGTGTTCCCCGTCTCTTTCGAACCGGGCACATTTGACGACGACCTCAAGGAAGCTGACGAGCTCGCTGAAATCGCAGCAGAAAAAATTATTGCCGCTTTCAATGAAAAAATGGCCCGCGAGACGAAAAAGATAAGCCTTGCTCCGGGCATCGCTAGCGAAACCGTCATCCACCGGGCCTTGCGCGACCTTATGATCCGCCGCCTCGACCAGCTGTGGCAGGAGCACTTGCTAGCCATGGATCACCTACGTACCGACGTTAGCCTACGCTCTGTGGGGCAACGCGATCCCCTTATGGAATTCAAACACGAAGCGTTCCGCCTCTTCGATGAGCTCAGCCATAAACTCCGCTCAAACATCGCGCACGATGTATTCCGCTTGGAGTTGGTCCAACAAGATGATCATAGCACCCTCCAAAAACTAATGGGTCAACTGCAACTAGAGCGCGGACGCTCACTAGCCCCGCAAGCTCAAGGCACGCAGAACCTGGAAGAGGCAGACCAACAAGCCGCTCCAGTGCGCCTGAAGGGCATACCCGTCACCGTGCTCGCCCAACCCAACCGCAACGAGCCATGCCCTTGCGAAAGCGGCAAAAAATACAAGAAGTGCTGTGGATCGAACCCAGATGCGACAGAGTAACGAGTTTTACCGCCGCTAAATGCGAGCTCGCTAGTAAGGTATTCCATAAAGAATACGCATCGGAAACATTATCCCCGCCTGCCGCCCGGGCCCTACGCAAGCTTCAGGCTTGGTCGATAACGAGTCCATCTTTAGACAGTTTTTCCTTTGCAAGGTCATATTCCTTTTTGAGCTGTCTCCCCCACTGAGGCCATTTGGTGACCGCGTAATAAAGTGTGGCGTCCAATGAGTCTAGCGCTGTCACTTGTCTTATCTCATCCGCAGCCTCTCGCAATTCCGCTGCTTGCCTTTCTTTACCCTACATTCCTAGGCCATCGGCCCGCCTTTTTGAATTAGCCCTTAGGCTTGCACC
>CAYUJS010000003.1:0-78425 GCA_964445105.1 uncultured bacterium | reverse complement strand
GAGAAAGAGAAAACTGGCCCGGCAGAAGGGGACTAGACATTGGCGTAGCCTCATGGTTTATGAAGCAGACAGATTAGCATATATTAAAATTCAAAAACGATTTTTTTAGAGGCTGATTATTGAATTAGAAATGACGAAAGAACAAAAAACTTGTCCCTGGATCATCCGTGGAGCGTTTAAGCTGGCTCCCGTTCTTGTTTACAACATTGTCGCTGAAGAAAGGGGTCAACTTGCTTTTGTACCTCATACCAAATGCATTCGAGCACTCTTATTCGAGATTACAAGGCTTATTTTAGCCGTATCCCACCACTGGCCTATTTGAATTTAAAGCTGACGACAGAGAAATCATCGGGGAAGGGCTGATACTCGTTGATGGCGGAGGAGAACTCTACGATCTCATCCAGGTCTTGACCTAGATGAGCTTGCGCAGCGTGCATGGTTTGGATCAGGTTTGCCATTTCCAGGCGTGGGCCTGTGCTGTCTTGAAGCTCGTAGACACCATCGCTGAACACGAACATTTTGGCGTAGGGGCCAAGCTGTACCTCATCCGCGCTAAAGCGAGAGTGAGACATGCCTCCGATGACCATGCCGGGGGTTTTTAATTGCACAATTTGCGTGGTCTGCGCTGAATCGCCTGTCAGCAGTACAGCAGGAGGGTGACCGGCGCTGCCGAAGCGCAGCTTGCGTGTTTTGGGCTGATAGACACCGTACCATATGGTGAAGTACATGCCATTATGTTTTTCCATGTCGAAGGTGTCATTTAAAGCGTGCAGCACAGCTACGGGGTCGTGAAAATCAGTATTAGGTAGTGACTGGCTGCGCAATAGATTAGTAGCGGAAATCGAAAGGAGGGCAGCCCCCACCCCATGCCCACAGACATCTAACAGGTGCATAGCAAAATGCTGATCGTCTAGCCAATAGTAGCCAAAAGAATCGCCTCCTAGTAGGGCTGAGGGGATAAATTTCCAAGCGGTAGTCACGCACGCGTCATCTAAAGGAGGCGGCAGCAGGGAGCAGACATATTCCGCGGCCTTGTTTAGCTCATGTTTGAGGGCTAATTGACTCTCCTCCAGCAGGCGGTACGCCTCATTTCGCTCGATTAGGCGGATGTAGCCATTAGAGTGGTAGCGAATTCTGGCAAGAAGCTCTTGTTTATCGGGAAGCTTTACCACGTAGTCATTAGCACCAAGGGAGAAGGCTTGCGCTTTGATGCTGGGCTCCTCTTCGGATGACAAGACAATCATGGGCACTTCCCTAGTCGCTGGGTTAGAGCGAAAGAAGCGCACTAGAACAAGACCATCAATCTCGGGCATCATCAGATCCTGTAAAATCACAGTGGGATGTACTTCTTCGACCTTGCGAACCGCTTGGGCAGGATCTTGACAGGTAAAGAAGGCGATGTCTGGCTGGTCGGCAAGCATATGACGCACGCTTTCTAAAATAAATTTCTGATCATCGATCATCAGTACGCGGATAGGCTGTAGGGAAGCTTTTAGGATCACTTGTTGTTAAGCCTCCCCCAGCATTTTTTTTACAGCTTCCAAAAATCGACCGTCGTGAAAACTGCTTTTCTCCAGATAAACAGCGGCACCAGCCTCCGCGCCGAGCAGGTGGTCGTTGTGACGTTCCTTGCAGGAAACGATCATGACGGGCAGGGCTTTTAAACGCTGATCTCCCTTTACACAACGCACTAGCTCGATGCCGTTCATGCGCGGCATGTCCACATCAGTAATGACTAGGTCGTAGCCACCAATCCGCACGCTGTTCCATCCATCGACACCGTTGACGGCCACCTCAACCTCGTATCCTTGGTGCTCAAGAAGACGGCTCGCTAATTCGCGGACGGTAACAGAGTCGTCGACGATAAGTACCTTTTTTCTTTGCCGCTTGCTCTCACACTTCACGCCGGCGCTGGAGATTTGGCCAAGCGGGCCCACCGAGAAAAGTTTATCGATGGAGCGCGCCATGTCCCCCACATCTATGACCAGGGTAGGCGAACCATCTTCCATGAACGCACCGCAGCTGATGGCAGGGACTTTACCAAGTCGGGCATCCAGGTCTTGCACCACGAGTTCTTTTTCCCCGATAAATCTATCCACTACCACAGCATAGTGAATCATGTTTTCGCTTAATACAACCACACAAAGCTCTTGGGTGGGTTTAGAGGCGTTAGACAAGCCGAATAGCTGATCAGCCTGTACTAGGCGTATGTTTTGTCCCTCTATGTTGAGATATTCGCGGTCTTGGATGACCCGGATTTGACTGCGGTTCACGGTCATAGCCCTTCCGATGTGCGCTAGCGGGAAGGCATAGGGCTCACCGACAATCTCCACGAGCAGAGCGCGCAAAACAGAAAGCGTGAGGGGTAGTTTGAGATGAAAGGCGGCTCCTTGATTGGGCGAATTGCTAACGCGTACTTGTCCGCCTACTTCTTGGGCCATGGTTTGCACGATATCAAGGCCAAAGCCTCGCCCGGAGAGTTCGGTGATTTTGTTGGCAGTACTGAAGCCAGGTAAGAAAAGAAAGTCGAGCGCTTCCTGCTCGGTAAGTTGGCTCGCCATATCGGCCTCGATTAACTTCTTCAGGACGATCTGTTGCTTCACTTGCTCCAGGTTGATCCCGCGACCGTCATCGGAGACGGTAATACAAAGCGCTCCGCCGCGATGACACGCCTCCAGGCGGATTGTTCCTTCTGGTTTCTTGCCCTTAGCGACCCGTTCGTCCACTGTCTCCAGGCCATGATCTACCGCGTTGCGCAAAAGTTGATTCAAGGGGGCCTTGAGCTTGTCGAGGATGTCGCGGTCGATGGTGGTGGAGCGACCGACAACTTCAAGCCGCGCTTGTTTGTGAAGCTGTTTGGCCAGGTCGCGCACCATGCGCGCGAGGCCTTCGATGCCTTCCCCGAAGGAGCACATGCGGCTGGTGATGATCTCACGATAGAATCTATCGGAAAGAGAGGCATGGCGGCGAGTAAAAAGCTCTAGCCGCTCCAGGTGGGTGGTGAGGCTGTGTCGGCAGGCGTGCGTTTTTTGCTGCAGGAGGAGTAGCTGTTCTGCGGCCTCTTCTCTCAAACAGTGTTCGTCCACAGCTCCACAAAAGAGCTCCACAATACTAGTAAGCTCGTGGTGGTTTCTCTTCAGCTGCAGCAAAGCATCGGAAAATGGATCCAACCAGCGCGATTCGACGAGTAACTCTCCGGCCAGCCCCATAAGACCTGTGAGGTAGCCCGCGTTCACGCGCAGCACTCTCTCTTCCCGAACGAGGATGGGGGCTTGCTTAGCCTCACTGGAGCTATGCGCTGGCACTGCAGTATCTTCGGCTGTGCCTCCAGCCATGTAGCACAGGCCGGTGGCGACCTCTTTCAAGCGTATCTGGTTTACCTCCAGCCAGCTGCTCATTTCGTCAGAGCCTACATTGACCAGCGCGGCAAGCAGATCCACCGCTGCTAGCATAAACTCCATGTACGCAGAATCTAAGGCTCCCGGAACCTTCTCTATACAGGTAAAGCTGCCCTCTAGCGCATGGGCGATCTGTACGATTTGCTGAACCCCTAAAAGCCGCGCGGCGCCCTTGATAGAGTGCGCAGCGCGCATGAGGCTGACGAGCATCGCTCTATCGTGCGAATTTACCTCCAGGGCAAGCAAGCCTTCAGAAAGTGTACGGACTTGTGTTTCTAGCTCGGTAAAAAACAGATGCCTGATCTGCCGCTCGGTAAGAGGCGGTTCGTCGTGCTCACTCCAGTCTTTGCTCGGAGCATTAGGGCCGCCTTTCACAGAATGCCCCTCCTTAAACCAAAAAAAAGAAGTTCTTCTTCTAGCAAACCCACCGTCTTGTCGCCCCAGAAAAAAAATCCCTTGAGGTAATTCACAGCGGGTTTGGCAGCACTAACAGACACACCCTGCAGCCTTGCAAGATCGCAGCGATGCAGCCCGTAAACTTCGCTAACGGCAAACACCCAAACTTCTCCCTCTTTCTCAATCATAAGAAACGCGTGGGGCTCTGCTTCGTCTAAATCGAGCAAATGCGCCAAAGAGACAAATAGGCGCAGCTGGCCATGAATGCTTACAATGCCTTTTAAGATCTTGCCAAACTGATGGGGGATACGGTGAACGGGCTTTTTTTCTGTGATCTGTCCGACTACATTGGAAGAGAGCGCGAAATGTTCTTGGCCAACGCGGAAAACGATTACCCCTAGCGAGGGATCAGGATTCAGAATTGGAGATGTGGGTGTTGTGCCGGGGGCCAAGTAGAGCTCTGCCAAGCGCTCAAAGAGTACAGTAACCGCCAAAAGGTGCGCCGAGCCTTCCTCGTTGACTAATGTGCCGACTAAAAAACTCACTTCGGTGGGTTGTGGGCCCATTTCTTTGAACTCTGTTGGGTCACAATTAATCGTGTCGGTCACATAATCGGCAATTAATCCCAGATATAAGGTCTTGCCGTCCGCTCGATCCTTGCGAAATAAGATGATACGAGTCGTTGAAAGCTGATGGCTGGCCCCGCTTTTAGTGAGGACTGCAAAGTCTACCAAAGGGACCGACTGTCCGCGGTAAGCAAATAGCCCTATTACAAAAGGCGGCGCGCCGATGACCGACCTAACAGCTAACTGCGGAAGAATTTCAACGACTTGCGCGCAGTCGCACGCGTAACGCTCTTCTCCTACGCAGAATAGCAGCATTAACATGACTCACCCAACCTTTAAGATAGGTCTAACTTGTACTCCAGAACCTCTTTTTGCAAATCGTTGGCCGAACGATCTAGTTCTATCACGGCCAGGGAAGCTTCTTTTAAGACCTGAGAAGCTTCGCCCACGGCGCCACCCAATTGACCCATCGAATCGCTGATTTGGCGCGCGCCGTCAGCCTGTGCCTGTACCGCTCCGTGAACTGATTCAAAGCATGGTAGTAGCGTCTGTACGTGGGCGATGATTTGCGTCAACTGGCTGCCAATGTTGCGAACATCCCGCACATCATTGCGCACCTCATCGGTAAACTTATCCATCTCCGTCACACCCGAAGAGACGGCGGATTTCATCTCTTTTACCATCTGCTCGATATCCAACGTAGCCAAGGCCACCTGGTCTGCTAAACGGCGGATTTCGCGCGCCACCACCGCAAATCCAAGACCATATTCACCAGCTTTTTCGGCTTCGATCGACGCGTTCAGGGAAAGTAGGTTGGTCTGGTCCGCGAATTTGTTGATGGTCGTTACCACGGTGGTGATATTAGCAGCTTTTTCACTGATGACCGCCAACCGCTTGGAAATTTGCCTGGAAGACTCCTCCATTTGGCTCATGGTGCTCTCCAGGTTAACTAGCTCAGTCTGGCCCAAAGCCGCTAACCCTGCCGTTTTCGTCGCTGTCTCTGATACGTCGGCCATCAGTTTAACCAGTTCCTGCGAAGTAGCCGAAATTTCGTTAGCCGTCGCGCCCGCCTCGGTCGTAAAACGGCCAAATTCACGAACACGCTGTGCCATGTCTCTGGCATAAGCTATGATTTGCGGCATGGCTGTAGCCACCGATAGCGCAGAGATCTTAACCCTGCGCAGTGATCCTAAGATGGTATCTAAGAAGCTGTTAAACCGTAAAGAAACGACGTTTGTCTCTTCTTTTCCCTCTAGAGGAATCCGCTGCGTAAAATTGCCCCTTACTGCCTGAATCTTTGCGATTTCTTGGGCCAAAAGATCGATCGCGCGCTGCACGCGCGCCACCACCACACTTCCCAGCACAGCCGCCGCCAAAAGCCCAAGGAATAGAGCGATAGTCACCTCGCGCCGTGCGAGCTCTGCACCCCTTAAAGCTAGCTGTCGGTCCTTTTCAAGCTGATCCATCCAACGGTTCATAAGCTGAGAACTACGGCGCCCTAAGGCATCCATTTTAGGGTAGAAGTCCTCAAAGATATACCTGCGTGTTTTATCCGTGTCGGCGGCCTTGAGTAGGTCCGTCAATGTAAGCCAAGAAATATTGACGGCATCTATGGCATTTTCAAATTCGTGGTTGAGCATCTGCCGATTACCGGCGCCGTGCGTGCGCTCCTGGTCAGAATAGGCGCGCCAGTGTGCTGAGCTACTGGCGACAGCCTCATCCACAGCCTTGGACACCGCGTCACCCGTAGCTGTATTCGTCAGCAAGCGATGTACCGATGCGCGCACCACTCCTTCGTAAATGTCGTGGATTGTCTGCAGCTTGCGCACAGACTGCACCATGTCGCCATAAAAATGAGACAGAGCTTCCGAGGTCCTCGCAGAATTGGTTAGCCCCAGCCCCCCCAATAGCAAGATAAAAAAAGAAAGGGCCGAGGTAAAGGCCACTAGGTGGAAACTTATGGACTGGTGCTTGAACATGAGCCTCTCTTTGAGCGGGGTATCCAGTTTCTAAATGCCATAAACAAGCAGAATTTACCAAAAAAAATAAATTTCAGGTCTAAACTCATCATAACGCATTGACTTACAAGATTTTTTACTTATTTTGTGAGCAATTACGTTCCATTACAAAATTTTCAGTAACTACCACAATGCGCGCGCTAAAGACAGATTCACAAACTTAGCCTGCCAGCGACTGCTGAAAAAAGAAACCGGCTCAGCGATGTCTGACAACAGGCTCAGGCCACGACGAATTCGCAGTCTCAGCGACAGATAAGGAACAAAATGAGGCTGGTAGCTACCCCTCAGCTAACCGGGTTGTTCTTTTTAGCGAGAGCTACTGAGCCTAACCTCATTTGCTACCAAATGGATCATGGGATATACTGCACTCTCATTCATCCATCAGGAGCTTAAATGGTAGAAGAAAAGAAGAGCCTGGGAGACCGGCTAAAACAAAAAAGAGAAGAGATGAGACTGTCGCTCAAAGAAGCCGAGACAGCAACGTCCATTCGCGTGAATTTTCTACAATCCATCGAAGAGGGCAAGATCCTCTCAGTCATTTCGCCCGTTTATGCTCAAGGCTTTGTGCGCCAATATGCCGCTTACCTAGGTTTTGATCCAGAGGTCATCATGCGCGAAAACCCTGATCTGCTGATCCGCTCCAAGAAAGACCCGGAGTTCGCTTACGGTATCGGCACATTAGAGATGCGGGGCAATCCTGGGTCTAGCGTGAAATGGCTACCTAATCTGATATGGATAGGCACCGCAGGCCTGATTTTGTTCGCAGCCTGGTTCGTGGCTAAGGCGCTAGAGGTGCTTTAATGCCTCCCAAGCCCGCACCAGCTGGCCTGCGCGGTGCCATAAGGCTGGTTTTGTCCGGTCTATGTATGGGGTCGGCTGACCTCATACCAGGCGTATCAGGTGGCACAATCTGCTTTATCCTAGGGATTTATAGTGATTTAATAGAGAGCGTCCGCACCTTTAATCTCCACGCTTTCAGCCTGCTCGCCCGAGGCCGTTTTTGGTTATTTCAGCGAGCGGTCGCCTGGGAATTTCTCGGCTCTCTTGGCTTGGGGGTGGCTTGTGCGTTTATCATGCTGAGCCAACTGATCCACTTTCTGCTGGAAGTACCCCTGTATAGAGGTTATCTCTATGCAGGATTCATTGGGCTCGTTCTGGGTTCTGTCTATTTTTGCAAGCGGCAGGTGCGTGTTTGGAATTGGGCCAAGAAAAGCGCTCTGCTGCTAGGGCTTGGAGTAGCCTTTTGGGCCACAGGCGCCGACTGGTCTACGCAAACAGCTGAACCTCTGTACGACGTGCAGCTCGTTTTGAACGCCTCCACTCCATTGCTCAACTACGACCTAACGCGCTCTGTGCTTACCAACGTTCCCCAGTCTACCCTCGCGGCCATGCTTGCCGGCCGAGTCTTAAGCCCTGGCGCGCTGGTCTATAACCATGACAAGCGGAGCGAAGGCGCAGCAGCCCAATTTGTTACTCCGCGACAAGCCCGCCCCATAGAGCCATGGCTGATCATTTGTGGAGCCATGGCCTCTTGCGCGTTGCTGCTACCGGGAATATCTGGGAGCTACCTGCTGACCGCCATTGGCGTTTATCCCATGATCATAGGTGCCCTAGTAGATTTTGTAGTGGGGCTTGGCAGCCTGTCTGTCGACTGGCCTGCAAGCTTAGTTTTAGTAAACGTGCTGATTGGCATTGTCATCGGGTTAATGTCTTTTAGCCATGTCGTGAGCTGGCTACTTAAACGCTATCACGACATCACCATCGCCACAATGATCGGCGCCATGATCGGCGCTACACGAGTGCTATGGCCGTTTTATAGCTTCGCCTACATGGTCCAGCCGCTGAAACCTCACCAGGCACCCTCGTTGATGGTGCTTGAGCCGCTTACTCCCGATTTTTCTACCAGCCAGCCCTGGTTTGCCCTGGCCTGTGCTGTAATCGGATTTGCGGTAGTCGTCGGGCTTGAGAAAGCCGCCAGCATGGGGCTAAAAACTACCAAGCGCCAAGAAAAGGCTTTTTTTGAATAATTTCTCTTACAAACCTTGCGCTGCCCTAGGGCAAGCGCCTGTACCACTTGGCCACTTCTAGCCGGGGTTTACGTTTGGTTTTTGGTGAGTAGCACAAGATTTGATTCTCCATGGATTAGGTTTTTGAGTCTATTGTACCCCAAGGCTAAGTGCAAAAAAGTGAACCGCTGTGGGCCAAGAGATTGCACTAAGCGCCCAGAATAATTCGGTAAGCTCCGTAGCAGTTCTATGCCTTACAGCCGTGCTTGCAGGCTTTTGATATCTTCCAAAATGTCTTTTGGCTGAGCGTCTTTTGAATGCTGGCGGGGATGGATTTGTATTTCCAGGCCTGAAGGCAAGCCTGAAAGAGCCTCTCGAAAGGCCTCGCGCGTGATACGCTTGAAGCGGTTGCGTTCGTGAGCTTTGCCGAAACGACGGGTGGCAGTGATACCCAGCTTCGCACTAGAATGTGTGCTAGAACGAAACTGGATCCAACAGAATTTTCCCTTAAAGCTCTCTCCCTTATGGCTGAGACGCACATACTCTGCGCGACTCCGAAGACGAGCCTCTTTGGGGAAGCGCTTGCTTAGACGGTCAATACGTGGCGCCCTTTACGACGGCGGTTACGCAATACGCGACGGCCGGCAGCCGTGGCCATACGTTTGCGGAATCCGTGTTCGGTCTGACGACGACGCTTGCTAGGCTGGTAGGTGCGTTTCACTTTGGGTACCCTATATCTTTAAGCTGGTTTCGAAATTTTGACAAAACTATAGCGCTTCCGTGTTTATGCGACAAGGCGAAAATTGTTTGCGAAAATTATCGTTGAGCAGAAATGGCCTTTCGGGCTATAACCTCTTCTTTAGCTAAATCCAAAACCAGGTTAGAGACATGAAGGTTAGAGCATCCGTAAAAGCTGATCCCTCCAAAGGCGACAAACTAGTGCGACGACGTGGACGTTTGTATGTCGTTAACAAACGTGATCCCAACCGTAAGCAGCGCCAAAAAGGCCCAGCCCTAAAAAAATAAACTGAATAAGGATTGATTAAACATGGCGAGAACATCTTCCATCGTAAAACAAAAGCGTCGCGAACGTCTAGTAGGCGTGAAATGGGACAAGCGTCAGGAGCTGAAAGAAAAGATCCGCAACCTGAAAACGTCAGAAGAAGAGCGTCACCAGGCAATCATCGACCTCAATAAGCTGCCGAAGAACTCTTCTCCCACTCGCCTACGTAATCGCTGTCAGCTTACTGGACGTTGCCGAGGCTACTACCGCAAATTTAAGCTCTCCCGGCTTTGCTTCCGCGAAATGGCCTCCCAGGGGCTCATTCCAGGCGTAACCAAATCGAGTTGGTAAAGAGAAACGACCTCTTAGCCGTTTTTTAGTGATGAGTTATGGGTGATGAGTTATGACTTAGGTCATAACTCTCATTCACATTTTGGAGATCGCAATGACTGATACAAAGCGACATGTCAAAGACCCGAGCACTAAGTTTGACGCGAAAGAATTTGATCTTCCTGAAACGGTCTATGTGCGCGATATTGAAAACCGCGTATTTCAGGCCATCGTCCTTCAATGTTTAGCTAAAATTCAAAATATCAATTTGGTTGAAGGTGGATTCATCGACAACATTTTCACACGCAGCAGCGTGGAAAGTGTGAAGGGAATCGTAGCCGAACAGGATGGAAAAAACCAAGCCGTCAAAATCCGCGTCGAAGTGAATATTGCTTACGGGGTTTGCATACCCACGAAAGCAGACGAGATTCAGACGAAAGTTACGGAAGAGGTGACCAAACTGACCGGGCTACACGTCGCTTGTGTGCACGTTGTGTTCAAAGGACTTATTCCACCTCAACAGGCGCACCTCAACAAATCCGCTCAGATGCTTGCGGAAAACCTAGAAGAAGAGTATTCGGACGAATTCAAATAGCCTGATGCTGCATTTTTTTCATACCCTCCTTAAGCTAGCTCAAGCGGTTTTTTTCCTAGCTTTTGGTGCGATTGCTGCATTGATTCCTTGGTCGACAAGGCTACAAGAACTGGTAGTTCAGTTTGTTCGCGACCACTACGTTGCCGTATCTTTGGCGGGCCTAGGCTTTTTAGCTTTGGGTGTCGTTTTGTCCATGCACTGGCGCCGGGGCACAAAACGCCACTATCATTATATACGCAGCGGAGCGCGATCGGTTGCCATCGACGAGCAGCTAGTTGATAGTTATCTGAAAAGCTACTGGCAGGATTGCTTTCCCGAGCTCGATATCGAATCACAAGCCTCTTTACTCAATCATCAGCTGCAAATTTTAGTGCACTTTCCCCCGGTCTCCAAAGCAGAACAAAAACAGATCTTAACCCGAGTGCAGAATGAGTTAGAGGAACTTCTGACTCAGAGCATCGGTTACCATGAGCCCTTTCGGCTGAGAGCTACATTCGGCGAGGCGTAATGTTAAAATCCCTGGTAGTTCACCTCGACAGGCTATTTCAGCTTAGTGCAAACGGCACAACCGTGCAGCGCGAAGCTACGGCAGGGCTGACGACCTTCTCTACGATGGCTTACATCATCTTTGTCAACCCGGCCGTTTTAGCTGCAGCAGGCATGGACACAGGCGCGGTGATGGTGGCTACGATCTTGAGCTCAGCTGCGGCCACGTTAATCATGGCGCTTTATGCCAATTATCCCTTTGCATTGGCCCCGGGCATGGGCTTGAACGCCTACTTCGCCTATTCCATTGTGCTAGGCGAGGGAATCTCTTGGCAAGTGGCCCTGGGAGCCACCTTCCTGGCAGGCTCCTTGTTTCTTGTCTTGAACATCCTGCAAATCCGCGCGTTGATCATGGAAGCTATTCCCAAACCGCTGCGCTTGAGCTTAACAGGCGGCATTGGACTTTTTCTTGCTTTCATCGGATTACAGAGCATCAGGCTGGTCGTTCCTCACCCTGAAACTATGGTGACAGTAGGGGACCTTGCCACCCCCGAGGCTCTTCTTGCAGGTATTGGGCTCGTGATTGCTTCTGTATTGTTTGCCAGAGGCTTCAAAGCAGCGATCTTAATCAGCATTATGACCACCTGGGCCCTCGGCCTGCTGTGGGGACTGGTTGAGTGGAACGGTCTGATCGCCATGCCGCCCGACCCCTGGCCAACTCTTTTGCAAATGGACCTTCCCGGGGCCTTCACAGCGCAGCTCGGAAGTATTATCCTAGCTTTTGCCTCCATTGCAGTTTTTGATGCCGCAGGAACCTTAACAAGCTTGGCCGAACAGGGCGGATTCGTTGACAAAAACGGCAAAGTGCCAAGGCTGAATCGCATCTTTATGGCAGACGCCGTCGGCACCATGCTGAGTGGCCTTTTTGGTACATCCCCGATGACCACATACGTAGAGTCAGCGGCAGGAGTCACTGCGGGCGGTAGAACTGGCTTAACAGCCCTGGTGGTGGCGCTGCTCTTTCTCGTCTGCCTTTGGTTTGCGCCCCTAGCGTCCTCTATCCCCATGTATAGCACTGCGCCAGCACTCATCTTAATTGGGGCTTTGCTCTTAGCACCCATCAAAGACCTTCCCTGGGAGGACCCTATAGAGCTAATCCCCTGCTTCGTCGTGCTGATCGCAGTACCTTTAACGTTCAGTATCTCTACCGGGATAGCGCTGGGCTTAATTTTATTTCCTCTCAGTAAATTGTTTGTGGGTCGTGCAAGAGACGTTCACTGGCTGGCCTGGGTGTTGGGAGCGCTTTTCATCGCTAAATTCCTCTGGATGGACAAGGCCGCTTAGCCGTGCATGCACAATTTCCCCTGGCACAATCTCCGCTAGACCTAGCCCACGTATACTGGGTAAAGCTCGTTCAGCATGGAGACACCGTCGTAGACGCCACCTGCGGCAACGGCCATGATGCTCTTCGCCTAGCACGGTTAGTAGGCCTGACTGGCTCCGTGTACGCTTACGATATCCAGCAACAAGCAATCGAGAACGCAACATTACTTCTCAGCCAGCACGATCTGCTCGATCGCGTCCAATTACGGCATGAGAGCCATCAGACATTTCACCTACCCGCCCCACCCCGCCTAATCGTGTACAATCTAGGTTATCTTCCTGGTTCTGATAAAAAAATCAAAACACGCAGCGACTCCACCCTACAGAGTATTGCCAATGGCATGCACATTCTTCAGGCCGGCGGTGCCCTCAGCATCACCGCCTATCCGGGGCACCCAGAGGGTGCAGAGGAGGAGCTTGCTTTGCGAGAATTTTTCAAACAACTCCCTCCGCAAGAGTGGAGCTGCATTTTCCACCAGTGGCTTAACCGCCAGCACGCGCCAAGCCTCTTTCTCCTTCAGCGTACAAACAGCGATTAGCCACCCCTCTTACCTCATCCAAAGAAGCTGACGGCCATTGAAAAACCCCGCCTCGCCTGCCTTCTTATCCTCAAACAAAAAACTGATTCAAACCTTTGCGGCACTTACAATCCGTCTGAAAGCCATAATATTTCGGGCTGCAAAGCACGCGCTTATAAGTATGGATGCCAAGAAGCCACACACGAGGTAGTCTCCGATGAGACAAAAGAAACTGCATAGAGGGCGGAGGTGCTCCCGCCTCCAAGCTAAAAGTAGGCCTGAAATTTACATCGAGCTCAAGGCCTGCGCTGGACACAGCTGCTTTCTCGTTTTTCGCATAAAACAGCTAGCCGCCGTTCTCATGTTCAAAAGAGGTTCATCCTTTATCTTTGATGCGTTACTATCTCCGGTCATGAGCAAGCACAAACGACTATGCATAGCAGGAGTAGAGATCGACGTAGGGCCTTGGGATGAGTCGCTCGACAAAGTCATGCTCGCGCAGCGTTATGAACCCGTTCGCGTTTACTTTGCCAACGCCCACTGCGTGAATATCGCGCATAAAAATTCTTTATATAGAGAGGCCCTAAAGCGCACTGAGTTTGTCTTCAATGACGGGGTCGGCGTCGAAATAGCGTCGAAAATTCTCGGTCAATCGCTACCAAGCAATCTCGGAGGCACCGACTGGATACCCGCGCTCTTCGACCGCCTACAAGTGGCAGGCGCGGGCGTTCGCGTATATCTATTAGGAGGGCGCAGTCAGGTGGTAGAGGCTTCTGTGGCGCTATTGACAACTAGGTGGCCCGTCATCGAAGTGGTAGGCTGGCGGGACGGCTATTTTGCGAATGAAAGCGCTGTATTAGCCGATATAGAGCGCGGGCAACCTGATATCCTTCTGGTTGCCATGGGCGTACCCAAACAAGAGCTATTTATTGATAAGCATTGGCAATTGCTAAAAGAGCATAAGGTAAAGCTAGCAATTGCTGGAGGGGCTATTTTAGACTTTATCACGGGCGCAGTTCCACGCGCGCCCGGTTGGATCAGACGCGCAAAAATGGAATGGGCTTACCGTCTATGGATCGAGCCCAAGCGTCTCTGGAAACGTTATCTGTATGGGAATATGAAGTTTTTTTACTTAGTGATGAAACAATGGGCGAGCAAAAAATGGCATTAGATTCAGAAATCATCGAAGAAGTACTGGGCAAACCGGATCGCGCACGCCAGATGGCGGAAATTGCGCTCAACGCAGGCCGCGGCGCTCAAAGCCCGCAAACAGGATTTTTCCATTATTTTCATAACCGCGCCGATTTTCCGCATGCCGACACTATTCCTATAGTGGAGAACGTTTACTACGCATTGGGGCTTATGCGCGACCGCAGCAAAGAGGGCTTGCAAGAAGGAAAGCGCTTACTAGAACGGGTGCTTAGTTTTCAGAATGTGGCCCAGGACGAGCGCAAAGGGTTATTTCCCGTCTACCTTCATGAATATCCAGAATGCCGCGATCTTTTCATCAACGCTCAGCTGCTCCCCGCGTTCTACTGGATATTGGTAGAATTCGGAACCGTTTTGGGTAGCGCTCTCAAGAGCCGAACCGAGCAAGCTGCCCAAGCCATGCTAGAACAAACAAAAGAGCTTCAGGCCCTAGCCAAGCTGCCCTTTGGTTTGGCGATAAAAATTGCTGGTGCTCAAGCAGGCTTTGGCACTTTGTGGAACGCGGCCGAGCTAGAAGCTCGCGGGCGGCATACTTTGGAAAGCCTGCGCCAAGTGGCTGAAGCTCCCGACTTCCTGGATTGGTTTATTCCCGAAGTTATCGCAGATACGTTCATCGCACTGCAGATGGCCTATAAGCAGCTTGCCGACAGCCCCTGGGTGCGATTCGGCAGCTGGTTAGCTAACGTCTGGAACGCTGCCACCTGTTCTTATGCGGGCCCCGCGCTCAGCGAACAGCAAGATAAAAGCGAGCCAGAAACGACGCTTTACGACCTATTTATGGGCTACTACACCGGCAAGCTATCGTACCGCGCTCTTTTAAATAAGCCGCTCGCTGTGCGAGGCGCGCTTGTACACGCCTCAGCCGACCGGCTTGGTGCACCGCCGCTTCCACTCACCGCCGAAGGACACGCTGCGGGGCGAGCTTGGCACATCCATCAAGGGGAAAACTACGCGTTCGCCCTGCTTACAAAAAGCAAAGAGCACAACGCCAATCCCGGATATTGCCCCCTGAAAGTAATCTGGGGCGATCAAAACAGCACACATACACTGGTTTGTGCCGGCGGAAACGCCGAAGAAATTCGCTACCAGATAAAAGAAAATGGAGTAGATCTCTACTTCACACTACCGGAAGAAGTGCCGACGGAAGCTCGTCAGAAAAACCGTGAGATCATGTTCTTTGCGGATAAGCACGAGGGGCTGGATATAAAAATCAGTGAAGATAAGGCTGGCACCGCCTTCCCTCTTGGTGAAACGATCATACTTCGCGCAAAAAATCAGAGCTTTAGTCTGAAGTTTTGTCTAGAATCGGGCCAAGGACGCTTTTTTGGTCATATTGCACAAGGGAACCGCCCAGGACAACTTGGCGCGTTTGGTGCAGAGCGCTTCGCCGCCTTCGATTGGCAGATTTTTTTACGCACTCTTGAGCGCGCGCCAGCCTGCTGTATACGGGTAGAGGTGCGATTTTTATGTCCCTAGTTGAGCGCTTTAGCCTAGCCCTACAGTCTCATCTAGGGCCTTTGTTGGCTGGGTTGTTTTTGATCCTCTCTCTTTTGGGCGCCTTTTACTGGTTGTTGGTAGCGCGCCAGCGCAAGCATGACCTGCTGGCCTACCATTTCCGCGCGCATTACGAAAGAGCCTTAGAACTCTCTAAAGAGCTTATCTTCCAAGACACACATAAAGCCGATTTCTTCGGACGCCAAACCATCGTGCGCCTACCCCAGGGAGAGCACGGCCTTTGTCTTATCCCTCCACCCGACCTAAATAATGCAGAAGTTTGCGACAGATTTCGCTGTTTTTGGCGCGCCACACATTTTCACCAGCTCCCGCTATTTTCCCAGTATTCTTGGAAACATGACGAAAGGCTTCTCGTGCTGGTACAAAATCAGCTAATCAATCGCAAGGGTAAACGTTTTCTCACCCTTAAACATTTTCTAACCGATCAAAGGCTTCTCCATGTAGATCGCGAAGAGATTTTGCTGGAAGTGGCGCGCGCTCTAGCACGTTTGCACGACCTACATGCGGAATTTGGCGGCCATATTTATCATGGCTTTTTGCTACCGCGCTCCATTGTCATCGATCTAGACTCCGGCAACCGCGTGAGACATTTAGCGATTGCCGATGCGGGACTAGCTTTTGCTTTAGGTCCGCAACGAGTTTGCAATCGGTTGGAAAAATTGCGCCAGGCAAAACTCCCGCTAGAGCGCTACTGCAGCCACGAAATATTGGAACAGATGGCCCATCTGGCGCCCGAGCAAAAAAAGCCCAACCGCCTGCATGACGTGGGGCCCTCTGCCGACTTCTTTGCTTTCGGAGCTTTGGCGGCCTCGCTATTTACGCACCAGCGCTTTACCACCCGCAACGCTATTAAATGGGAGCTGATTCCTGAAAAATGGCGACCTTTTGTCGAGGCATGCCTTAGCGAAAGCCCGCAAGATCGACCGCAAGATTTCCTTGAGTTAGAGGACTGGCTGACCGACCCAGAACTTGCTCTTACGCATCAAAGCAGCCAGCCCCCACACAACAAAGCGCCTACCATCGTTAAAAGCGAACTAGGCCCTCTCTCAGAAATGCTACAACGGATCCAAGAAACCCAAATGCATACCACTGCAGACCTGGGAGAGCTCTTGCAATCGGCAGAAAACGCCATCACCGCTTCGCGCTGGAGACCTGCTAAAAAGCACTTAGATAAAGCCCTCCTCCTCGATCCCAACCACGCGCTGACCCATGTCAAATTGGCCATTGTGTGTCTTGAACTCGGCGACCAAAAAACAGCCGAGCGCCACTATTTCTTAGCCAAGCAGATCAATCCCAAGATAGCGAAACAGTTCCGCGAATACCTGGCCTTTAAGATGTAACTACTCTTACGCAAAAATAAATGGACCAAACATTATCGTAAGTAAAAAAAGCATCTGAGGGAGCGATGCGGGCATTCGTGTACGTTAAAGGCAATATAAGGTTAATTATATAGGACAAAATAATTTTCAATATTAATTGCGTATGATATAGCTATTTTGGCAAGGCTTTTTTGTACCACCTGCGTCCTTGCGGACGCCTGATGACAGTGCTTCCGAGCAAATCGTTAGAAGCCTACATAGATTTCTAATTTAACTTGCTTTCTAAGCTTTTTTCCAGACAGGCCGGGCTCGGCCGCCTCGCCAAGAACAAGGGGCATTTGGATAATTTCAGCTTTAAAAAAGGAAAAACCGTGGCTAAGGAAGAAATAAAGGACAAAAACTGGGCAAATCACGCCGAGTTTGTCTTGGTGCTGATCACGCTAATAGGTGAATTTTATCTGCTAGACCGAAAGATAGAAAGGCAAGCATGTAGAACTGATAGGCTGTACGAAATGTTTATCGATACGCTCAAGAAAGACAAAAGATGAGCGCCTGCTCACAGATCAGAAAACGATATTCAATGCTAAATTAGTCCGAGACCAGAATCTTCGACAGTATCCGTTTACGAGGTAGGGGGTAAATCAGCCAAAGGCCGATTTACCCCTGTTACTTGATTAAAAACCGGTCTGCAACCTCAGATGAGGGAAAGCCGTATGCCTCTCTTCGTGACCCCCGATTACCAAGGGGTTCGCAGCCACCTCACCCCCCCTGGCTCTATAGAACATGGCTGCCGCACTTCATTGTCATCGATCTTGGGCTCTGACAACCGGCACCAGACGCTTAGCTAGCAGCCACGTGAAGGAAGGCTCACCTGCTATTCTTAAGGGTATACACACGATCCAAGGATAGGGTTCAAAAAAGTTGTGGAAAAAACCGTCCACACGCCACTTGAGGACGGGCTGCGGACACACGCATAATTGACTGCGACTTACTCCGTTTTAACGGAGAGACACCTCCCTGAAAAGCTGATGCCCGAACCGCTCTGGCGTAAATAGCAGCTGATTTCAATTCGGCATCACCCATTGATTCATACAACTTACGCTGATCGTAAGTAGGCGGCTCACGTTGACTAGGGCAAAGGCCTACCACTGATGAATCGTTGGATACGCATCCATGGTTAGCGGGTCGCCTTCAGGCTTTTGAAGGAACTTGTGATAACCTAGGCCAGCGATCATGGCGGCATTATCGAGGACCATCTCCTGGGGTGGCCAGAAACAAGTGAGGTGGGGGAGTTTTTCAGCAAATAGCTCACGCAAGCGGCGGTTATTGGTCACACCTCCGCCGAAGATGACTTGCGAAATACCGGCAAGCTTTGCGGCATCGTGAACGTGGCTCACAATTGCCTTGAAAGCAGCTTCCTGAAAAGCGGCCGCAGCATCTGCCCGTTTTGTTTCTGGGATGATATCCGGGTCATTTGGCCGGTGGCCTACGCCTTTGACTGCGTAAAGGACAGCTGTTTTAAGGCCGCTGAATGAAAAATCTAAGGGTCTCTCTTTCACATGTCCGGCGCGAAAAGAAAAAGCACTGGGGTCGCCTTGCCGAGCCAGTTGTTCGATGGCTGGCCCCCCCGGATAGGGCAGCCCAAGTATTTTGGCCACTTTATCAAAAGCTTCGCCTATTGCATCATCTACAGTTTGACCAATCAATTGGTAGTTGCCCAGGGCACTGATTTGTAGGATTGCCGTGTGACCGCCAGAGACAACTACACCGAGCGAGGGGAAAGTAATGATGGATAACTGATTCATCATGGCAGCGTAAAGATGGCCCTCGACGTGGTTGACGCCGATAAGGGGTTTGCCAAGCGCGATTGCAAGCGCTTTGGCCGCATTTACGCCTATCAGCAATGCACCCACCAGTCCGGGTCCAGCGGCAACAGCAATTCCATCTACATCTGATAAATATTTTCCAGATTCCTCAACTGCCTTCCGCATGACGGGTATCAGTAGATCTAGGTGCCGGCGGCATGCCAATTCGGGCACAACCCCGCCAAAGGCACAGTGTAGATCGACCTGGGAAGAAACAATATTGGATAAAATATTCTGGCCACCTTCGACCAAAGCGCATGCTGTTTCGTCGCAAGTAGTCTCAATTCCAAGGATTAAAAGCTGAGGAGTATTTTTCAAGGAGCAGATAGGCATAAGACCCGCAATTTTATCAGGAACGGGCGGGAGACTGCAAGCTCGTTTTTACAGCATTCAGGGTTCTGTGGAAAATATTGTCCGCACTCAAGAGCTGCAGCTTTTCAATCGACTACTGGATCCTGTCCCTGCCAAAAAAAGGGCAAGCCTAGTTTAAAACCGAGCTTGCCCTTTGATAGGAGAACTTTGCGAGCTCGCCTTAGTTCACTATCGTACTCTCTTCTTGCACGATAGGTGTAGTAATCGAATCAGACATCACTTCGACCTTTATACGAGCATCCCCTGCCTGGTGCGCACGGGCATCGACGTAGAAGTCGACAGTCTGGCGCGCCCCGAGTGGGCTGTAAGGGGCAAAAGTTACCGTTGCTCCAGAAATTGTACCTGTTGTTACACCACGTGCGCTAATTGGCGCAATTTCACTTGGGAACCGAACAGTCACTCTAACGTTTTCGTCGGGTTCGGATCCTTGGTTGGTCACCTGGATCCTGTAGCTAGTGGTATCTCCGATGCAAACTGGATCTGTAAGGTCCAGTACGGATACGTTCAGCGCTGGCGTACCTTTCCAACGGCATAAGCACTCTGCTGAGCAACATGCACCTTGGCAGTTACTAACAGAAACGCGGTTGCAGTAGTAGCCTGGGCTGCAAGTAGTCAGGGTAATGGGTAGGGTCACCGTTTCACCGGCTCTTACCTCATCGATCTGCCATACCGCGCGGTTGCCGGAGATATGTGCTCCGTTGGCCGACACGATGGAAGTGCCCGCGGGCGCCAAGTCACACACAGTAACTTCTGTAAGCGGTCTATCGCCAACGTTGGTTACGTGAATGTCGTAATCGGCGTTTTGGCCGATACGCACTTCCTTAGGACCTTCTTTAACAACTTCGCAGCAATATTTGCAGCATACGCAAGCGCACTCGCAAGAGCTTGGCTCTGCATTGCAAGCCGAAACTGAGACTGTATTCACGATACGGCCTCTTTTCGCAGCTAGGTAACAAATGTTTAAGCACTTAGTTTCGCCAGGCGCTAGCTCACACAGTCTGTTTGTCAAGCAAGTCTGTCCGCTTGCATGCTCAAGTCCATCGGGAACTCGGTTGACTACGACAACGTCATAGGCTGTGCAAGTGCCGCGGTTGGCTACGTTGATTGTGTAGTTTAGGCAATCACCCGGGCCAGCTTCTTCTGGGCCGCAGATTTCGCAGCACAGAACAGGTCTTGCGCATAAGAGGGTGCAGAAAGCGACTGGTGTTGCGCTGACACAAAAGCAGGTGCAAGCAGCGCCTTCTTTCTCACAACGCAAGCAGATACGTACGTTCTGACACTCACCGTTACGTAGGTGATCTAGAGTCCATTCCAATTTAGAACCGTCTACAAAAGCGTCGGGTTCGCTGCGAATGAACTGTACACCTTCTGGGAGGATTGTACCGATAGTGACATCACAGACATCACGTAGGGCGTGAACTTCCAGATCTAGGCAAAATTGATCGCCTAGCAAGCACATGCTCGGTAATCTGGCGATCACCTGTACTCCGTCGCAGGTAATATTACTCGCGCTCGCTTGCTCGCGGCCGGGGCCGCACTGTCTTTGGCCTTCTGAGCAAGCGCCTTTCGAACTCCAGTTATATCCGGCCGAGGTATCATAATAGTCACTGCCACCACGGTTGAATCCGGAACAACTAACAGCTAACAAGGCTGTCGCGCAAAAAAGCATGAGCGACATTAGTGTTCCCAGTTGTTTCCTCATTAAAGTCTCCTTAGATTTTTTGTTATTCAAGTGTCAGACAATTAGTGTACGACTAATAGCGGAGTCGATAATCGCTAGGATCGCAGTAATCGTATGCTTGTCTTTCGCCGCACCATTCTGGGCTAGGACAGTGGCAGTGATTGTGGTGGCCGTTTGGAACTTGTGGTCTATTGCAACAGCTTTTTTGCTCACAACCCTCGTTGCGGATATTGCAGCAGCTGTCCAGCCAAGAGTTATCCCAGCCACAACTAGAACAGCTTGTAAGTAGCACGGCTAATGCCAGGACCGCCAGAGAGGATGTGAAGGATGCTAGTTTCTTCATTAAGGTCTCCTTGTTTCTTTGCTCGTTTTGAATTTCACGCTCATCGTTCTTAAAATCGCCACGCCGGGTTCGATCGCCGGAGTGAAGTGATGTCATAAACATAAACTGGTGGAGTGGGGAGATTAGGACTCCCCTACTCCTACGCGTTTACCGGAAGGTAAACCACGTTATTAGTTCCAACCGCCATTGTAGTCGCAGCAAGGATTTGGCTTGCTACAAGGCTGTTGGCCACAAGGTTGTGGGTTGCAACGTGGCTTACAGCAACGTGGCTTGCATGTGTTTTCATAGCAATCTTTTTCGCAGCAGCAGCTTGTTAGCATTAATGCTGTGGCAGCCATTGCCATCACGGAGAACAGATTCTTCATTGCGAAACTCCTGTTAGGTTACGATTTGTCCAATTCATTTCAATGATCCAATTTCTGCGATCAATTCACAGGGTAGCAATACCTCGTTTAGCGAACTCGGTCCGCTCTCCCCGTGATTTTGTCCTCCACTTACTTTTGGTTTTTCGAGCACCTACGCTTTGAGTCCCAGTAGCAAGAAAGGATTTATCTTTTGTAGATACGCCTTGGTCGATAAATGATCCACTATATTTTTAAGATTTTGGAGAATTCTCCTCTAAAATTTGATCTAAAAAATTGATTTTAAGGATTTTAAAATTTATTTTTTCGGCTCAGTTTTGGCTGTTTTTTCCACCAAATTAAAATATTTTTTCTATCCTTAACGACGATTGATGTAAATTTTTGTTAGGATATGGTGGTGCATCAACTGCTTGCACTACGTCACTGTCTTGAGTTTGCCTGCCCAACCCAGCTTTGAGCGAAGGGTAGAGAAATAGTCATGTCTTGGGAGACTGACCAGGGGGAATGTTTTTTCTGCGGGCCGCACATGGAATACTTCCCCAGTGGCCAGGGCATAGCGCGAGATACCATCAAAGGTTATCTCGACGGGATGGTACTCGCTAAGGTACTGGATCTGTATCTCTTTTTTGGGCAGCAGGACGATAGGTCTGTTGGAAATGGTATGGGGGCTAATCGGGGTAACAACGAAGGCGTTCAAATCTGGTGTCAATATGGGGCCGCCCGCGGCTAACGAGTAGGCTGTAGAGCCACTGGGGGTAGAAATAATGATGCCATCAGCAGAGAAAGTGTTGAGGTATTGCCCATCGACATGCACACCCAAATCGACAAGGCTCGGGTTTTGCGCGCGGTGCACCACCATTTCGTTGATCGCAAAGCAGGTTTCTCCTTGAGCTGTCAGCCCTTCCATCATCATACGCCGCTGTACACGGTAATTACCTTCTAAAAGATCTTGTAGGCTTGGGTAGATGTCGGTAATGGGCACATCGGCCATAAAGCCAAGGCCCCCAAGATTGATACCTAGTAGAGGGGCGTTGAGCTCAGGATGGCGGTGCACCAGCCGCAAGATGGTGCCATCGCCGCCGAGCGAAATGAGAAAGTCGATCGATTCAGGAGCTACAGAAGAAAGGAGCGGCAGACCGATGATTCGCGCTTCAGCGTCTTCGGCAACCACTGTGACGTGGCGTGCAGCCAGAAACTCTTTGATACCCAGAGCGATGTTTTTAGTTTGGCTTTTTTGTGTATTTGGAAAAAGGGCAATGATCATAGAGCGGCAGAAGCATTAAAGATAAAACGCCGTACAATAGTAGCCGCGATATCTTCGGCGGTCAGCCCTAGCTCTTGGAGTAGCTGGCGATGGCTGCCTTGCTCGACAAATGCTTCTGGCACACCGAAGTTAAGCACTTGCACGCCGCTATAACCTTGACCCATCAAAAAATGATTAAGAATTGCCCCTAAACCACATGTGAGGGCGTGTTCTTCGATAGTTACGATGTAGCGGTGCGTAAGCAGTAAATGACAAAGCAGCTCAGAGTCCAAGGGTTTAACGAAGATAGGATCAAGCACTGTGGCTTGGATGTTAGCCGCCAGGAGCTTTTCACGTACCTGCAAAGCGATCTCACACATATGTCCAAGACCGATGATAAGCAGTTCTTCGCCCATCGCCAGTACCTCTGCTTTGCCCGCTTGTCGCCTGATCAGCGGCAAAGAAGGCTCGCAGGTTGTTATGTTGGGGTAGCGGATGGCTGCGGGCCGACCCCAGGAGAAAGCCGATTCCAACAGCTCTTTGAGCACGTGACCATTTCTTGGCTGAGAAATGATCATGTTAGGCATGGCGTTGAGAAAACCTATGTCGTAAATACCGTTGGCCATCTGACCGTCGCCACCTGCGATGCCCGCGCGATCGATCGCAAAGACAACGGGAAGCTCCTGTAAACAAACATCGTGGTAAATGTTGTCGAAGGCGCGCTGGAGGAAGGTAGAGTAGAGGGTGGCCAGCACTTTCATCTTGCCGCCAAAAGCTAGCCCTCCGCTATAGGCAACGCTATGCGATTCGGCGATGCCCACGTCGATACAGCGCTCGGGAAAGCGCTTCATAAAATCATCTAGACAAGAGCCGGCAGACATGGCGGGCGTGACAGCGATGAGGCTCGGGTCGTTTTCGCCCATCTTCAGTACGTGCCGGCCGAAAATTTTAGGGAAAGTTTCCTGTGGGGTCGGGCAGGGCAAAAACTTGCCCGTCTGTAGGTCGAAGGGGCGTGCGCCATGATAGTTGGTGGGGTTATCGACGGCTTGCTGCATGCCGTGGCCTTTTTGGGTGATTACATGGACGAGCACCGGCCAGGTCGAGTCTTTTACACCTTCAAAAGTTTCGATTAATTTTTTAACATTATGCCCGTCTATGGGGCCGATGTAAGAGAGGCCAAAGTGCTTGAAGAAGGCCCCTGGACTCACCAGATTTTTTAACGACTCAACAATTTTGTGGCCTTGTCGCGAAAGGCTCGAGCCCACCGAGGGTACTTTGGAGACCAGCGCATCTAATTCTTGATGAATGCGAGTAGAGGTTGGATTGCTCAGGAACCGACTCAACGTGTGTGCGATGCATCCGACGTTTTCGGAAATGGACATCTGGTTATCGTTAAGGACAACAATAAACCGCTTTAGATCGCGCTGCATGTTGTTGAGCGCTTCGTAGGTCAACCCGCAGGTGAGCGCGGCATCGCCGATGATAGGAATGATATACTCGTCCCTCTGCGACATATCCCGATTTTTAGCTACGCCAAGCGCTGTAGATAGAGCGGCACCAGCGTGCCCTGCGTGAAAATGGTCGTGAGGGGATTCTTTGGGGTTGGTGAACCCAGAAAGCCCCTTGTGTTTGCGCACCAGATGAAAGCGATCTTTGCGCCCTGTAATCAGTTTGTGTGCGTAGGTTTGATGGCCGATATCCCAGATAAACTTATCTTGTGGCGACTGAAATACTTTGTGCAACGCAAGCACGATTTCGACAGCCCCCAAGCTCGAGGCGAGATGACCGCCGTTGACCGACATCACTTCGATGATCCGGTCGCGCAGCTCTTGGGCGAGTTGGTGGAGCTCCGCTATGCTCAAGTTCTTGAGCTGATCTGGGCTATCGATGCCATCCAGCAAGCGCGGGTCCACTAGACTATCCTCAAAAACTTTCGGTTGCGGGCTGGCCATCTTTCCCAAGGATCACCTCACCTGAGCGATTTTTCACTAGCTTCTCAACCTTATGTTCAGCCTCTGTAAGGCGTTTACCGCAAAAGGAAATAAGCGCCTCGGCCTCTTCGAAAAGGGCTAGGGATTCATCGAGAGAGGTTTGATTGGAGTTCATTTTTTCCAAGATGAGCTCCAAACGCTTAAACGCATTTTCAAAAGTGGGCTCGTTTTTTTTCTCTTCGGTCACGATAGAACAATTTCCTTTACCTGCACGGTCGCTTCGCCGTCCGACAATATCATTCGTAGGTTTTGATCTTTATTTAGGGCTCGGACTGAGTTTATCACTAAGCCCGTTTTTTCCGACAATAGAATGCTATAACCCTTGCCCAGGAGTTGCTTGGGATTGATGGCCTTGAGAACGCGGGCCAAATTGGCAAGCCGTTCACGCTTTAACGAAAGCACGTGCAAGGCTGTCTGGACAAGATTTTTTTCCCAGACCTGCAGTTTTTGGCGCCATTGTTGAAGCTGTAGCGACGGATCGAGGGCCATAGCACGTTGTCTGCGCCCCTCAAGCCGCGTGCGGTAGTGGCGAAGCTGCACGGTCATGGATTGATCGATCTGCTGACGAAGATCGTCGAGACGCTGCATTTTTGTTCCCAACCAATAATAGGGGCTGGAGATCATGGGCTGACTGCGCAAATCTTTTAGACGCTGCTTGTGATATCGTAAAATTTGCAAGAGGCGCTGCTCTAGCTGTTGACGCGTAGTCAACAAAAACCGCTCTTTTTGTATTTTTTCTTTGATGACCAGTTCAGCCGCTTGCGAGGGAGTGGCTGCGCGCACATCAGCGACAAAGTCGGCAATCGTAAAATCAGTCTCGTGGCCAACCGCGCTCACCACAGGAATTTGACTACTAAAGATGGCCTGCGCCACAATTTCTTCGTTGAAAGACCAAAGATCCTCGATGCTTCCGCCTCCACGAGCGACGATCAATACGTCGGCTAACTTGTATTGGTTGAATTGGCGGATCGCTTGAGCTATCTCTTGCGCGGCTCCTTCTCCTTGCACGCGTACAGGATTAAGGATAAGGGAAAAACCCGGATCTCGGTGCCCGAGGACTCTTAGGATGTCTTGGATGGCAGCGCCTGTGGGGCTCGAGACCACCCCTATGCGTTTTGGGTAGGGTGGAAGAGTTTTTTTATGCTCTTGAGCAAACCAGCCCCGCTCCTTAAGAGTTCTTTTAAGCCCCTCCAATTTCGCCAGTAGCTCCCCTACCCCCGCCAAACGCATAGACTCCACCATGAGTTGGTAGTTGCCACGCTGCGGATAGACCGTAAGGTTCGCGCTTACGAGTACCTTATCGCCAGCCTTGGGTACAAAAGCCAGTCTCGTGGCTGCGCCCCGATACATCACGGCCGAGATGCAAGCTCCCTGATCTTTCAGCGAAAAATAGAGATGGCCCGAGCCGTGTTGTGTCACATTGCTGAGTTCTCCCTCAATTTGCATGAGAGGGAAAGTCGCCTCTAAACTAAATTTAATCGCTGTGGTCAACTGCGAAACAGTCAAAACTTGCGAAGGGCTGGGCGCTGCTGGATTAGGGGGATTCATATGTGACAGGATAGAATGTCCCGCCTCCAAGCTGCAAGTAAAAATAATCGTCGACGATTTTTTGTACGCCGGTTAATGTCTAAACGTAACCTACCCTTTTGAGGAGATAACCATGAAATATTTTCACATTGTGCTGACTTTTTGCCTAGCAGTGGTTGTCGGCCATCTTTCGGCTGATACGACCAGAGTAACTGTAACTCAAGATAACAAGGCTTCTTATGTGTTTTTCACAACGCCAACCGCTCAGGGCTGGGTAAAGCTAACCGCTAATCTCCACGGAAACGAAGTGAATTTTGAACTTCCCTCATTCGAAGAGTGGAGTTACAACACGCGCGAGAAGCGGCTCGAGTTTGTCGTAAGCACGAAAGATTACGAGACCTTAACGGGGATCTCAGTGCAACACGTACCGGAAGACGCCGATTGGGATGACCTCGTAAAAGAAAACCGAGAGTGGTTCTGCACTTGTGGCGGCGAGGAATGTGACTGTGCATTAGTGCAATTAGCCTACAATGAAGAGATTCTATTTGCTGAGGGCAAGATCGTCAGACGAATCGACGAAGTGGTTTGGGACAGAGACGA
This sequence comes from uncultured bacterium, assembly GCA_964445105.1. Taxonomy (GTDB): domain Bacteria; phylum Chlamydiota; class Chlamydiia; order Chlamydiales; family JAJFMA01; genus CAWBNS01. Next base: position 51,699 of record CAYUJS010000003.1, on the reverse strand, counting down.
AGTCAGAGACAGCAAAACCGGCGCCTCAACACTTGAAGGCCCTATCTGCAAAACCACCATGATCCTGGACGGTCGGCAATTTTTCTTAGTTATGACCCGTTACAAAGGTTCAGAAAAAGAGCGTCGCAGAGATCTAGAGGTTATCCACGACGAGATCGCGGATTCGATTTCTAAGGCGTACGAAAAAGAATTCGCTCTTATCGCTATTCAATAAATTTTTATGGCGAGGGGCAAAAGCGCTCCCTCGCCAAAGGGCCACAGCTCCCGTTGTAACTAATCTCCACAAATACTATAATGGCTGCTTACTAAGCAACTTAACGCGGCTTGCATGATTCTTTTAAACCTTGCCACCCAATGCTTTTATGGCACCTACGAAAGGCTGTTCTACACCGATCGGGCCGAGTCGGGAGAGGAACCAATCACACAAGAACATGAATTAACGGCCAGCGATGCTAAGCGTTTTCGACAAATTAAAGAGGTCTGGCATAAAGTCGGGCGAGATTTAGGCGTCCCTGAGGGTCTGAAAGTCAAATTTGCCGTCCAGTTAGATGCAGACACCTCGCGCGCTGTCTGGCATAAAGGCAAACCGACCATCATCATCCCCCATCGCTACCTACGCAGAGCCGTGGTCCTGGACCAGGAAAAAGAGCTTGCCTCTAAGCGGCTTTTTAATCAATTCGACTGGGCGGTCTGGCAACAATTCTTGCATAAAAGCCCCGACAGCATTGAAGAAATGATGCACTACACCCATCGTTTCTCTGAAGGGATGCCAAAAGGTAGGTTGAGCCAGCTCGTGAAGCAATACGGAGAGTGTTTAAGCCAAGTAGAACTAGAAGGCGAGCTTGCCCATGAGTTTGGCCACATCCAAGCTCACCACCTCAACCCAACGCGCGGAAACTTTCTGCAAAAGCTGTTGAGTCTGACGATGCAGGTAACTGTGCCTGGCTGCGTCGGCGCGGCAGCAGCCTTGATTAGTGGTTTATTTTCGGACAGTGTCCACACCATCATTCCTCTTTCCTACGCTCTGTGCGCGGGCTTAGTGACGCGCACAGCCATGAGCCCCCGCCTGCTGCGTACATCTGTTCGCTACGTTCGTCGTGTTTGGGAAAAAGAGGCCGACGCTATCGCCGCCTCGGCCCCCAGATACGTCGAGGGCAATATTCTCCTTTATAAAAAAGATATTCTCGTCGCTATCGTCAAAAAGGGAAATATCGACCAAGTTCGTCAAAAAATTTTCCACGATCAGCCCTACCACCCCTCCAATGCCTCTCGCTTACAATTCTTTCTGAGTAAGCGAATCTAGTTGCACGTTTTAGCTAAAGTTTACGAGCTATTTTCGGCGATTCAGTATGCAAACGGCGGGAAAGGAATGAAGCGGTTATGTTACAATTGTGTTCAAAGCAACCTTTTGTAAGGAGTGTGAGCATGATTTCCCGATATCTAGATCCTAAAAACGATCTGGCCTTCAAAAAATATTTGGCGAAGAAAAAAAATAAGCGCATCCCCATCGCTTTCCTGAACGTTGCCCTAAATCTTAAACGAGAAGACACGGTTTAGACCTAGAGTTTTTGAATTCCGTCCAGTCTCCAGAGATCGAGGCGCGCAAGGAAAGCATTGTAGATGTGCTATTCAGAGACCAGCGAGGGACCAAATACGTCGTCGAAATGCAGGTAGCCAAGGTGCCAGGCTTTGAAAAGCGCGCCCAGTTCTATGCGGCTAAGACTTACTGCACCCATTTTACTGCAGGCGCCCCTTATGCTGACTTAAAACAAGTCGTCTTTTTGGCGATCACCTCCTGCGTTGTCTTCCCAAAAAAGAAAAGCTACAAGTCCGACCACACCATTTTAGACAATAAAACGATCGAGCATGACCCCACAGATTTTTACTTTATCTTCGTTTAGCTGCCTAAATTTACCAAAACGCTCGACGAGCTAGAAACCATAGAGGATAAATGGTACTACTTTCTGAAGGACACCAACCAAAACAGTGAGATGGAAACGCTACTAGCCGACAACACCGAGATTAAAGAAGCTTACCGCGTATTGGAGCGCTTGTCTTGGACAGAGGCTTGAGCTAAATGCCTACAAAAGGATAGCCATGGCCGTGGGCGATGCTAGTAGCGCTCTTAAAGCCGAACGCGAAGAGGGGATAGCAATAGGTGAGAAAAGGGCTAAAATCGCGCTTGCTACTGGTTTACTGGAAGAGTGATTCTCTATATACCAAGCTTGCGGGTTTAACCGTCGATGAAGTGCGCGAGCTACAAAATAAGCGTAAAAAATGGCATGTGAGTGCAAACAGTTGCCCGAAAACACCCCCCTTGCTAACGTGCGCCTATGCCTCGTACCAAGAATCAACCCCTCCTTTCCGCTTTGGATCGCCGTCGTTTTTTAACGGCTGTCCAATATGAAATTTTCTATACCGGGCTTAAAATCTGTGACTTAGATGAGTATGCCCTCTTACAGAGGCTCGCTGAAAGCGCTTGTCCAGACACTTTAGAGAAAGCTTTGCGCGAACTTACTCTAAATGAAACTGTAGAGCTTGTTTATTACGCCTTTAGAAATTACCGAGAGGGCTCTTATGCAATCCTCACAACCCTCGAAACAATTTACCCTTTAGACCACCCCCTGCAAACGCTGATTGACGGCTTTCGCAGTTACTATTATGACCTCAACCAACGGCTTCCCCTAGAGCTGAGTCAACTTCTCGCCTTCCAAGAAGTGTATGCCCGCAAACAAACGGAACTCTGTTTCAATCTTTTTTGCCGGCTAATCCCCCTCATCGTCGCCTCCCCTCTACATATTGCCCAAGTTACTGAGGGCGACCTAGGGCAAGCTGCCGAGCGCAAGCGGGCGCTGGAGCAACGGTTCCGCTACGTACCTTCCCTTTCCGAGTTTCAGAATTTCACCCGTCGCTTCGGGCTACACAACCAGGTGCCCTTCCTTTGGAAAGGAACCAAACAACCAGAGACCTCGCTACACGACAAACTACAGCTTCTCTGTAAGCTTTTCGAGCGCCCCGAGGCGCTCCCACAAATAGCTGCAGGTGAGATGGTGGCCTTTCTTTCTTATGCGCTAAATATCCTCATGCATCTCGAAGCAATGCGTCAGCAGCCAAACAAGTACACCGCTGGCCTACAAATGCTGACCTGCGCTATACCTACCAGAAATAAAAACCTTGCCGCCCTGCCAGGGGTAGCCTCTCTTCTCAGGGGGCTAAAAGACGTTCTACCTTCGCTCGGCGCGTTCCCAATTTTTATTTACGACCAGTCTGAGCCAGAGATCTACGCGATCAACCAACACTATCTCGCACAGCTGGCCCGCCGCTACGAGTGCCCCATCTTACACCTCCATCTCGCGCAAATTCTTATGCTAGGCAAAAAAATCGGCGCCGAGCGCCTCCTAGACACCACCCAAAAGGGACAGTTAGGCTTCGGCGGCGCGCGCAATTGCGTATTTCTCCTTACACCTGTACTTAGGCAACTGTTCGTGCGGGGGTACCAAACCGTGCAGGCCATGCTCGCATCAGATCCAGCCCTTTTAAAACAGCTTTTCCAAGCCCACGTACTGGCCCACAAAGAGCTGGCAGGTAATGCCATTTTCATGATCGACGACGACATGGAAATTCCCCCTTCCAATCTCTTTTGCCATGCCTTTTTTGCACATGAAGCGTTCAATCGCTATTCCTGTTCCGCGAGCTACGCCATCGGACGGGCCACAAAGTTTAACATTATTTACCCCGCCTTCAGGCAAGTTTTGACGGATCCCAAAGCAATCTTTTCCTCAAGCCAGTGGACAACGGATATTTGCTCAGCGGCCATGTCTGAATATGTGACCAAACCGAAAATTTGCCTGAATCTTCCTTTTGGATCTGAAGAGCAGCATTTGAGGGGGCTAATGGAAGCAAACCCGCTGCTTCACCCTTCCATCCACCTTGCAGGCCCCCGTTATCCAACAGGCGCCGTCCCGACACGTCCTTGGTATGGCCTCGAAGAATATCTTACCTGGTACCTCCCCTACAGCATCCAAATCGCCATGACCGTGAGTTTGCTGGACCCCACAGGCAAGCAAGGCCGCTGCGTCTTTCCTTGGAACCAAAAAGAACAGCTACAAACCCATACCAGCCTGCGCTCGGCCTTTCATCACATCACATCGCAAGACCAAAGAAAAGAGATGCAGAAGCGTTTTTGGCGAAATGTCGAGCTTTTTCGCCAGTCGGAGGTAGAGGATATGCCTTTCCTAACGGCTATAAAGGACTTGATCGACTGCGACATTGCACAGGTCATCCAGGAGTGTCAAATACAGGCCTGGCTGACCAGTGATGAAAAAAACTCGTTAGAAAAAATCGGCGCAATCTACGCATTCTACCAACAAGACGCCCGCCTTTTGTGGAGATTTGTGGAAATAGCGATTAGCGGGACGGCTGTGGACGAAGCCAAATCGATACTGGAAAGTGAGCGCTCGCTCTCTTTTTCGCAATTTCCATTGACAAACGGGCTCCACCTCCTCTTTCACTCCGTGGGATTAGCCGAGTTTAACCAACTTTTAGCAGATTTGGAGACGCCCTAATGGTCGATATCGTTCCTCTTACCACGCAAGAGTGGAAAAGCGAACTTTACCGCCCCCTGCTTCCTCCGCATGCCTCGTGCCGCTTTCATCCAGCAGAGGTGGCATTTCTCGCCTATGCAGCCCTCGACCAAGGCGAGCCTGCCGGGCTACTCGTAGCCAGACCGATTATCCGCGGGTATGAGCTGGAGCACCTCTTCATCTTGCCATCACACCGTGGACAAGGCCTCGCAAGACAGCTGCTCGACCTGCTGGTCGCAACGATGGTGAAACAAGAAGAGCTTATCCTAACCGTTTACTTATCGTCTGATAATCCATATTTAAAGAACTTAGAACACCTGATGACGGGACCTGGCTGGTTTGCTCCCCAACCGTTTATCGAGCAGCACCATCACGACGTCCACACCCTAACTCCACCCTGGTTTGACCGCATTCCTCCACTCCCCAAAGGATTTGAAGAATTCCCCTGGGCTGAACTCACTGAGGAGCAAGCAGCAAGTATCACGCATCAAGGACAGCAAGGGGCCATTTCTCTATCCGTACTGCCTACGCACAGGGACAAAAACCGCATTGAATGGAGCAACAGCATCGGTCTGCGCCACGAGGGAGAAGTCATAGGCTGGATGGTTACACATCGAGTGGCCGATGAGGTCATCCGCTATTCTGCGCTCTATATTGACCCGCGGTTTCGTCATAAAGGGCTCAGCATCCGACTCGTCGTCAACGCAATCAAAAAACAACAGTTGTCGCCTTGTCGCTTAGGTTATTACGAGATAATGGTGAAAGATACCCTCCCTTCGTGGCGACGTTTTGTACAACGCCGTGTCTTGCCCTACGTCCAAAAAGTCAATCAAGTCCGCCTGGCTTGGAAAAAGATTCAGCCGAACTAGTAGACAGCAAGCGCGCTTTGCGGATCAAATAGACCCCCACTAGCACAAACGGTATACTTAGCCATTGCCCCATCTGTAGCCAGCCTGTGTCGACGCTGCTTTCCATGGGCATTTTAATAAAATCGATGAAGAAACGCGCGGTGAAGCAAAGGACAAAAAATAGCCCTATCAAAAAACCTTCCGGCCGCTTACAACCGCGCTTGCGCCACAGGATAGCCAAAATCAAAAAGATTGCTAGGTTAGCGAAAGCATCGTAAAGAGGAACGGGGTGGCGGGGCACTAAGGGGCCATTATCAGCTGGATTTCCAAACAATACGCCCCACGGCAGACCAGTGGGAGTGCCCACCAGCTCTTGGTTCACAAAGTTGCCTAAACGAATAAAACAAGCCGCCAAAGCTGCAGGAACAGCGACAAAATCAAACAAACGCAAAAGCGTCATTGATGGCGCGTAACGACGCAAATAGTCTAAAGCTAGCCAGAGGGCTAGCATCACCCCCAGGGCGCCGCCATGGCTGGCCAATCCCCCTTCCCAGATCTTGAACACGTCCCAGGGCCGCTGCCAATAGTCTCCAATCTCATAAAAGAGGACATGACCCAGTCGCGCGCCCAGAACTGTCCCTAGCACCACATACCAGGTTAAGCGGTCGGCCATTCTCGCTCCCATGCTCACCAGCGGCTCCAGCGCCCCCTGCAACTCTTTCTCGGCCCAAACTCGGTTTGCGCCTTCCATTACCGAAGCGATAGCGGCTTTAGTCTGTGCGCCATGAGGGCCACCTTTGGCGATCGCTTTACGCACATCTTTTGGCAAAAGGCTAACTAGTTTGTGTAAGGGGGTTTTTGGGCTATCTAGGGCGGCTTTTAGGCGCTGCGTCAAAACGTCCCAATCCGCTACATGGTGCACCGTAAATTCCCCGCGCTCGCTTATATAGCGCGTAAACATGTGCGAAATCATCCAGTAACCAAGCGCAATCCCCGAGACGAACAAAACGCCATACCAGGCCAAAGGGCGGCCTAGCCAATCGATATAAAATGCGTAGGGATTAGGATTCCATTCAAACCAGTAGCCGAGCATGAAAGACCTCCGCAGAGATTAAAAAACCCTCATATTGCTATGAGGGTTAAAGTCGGAGTAGAGGGATTCGAACCCCCGACCTACTGGTCCCAAACCAGCCGCGCTAGCCAAGCTGCGCTATACTCCGAAAGCTTTGATGGATTGTAACAAACAACCGAATTTTACGGAACGGAAAAACAACGCTGGCCCAGACAAAGGAAATTGCAGCGAATTTTTGACCCCCTTGCGAAAGGCCAACAGATACGTGCGATAAAGATCATAAGGCTATTTTGAAAAGCTATTGGTAAGTGAACTATCGCCTTGAAAGGGCGGTTTGAATTAGATTCTGGTTCATTAGCCTCCCGCCAAGCAATCTTCTTCGCTTCTCTGCAAATACCGTGCCAAAATTACCTTCAAGCGGCCTTTAGCATGAACTGACAAAACGACATTTAGTACAGATCCTCAAAGACGCGCACGTACGCACTGGCCTTTGCACTAAATACCGCGCCTTGAATAAAACCCTCCCCGCAATTTTTCCGTCATACCACGTGGTCAACGCTTTACACTTGATCCTTTAGTTTTTAGGCTTACCCAAAGCAACCCAGCAAGACCTGCTATTACAATCGCGGAGGCAGCGACAAGAATGGACATTTAAGGAACACCCTGGGGAGCGGAGAGCAGGCTGTTTACACCAGTTTCGGGGATTTTCATTAACATCAAAGGGCCAGGCCCCTCTGAAGACTCAGCCGCGGAGGCGATATTTTCAACGCAGGCCTGGGTCCCTTCAATCTCAGCGCCTATCAGGTAGTGGTGCCTAAATTTATCATCTTTTTCGGCAAGGCGGACATAATGTTCTGCATCAAAGAAAAAAATCCCCTCAACCCTTACGGCAATAGGCTTATGCTGATGAATTTCTTCTATAAATTGCCGCACATAGCGCTCATTACCAAGAGACTGTATAAGAACGTCGGAGTGGGTTGAAACGGTGATCACGCGCCTGTAACATTGGTCGATTAGGAACAGTCTTATCTTTCCAGAATAGTTTCTTGATTCTAATTCGTGGAATAACCTGAACAGTAAAATTTCTTCAGCAAGTAAGCGACCTGACGCAAATATAGCTAGTTTAAAGGAAAAATTTGTTTGATCTTGGCTATTTTCTATGGTCTCTAGAATCCCGTTGATCACCCTGTCTTCGTAATCGCGGCGCACGCTCGGGCGGACTGTCCGATCCACCCAGCGGCACCGGCATTCTTCCAGGTCGCCTCTGCGGTTTCCACAGCCACCAGTCGTTTGTATATGCGAGCAGGAAGGGCGAAATCCGACGATATCTTGGTGCGCCTCACCCCTAATGGCATTCATAAAAATACGCCTGACCTCTAAGTTTTGTTCGGTCATTTCATTGGAAAAATTAAACAACAGACCTAGCGGCCGCCGGTCGCCAGACAACGAAATTTTGTATAGGTTCGTAGTCCCGGAACTGAAAATATGTTGGTAGTCCATATTAACCCTAGATTGTAAACTCAATTAATTTGCCCGTAGAGTTTATAGGTTTCAGAACTTTAAAGATACAATTTACGTAAGCCCAGCAGCCCCCGCTAAAAAAAGAAACTGGCTCTGAAGGCTGACAGTAAGCTCAGTTTGGAACGAATTGGTAGCCGAAGCTTGCGGGTGAGGAGCAAAATGAAGCTGACGGCGGCTCCAGAGCCAGTTCGGTTCCCTTTTTTTAGCGGGAGCTGCTGGTTTAAGCCTAACGTTCCAATTTCTTCACGACAGCACAAATATCAGCAGCGAGATCGTGATCAGACAGATCTAACCGCGTTTGGACCTGCGTAACGGAAGCCATGACGGTGGTGTGATCCCTTTGAAAGAGGTCACCTATTTTGGTGAAGGGAAGTTTGAGTCGCATGCGGCAAATGTGCATGGCAATTTGCCTGGGGAGGGCAAACTCTCTGCTCTGCGCACGGCCTATAATATCCTCTATACGTATCCCGAAGTGCTCAGCTGCCGCACGTACCACCTGCTCGGGCTGCAGGGCGTGCGCAACCTCTTCTGCAACGAGATCCTCTAGTAATGCCCTAGCCGAGGCCAATTGGATCACAGCACCCTTTGCTGAGCCTTCTCGCACATGTTTACGCAGTGCCAACGCCTCTAGCGCGTGGCAAAGTGCGCCGATATTACTCGAAAAAGTCTTCCATAGATATTCTTCAGCGCGGTTAGACAGCTGTACGTCCAAGGCTTTTGCTTTCGTGCGCAAAACGGCTAACCGCTCGTCGGGCTGCAACGGCTCAAGCGGCAGCACGATCCCCCATTCAAACCGGCTGACTAGGCGTGCCTCGATCATCTTGAGCTCTTGCGGTGCGCAGTTCGAGCTCATGATGATCTGCTTACCCACCAAATGAAGCGTGTTGAAGGTATGAAAAAGCTCTTCCTGTGTAGCCCCTTTGCGCGAAAATACGTGGATATCGTCCAACAACAGCACGTCAATACTGCGGTACGCCTTCCGGAAGATAGACATCTCCCCTGCCCGAATTGCCGCTACGACATGATCTGTAAAGGTCTCCGCCCTCGCATAAAGAACATTCTTGCCAGACTCTTTCAACGCGTAGGCCACTGCCTGCAGCAAATGGGTCTTTCCTGTCCCCTTCTGACCATAGAGGTAGATGGGATTAAATACTGCTAACTGAGATTCCGAATGTGTAGTGATTTGAGGGGCTAGCTGCTGACCCGCCACTTCGCGCAGGATTTTATGGGCTAACAAGTTATGCTCAGTGAGCACCAAATTCTCAAACGTACAAATCGGATTCCACTCTTCGAAGGAGAGCTCGAAGGTATTGGTTGGCTCTTTTGCCGCTCCTTTTTTGCGATTATTTGCTGCCTTGACAGTCTCCGACCCGACTAAAGTGAGGTGCACATCGATGCGGTGGTTGTTGTTGTTTTTTAGATACTTCAGGACTTTAGCCCGCATATGTTCTTCAAACCATAAGACCTGGAAGGCATCGCGCGCTTCTAAATAAAGATTACAAGCATCAAAGCGCAATAAACGCAGCGAACGCAGCCACTTAAGCACTGTATCGGCGCCAATTTCTCGTTCCTGCATCAACAGGAACTGCTCCCATGCCTCCATTGCCTTAAAACCACCCTGAACGGTTGCGATCTAACGCATTAGTCTGCAATATGTAGAGAAGAGAAATCAATCAAAATCTCGCCTTGATTATTATGCGCAATCGCTACATAATATCCCTAATTCTAGAGCCTGAGGAAAAACGATATGGCAACTCTAAGATTCAATCACTCGGATGAGGAAATAGAACTTCCCGACGGCAGCGGCCTTGCGGAGGCATGCGAAGAGGCAGGCGTGCCCTTTGCCTGCACCGAAGGCGTGTGCGGCACCTGCGTCATCGAGGTGAAGGAAGGAATGGAAAATCTTTCAGAGCCTACAACAGAGGAAAAAGACTTTCTCGGTGAAGAAAGCTGCGGTGAGCGGCTCGCTTGTCAGTGTAAAATCCGTCAGGGTAAAGTAACGATCACATTCTAAGGATTGACTATGAATACGCCAGAGACAAAAACACGCGTTCATCCACAAATGACCATCGAAGAGATCCTTTCTCTCTTCCCACAGAAAGCACAAAGGCTGTCGCAAGAGATCACCAATGCAGGATTGCATTGCGTCGGCTGCCACGCTGCTGTCTGGGAGACCCTTGAAGGGGGGATGAAAGGCCACGGTATGAACGAAGAAGCCATTGAACGGCTTGTGAATCGCCTCAATGCTCTACTTGACGAAGAAGTCGATCTCACAACGATTTCCCTCACCGCGCGCGCCGCAAGCAAATACCAAGCGATCCTTCAAGAGGAAGGCAAAACCGGCTGGGGCATGCGCTTCGCCGAACGTATGGCGGGGTGCAGCGGGTTCGAATATGTACTGGATTATTCCGAAAAAGCCGAAGCCGACGACGAGACCATAATTTGCCATGGGGTAGAGATCCACGTAAACAAAGAGATGCTCCCCCGCCTAATGGGCTCTGAAATCGATTATGCAGACGGGCTGCAAGGGTCGGGCTTCAAAATCACCAATCCCAACGTAAAATCCGCATGCGGGTGCGGCTCTAGCCACGGGTACTAGCCAAAATTTAATGCGCGAAGCGTTGTAAAACACTTCGCGTATTTGCTTTTTAGCTCTGTATTTTGTAAAAAGAGTAGATGCCGACCACAATGCTAACAGCGCTCACCTCTTGGAATAACTACCCCGCGATCCAGGCTTCTGTGTGCCGTCCAGAGCGCTACCAAGAGCTATTGGTTATCGGCGGACCCAAGCTCGCACGCGGATTGGGCCGCAGTTACGGAGATGCTGCCCTTAGCTCCAAGAGTACTGTAATCCTCACTGAAAAGCTCAATCGCGTACTAGCATTTGATACTGACAAGGGAGTCCTGCGAGCCGAAGCAGGCGTTTGTTTGGAAACCCTCCTAAAGTTCATAGTACCGGCTGGCTGGTTTCTGCCCGTCACACCGGGTACACAGTATGTAACGCTCGGCGGCTGCATTGCCGCCGACGTGCACGGAAAAAATCACCATCGCGATGGCAGCCTGGCGGGCCACGTACTTTACATAGATCTGCTGATCGCAGACGGCTCTCTGCGGCGCTGCTGCCCTACAGAGCATGCGGAGCTATTTTATGCTACGATCGGCGGCATGGGTTTAACCGGGATTATTGCCGAGGTGGCACTGCAACTAAGGCCGATTGAAACAGCCTCTGTAATTTGTCACCACCATGCGGCGGCGAACCTTGAAGAGCTCTTTACCGCTCTAGACGATAAAAACAAGGACGACCTCTACTCCGTGGCCTGGATCGACTGCCTCGCTAAGGGAGCTAAGATGGGCAAAGGCGTGCTCATGGTAGGCCGCCACGCCACCTGCAGCGAGCTACCTGCAGGCAGAGATCCTTTTGCCCTGCCCTCTCAAAAGCACCTATCATTCCCTATTAGCCCGAGCCGTTCTCTCATTGGCCCCTGCTCTGTACGCCTCTTTAATGGCCTTTATTACCAACTGCAGAGTCGTAAAAAAGCTCCCTTCGTTACCGACTACCGCAGCTACTTTTATCCGCTCGACGCAGTCGCGCACTGGAACCGTCTTTATGGTAAAAAGGGCTTTGTACAGTATCAGTGTGTACTGCCTCACACAACCGCTTTGGAAGGATTCAAGCAGGTGCTTAACAAATTAAGTCATAGAGGCGACCCCTCTTTTCTGGCGGTCGTCAAACGCTTCGGCGCTCAAGGACTGGGTCTGCTCTCCTTTCCCACCAACGGATACACACTCGCTGTGGATCTGCCGATCAAAGGCACTGATTCGCTCCACCATCTTAACCAGCTCGATGAGATCGTCCTGCAGCACGGTGGCCGCATTTACCTTGCAAAGGATGCGCGCCTCAGCCCGGAAAGCTTTCGCCAAATGTATCCTCGTTATTGCGAATGGCTCACCATCAAGCGCCAATACGACCCAGAGAACCAGTTTAGCTCTGACCTGGCTCGGCGTTTGCGTATCGGAGAGCCCTAATGGCCCCGCACCCCGTACTTATCCTTGGAGCTACCTCCAGCATCGCGCGCGCCGTTGCTGAATCGCTGGCAGAAAGAGGATACCCCCTATACCTAGCCAGCAGAGATGCCGATGAGCTGCAGCGGCTCGCCTGCGATCTGCAAATACGTTTTCAAGTGAAGGTGCTATTTGCTACCTTTGATGTCCAAAATTTTGCTTCCCATCCCTCTTTCTTGCAAACCGCCATCGACAGCTGTGGCGAGCTATCGGGCGTGGTGCTAGCAGTGGGCTATCTTGGCGACCAAAAAAGCGGCCAGCGACACTTCTCTGAAACGCAGGCGATCATCGAGCGCAACTACACCGGACCTTGCTCTATCCTCAACCTATGCGCCAACTACTTCGAAACGCGAAAGCAGGGCTTCATGGTGGCTCTTTCTTCAGTCGCAGGCGACCGCGGGCGCCAAAGTAACTACCTTTACGGATCCGCCAAAAGCGGCCTCAGCATCTATTTAGAGGGCTTGCGAAACCGGCTTTACCCAAGCTCTGTACGCGTCGTCACCATTAAACCTGGCTTTGTGGACACCGCGATGACCTTCGGAAAAAAAGGCATGTTCCTAGTGGCTTCTCCCATTGAGATTGGGGAAGGAATTGTTCGGGCCCTGGAGAAATCTACCGACGTAGTGTATCTCCCCTGGTTTTGGCGTTATGTTATGTACATCATCTGTGCCATTCCAGAGCGTCTGTTTAAGCGTCTAAAGCTGTAAGGAGAGGTCATGAATCACCCCAAGCAATTGCTGCAGCTCATGAGGCCCGTACAGTGGTGGAAAAATGGCTTTGTTTTGATCGGCCTCTTCTTCAGCCATGCTTGGGACAATGGTCCCCTTTTCCTGCATGTGATAGCTGCGGCGTTGGCGTTTTCGCTTGCCTCCAGCGCTATGTACATTCTGAATGATTGGTCTGACTGCATGAGCGACCGGCACCACCCTAAAAAGAAAAATCGCCCGCTAGCCGCAGGCACCGTCTCTGTGTCTGTAGCATTGGCGCTAGCAAGCGCACTTTGGGTTGGATCGATCTATATTGCCTCGTTGGTGAGCCACACTGATTTCTGGCTGGTGATCGGTTACACCATCCTCAACCTCGCTTACTCCTACAAACTCAAGAATGTGGTTCTGGTCGATGTCTTCGTGATCTCAGCAGGATTTATCCTGCGTGTTTTAGCGGGCACTCTCGGCGTCGGCATTCCCCCTTCTGAATGGTTGCTTCTTTGCACCGCTATGCTCACTCTCTTCTTAGGTTTTTCCAAACGCCGCGCCGAAATCCTTGTGCTTGGAGACCAGACTACGCACCGACGGAAGGTCCTCACACAATACACCCCAGCGCTGCTGGATAACCTACTGAGTATCACCTCCGCTGGGGCAATCATTTCTTACAGTTTGTACACCACGGCCGCCCAAACCATCCAGGCGCACCACACCCAGTACTTAATCGGGACGGTCCCCATGGTCACCTACGGTATCTTCCGCTACCTCTATTTATTACACCGTTGGAAAGCGGGCGAAAATCCCGCAAGAGAGCTCTTAGGTGATCGACACACCCTCATCACAGCCTGCTTGTGGGCCACCTCGACAGTCTGGCTGATTTCATAGGTTGCACTAGACCTCGTAAACGGTTACTATGCTTTTGCTTATGGAACAAGAAATGATCCGACTTTCAAAATTAATGACCGAGCGCGGCCTCTGCTCACGCAGAGAGGCCGACGTATACATTGAAGCGGGCCAGGTACTGGTCGATGGGCAAGTAGTCTCTACTCTCGGCACGAAGGTGACACTCAACGCCAAAATTGAACTGACGCATCAGGCCAAAAAAGCACAGCAAAGCAAAGTGACCATTGTACTCAATAAGCCCCTGGGCTATGTGTCCACGCAGCCAGAAAAAGGCTACCCCTCTGCCATTGACCTTGTCATTCCAAAAAACCAGATCCGCATTGAAGGCGATCGGCCACTCCAGCCAAGTCATCTCAAAAAACTCGCCGTGGCAGGTCGCCTAGACATCGACTCCAAGGGCTTGTTGGTGATGACCCAAGATGGCGCTATCGTCAAAAAATTGATCGGCCCTGGCTCTGAAATTGAAAAAGAATATATCGTCCGTGTCGATGGAGAGATCACCGAGGACATGCTACGCCGCCTTCGCTATGGGCTGTGGCTAGACGATGTGAAGCTAAAACCTGCCAAAGTCGACCTCATGCCGCCTGATGTCTTGCGCTTTATCCTCATCGAAGGCAAAAAACGCCAAATTCGACGCATGTGCGAAATTGTCGGCCTGTATGTAGCCAAACTCAAGCGTGTGCGTGTAGGGCGTGTCCGGTTAGGAGACCTCCCAGAAGGCCACTGGAGATACCTTAAGCCCCACGAAAGGTTTTAAAACCCCAACCTAGGAGCACCTTATGTCCATCAACACTGTCGACGCATCCACCCTCAAAAACTGGCTCGATAAAAGCGAGGCTATCCTAGTTGACGTGCGGGAGCCCGGTGAAAACCGCGCTGAAAGCATTCCTAGCGCTCAGCTCCTCTCCCTAGGCCAGGTGTCACTCCAAACGTTGCCCGATAGCGAAGAAAAAAAGATCGTCATCCATTGCCGCTCCGGCCAACGCAGCCGAACGGCCTGCGAAACGCTCTTGGCTCAAAACCCCAAACTAGACATCTATAATCTTGAAGGCGGCCTCCTCGCCTGGAAGCAAGCGGGCTTTCCTGTCAAAACAGCCAAAGATCGTGTTTTACCCTTGCCTCAACAAGTGCAGGTCATCATCGGCTCTAGTATTACTTTGAGTGTGCTTTTAGGATACCTCTTGAGCCCTCATTTTTTCACTCTGGCCGGTCTATTGGGCTTCGGCCTACTCTACAATGGCCTTACAGGTTGGTGTGCGCTAGCTAAGTTCTTGGCCAAAATGCCCTGGAATCAGTAAATCTTAGGTACAGTCTGACTAGTGGGCGCTTCAAAATGGCAGGCGGTACTAAATGCAGAGATATTCACGACCGACATGCGCCGTTGCGAAGCGCGCGATTAAACGCTTTCTTTAGCAAAGACCTGACATCGCATAAAGAATACATATTTTCTCACCAGAGAAAATTTCCTCTCCCAGGTTACCTTAAAGTAGCTTTTCTTCGATAAAGCGCTGTGAAACGCCACTCTACTCAAGCCGTTAACTTGCGAACCCCAGCGCACAGGAAATCAGAAGAAATCTTCGATCCCTAATAACGTCTCAGACCCACGCCATATAGACAAAAAGGCCTCACGGAAATTTTCGGAGCTTTTTTAGCCCTGTCTCTTCTCACCAATGGCCTTGCATGCCTCATACTATCCTTTACAAGCCAATCATATGATCATCTCAAGCATCCCGCCAGACAGATAGAGTACTTTACAAAGGGCGCTCATAATGATTCGCAATTCCTCAAGGCCCGAGGCATCCGTTGACCTGTCGCAGGCCAATCAGGGACTTGCCGTAATTCCCTATACCCTGCCTGCAAACCGGCAAACTCGTTGCCAACAACAGAGACAGCAAATATGATGTTGTGTTTTAAAATCGCTTTTTCTTTGGATCTCTACTTATGAACCTACTCTATAGCTGCCAGGCTGTTTCTAAATCAATCGGGACGCGCAATCTATTCAAAGACTTAACCCTAAGCATTTTTTCAGGCGACCACTTAGGGCTAATCGGTCCCAACGGCTCGGGAAAAACCACGCTATTGAAGATCATCGCCGGACTGGAAAGCCCAGACGTCGGCACCCTCGCGCCACGCAAAGGCCTGCGCATTGGCTATGTGCCGCAAACTTGCGAATTTCCAGACAAATCTCCCTTGGAAGTACTCGTCGACGCTCAGCCGTCCGGGCCCGATTACGAAAAAGAGCGCCACGCCGAAACCTGGCTGAGCAAATTTGGTTTCCGCCAAAGCGACCGTTCAGCGGCACTTCTGTCTGGCGGCTGGAAAAAGCGCCTAGCCCTGGCTAGGGAGCTGATCTCTTCTCCCGACCTACTTCTCCTCGACGAACCGACGAACCACCTGGATCTCGAAGGTATTGTTTGGCTGGAGAAGTTCCTCGCGCGGGAAGCAACCACCTATATCCTGGTCAGCCATGACCGCTACTTTCTACAGAACGCCACCAATCGCGTGGTAGAGATCAACAAAGCCTATCCCAGGGGCATGTTCGCCATCGACGGCCCCTATAGTCAGTTTCTCGCGCAGAAGCAGCTCTTTCTAGAGGGACAGCTCCAACAGGAGCGCTCCATCGCCTCCAAAGCGCGTAAAGAAACTGAATGGCTGCGCCAGTCGCCAAAGGCGCGCACCACCAAAGCCCAGTCGCGCATCGATGACGCCCACGATACTCTGAAAGAACTTTCCGACGTCCATAAACGCAATCGCCAGCATAAGGCCGACATCGATTTTGAAGGCACCGAACGTCAAACACGAAAACTGCTCACCGGTAAAAATCTGAGTAAAACGCTGGGAGATCGGCTGCTTTTTCGCAATCTCGACCTCACCCTCTCGCCGGGTTCGCGCATCGGTCTCATGGGTCCTAACGGCTGCGGCAAGACCACTTTACTGCGCCTGCTCGCTAACGAACTGGCCCCCGATCAAGGGACCCTGAAACGAGCCGACGCCTTAAAAGTCGTGTACTTCGACCAGCACCGCGCGCGTTTGCCTGATACTCTTTCGCTGCGACAGGCGCTCTCCCCTAACGGCGATTTTGTGAATTTCCGTGGTCAGCCCATTCACGTCAACGGCTGGTGTCAACGATTTCTCTTCTCCCCGGACGTGCTGGACATGCCTATAGGAAAGCTCTCTGGGGGTGAGCGAGCCCGTATCTCCGTTGCACACCTCATGCTACAGCCAGCTGATCTGCTGTTGCTCGATGAGCCCACCAACGACCTCGACATCCCCACGCTAGAGATGCTAGAAAATGGCCTCATCGATTTTCCTGGTGCCGTCGTCCTAATCACACACGATCGCTGCATGCTCGACCGCATTTGCAATTCGGTGCTAGCGCTGGGCGATCCAGACAAAACTGAGTTTTACGCGGACTACGCACAGTGGCAAACGACTCAGGCACCTATCAAAAACGTCTCAGAGCCAACAAGGGAGAAAAAGAAAGAACTATCAGCAGCTCCTAAAACGAAGCTTTCTTACACCGAAAAACGCGAATATGAACAGCTGGAAGGCAAGATCGCCAAGCTAGAAGAAGAGGTCAAACAGCTCAACAAACTGCTATGTGACCCTGTTATCGCGGGAGATGGCCAACGCCTACACGATCTCTGCGCAGCCGTAGGCCTGGCCGAAAATCAGATAGAGCAGCTTTACCTCCGCTGGGAAGAACTAAGCAAAAAAAATACAGCCTAGGATATTCTGGCATACGACCGCTCTAAAAAAACGGCAGTTGGACGTTCAGCCCGACTGCCGTTTTTGGCGTTCTTAGAGTTACTTACTACTCGCATTTACCAAAAAAACTGCGCAATTCATCCCTAAATCCGTCTACGGCAGCTTCTTCTGCCATTTTTGACTTCCAACGGGCGCAATTGGCTTCGGAGATTAGCTTAGCTAGTTCATCAAGCTGCTTACCGCTAGTGGCCAAAATTTGCTCTTTGACTTTGTCTTTCAACAAACACAGCCAAGCGTCGTCAGCTAGTTCTAGCATCTCTTCAGCAAAGTCGCTATCGCAGTCCTCGTAGCAATCATCTTCACAGCAGCTTTCGAATTCGTCTGCGCAACTGTGGTGATGGTGGCGGTGCTCGTGATCGTGAGAGCCGCAATGATCATCGCATTTTCCCATATCCTTCTCCTTAGTAAAAGACGTTGTGGTAGATACCACTATGGATGACAGATTAGCGAAAAAAAAGCAACCGGGTTTCAGCCTCTGCAGCAGCTTCTGCTGAAACAAGAAACTGGCTCGGCGAGGGTTGACAGAAGGCTTAGCTTGCGACGAAATTGGTAGCCTCAGCTGCGGATAGGCAACAGCATGAGGCCGATTGCTTATTTTTTAGTGGGGGCTGCTCTCTACCTCCGCTGCTAGTTTCTCGGCCACGCCATACTCATGATAGTATAGATCCAACTTTACCTGCAGCTGATCGAGCTCTTTGGATAGCTTGCCCATAGAAGTGGCGTTATGCACATGGGTGGCTTCTATGATCTTATTGGTGCAGGCCTCCATCGCCACCTCCACCTCCGTGATCTGTTTTTCTAGATCAGCCATGCGTTTTCTTAGAGCTGCCTGAGCAGGATTTTTGCGTCCTAAAATGGGTTTAGAAGGTTTTTTCTCTGGCGCTGCGGGTTTTCCCTCCTCCCAGCCAATTTTCTCCAAGAAGTTTTCGTAAGTACCCTCAAAAACTATTTTATCCACATCGCGACAGATCACCAACCGTTCAGGCAACCTGCGCAAAATCCATTCGGCATGAGTGACGAGAATCACGGCCCCCTCAAACAGCTCGATGGCCGTAACCAAAGCCTCCACAGATTCCATGTCTAGGTGGTTAGTAGGCTCATCTAAGAGAAGGAGATTGCAAGGGGCGGCTAAAATCTTGCCCAAAAGCACCCGACTGCGCTCGCCCCCAGACAGTACCGAGATTTTTTTCTCCGCTGCATCCCCTGAGAACATCATCGCTCCGCAGATGGCGCGCACTGAGGAATAGGTCAGATTCGGGTTAGCTGTAGAAACCTCTTCATGAACCGTCTTGGCCAAATTTAAGCGCTCAATGTGCGTTTGTCCAAAGTAGCCAATACGCACGTTCTCAGAGAGTTTGACTACTCCCTCCTGCGGTACTAAAATGCCTCCCAAAAGCTGTAACAGAGTGGACTTACCCTTGCCGTTTTTACCGATAAGGGCCAACTTCTGCTGTTTTTCGACCAGCAGGTCAAATTGGTTTATGATACGATGGTCCATCTCGGGGTAGGCGAACCCTAAATCTGTGGCGGCCAGAACCTTTTGGCTGTTAAACTGCGCATAGCGAAACTTAAAATCAAGATTTTCAAGCGCAGCTAACTGCTCCAAAACAGGTAAGCGCGCCAGCGCTTTCATTCTGGATTGGGCCTGGCCTGCCTTGCTGGCCTTGGCACCGAAACGGTCTACAAAAGATTGCATGTGCGCTTTTTTCTTTTCCGTTTTTACACGCGTCTTTTCGAAAACCTCTTCTTCTAGAAGAATCTGCGAATAGTACTCTTCGGTCCCACCCTCCACCTTCTTGAGTTCTTTGCGATGAATGCCCACGGTGTGCGTAGAGATGGCATCGAGCAGCTCGCGGTCATGGGAGATAACGATCATTTCACCCTTCCAGCGCTGCAAAAAGCGCACCAGCCAGCGAAGCGAAACTATGTCTAGGTAGTTGGAGGGTTCATCTAAAAGCAAGCAATCAGGTTCTGAAGCGAGTAGTTTCGCCAGGTGAATGCGGATGCGGTATCCGCCTGAAAAAGAGTCCGGGTGGCTGTAGAGGTCGTCTTTGGAAAAGCCAAGACCAAACAGCAACGCCTCGACGCGATGACGATGCTCCGGCCTGTCCTGCACCAGTCCAAGAGCTGCTTCGTCGATCACGGTATATTCCGTCACATCGAGGTGCTGATGCAAAAAGCCGATGCGATAACCTCTGGGGATCATGATGCTTCCGCCGTCTACCTCTTCTTCGCCTGCGATCAAACGCAGCAGCGTAGATTTGCCGGCGCCATTGCGCCCCACAAGTGCGACGCGCTCTCCGTGGCTCACGCACAAAGAGACCTCATCTAAGAGCTTTTGTCCACCAAAGGACTTTGATACTAACTTCAGTTGTAACATGATAAAATACACTAGGTTTTGGTTATTCGATGACAGTCACTGTGGCTTCGCTGCCTGAATCAATAAAAAACATTTCACTCTGTTCGTTAGCCTCCCCGGAAGCCATCTCAGAGAGCTCCTTAGGCACTGTACAAAGCTCTTCCCATAAGTCTTGGAAGATATTCGGGGTGTAGCATTTAGGGCTGAAAAGCCGATTACACGAGACTTCTTTAGGCGGTAGCTTATCCACAAGTTCTTTGATCTGCGCCATCTTCTTGCGCGTAGCGTATCGCCCCGCCTCGTAAAGCTGCTGTTTGGCTTTGTCATTGAAACAGCCTATGCCGCATGTTTTGGGGCGTATCACGATATCAGCATGTCGCGTACACACCTCGTTCTGCCACATGAACGCAATCTCTGTGGCGCGGTCTAAAATAGCAAACAGATTGGTGGGAAAGGTCTTGGGTAAAAGTTCGCAAAGGTCGACCGCGATCACGATCTCGGCGCCGAGATCGTGCGCCACGATCGAAGGGACGGGGTTGATTGTTCCCCCGTCGATCAGCACGCGCCCTTGACGTTGACAAGGCACAAATACAAACGGGATGGAACAAGAGGACTGAACAGCGCTTACAAGATCTCCTGAGCCCATAGGAACTAACTCGCCGCTATACAAATCCGCTGCCACCACAACCAAGGGAATCTTCAGCTCTTCAAAAGTGGTAGCTCGCAAACAACGGTGCAGCATGTTTTGCATCCTGGCGCCCTGCGAAAGGCCATAGCGGCACTTCCAAAGGCTGATATCGAGCACAGAATCTACACCTATACTCCAAACGGCATCTTTGATCTCTTTAATGGAGGGATTGTCGGCATAGAGAGCCCCTACAATACTTCCTGCGCTACACCCAATGATCAAGTCTGGGTAGATACCGTTCGCCTCTAGTTCTTCCAACACACCAACGTGAGCCAGGCCACGTACGCCGCCGCTTCCTAACACCAGAGCGACACGTACCCTTTCGGGAATAAAGAACGGCTCTGGGTCACAGACGTCATTTTCTGGTACCAGCAGCTTGGGACAGCAAGAGGTCAGCAGTAGGCTGAGGGACAAAGCACAGAGGATTCGATGCATATTATAATCTTTAATCAGGCAAAGTTAAGTGCTCATAGTCTACCTCGCTGGTAAGCCTAGGTCAAGGTTGCTTTTTACTCCACGTTAGGTTTATGCGTGAGCTATGCCTAGCAAACAATCATCGCTTCCAGATTTTGCAGTGCTGACCGATAACGTTTTACTATTTTCGGAACAGCTAAATGCCGCCTTGCCCATCGACTTGGCCGAGTACCTTGACTCCGCCCCTGTTAGCCTGCAATTATTAATCTTCAACGCTCTTTCACAAAAAAATGCGGTCGCGACCTTCGAACACTTACCGCTGCGAACACAGGAAGAGCTCTTAACATTGCTGCCCTCACAGCGCGGGGCCGACCTACTAGACGCCATCTCTCCGGATGATCGTACAGCGCTTTTAGCGGAGCTGCCGGCAGAGCTAGTTGTCCTGCTACTGAAGCATCTTTCACCGGATGAGCGCACACTTTCCATCAGGCTTTTGGGCTATCCAGAAAACAGTGTCGGACGCTTGATGACGCCTGACTACCTTGCCATCAAACCCGATTGGACAGTGAAACAGGTGTTGGACTATATCCGCGCTAAGGGCCGCGACAGTGAAACGATCAACGTTATTTATGCAGTTGATGATGCTGGCCATTTGATAGACGATTTTCGCATCCGTATGTTCTTGCTGGCTGACCCGGACAAAACTGCCAAGGAGCTGGGTGATGGCCAATTCATCGCGCTCCACGTGAATGACGACCAAGAGCACGCCATCCAAACCTTCCGAAAATATAACCGCGTAGCTTTGCCTGTCATCGATTCTAAGAGAATCCTTCTAGGTATTGTCACCTTTGATGACATCATGTCGGTAGCGGTAGCGGTGGATACAGAAGACATGCACAAGATCGGCGGCCTGATGGCGCTGAAAGAGCCTTACCTGGATATTCCTTTTTTTGAGCTGATGCGCAAGCGAATTAGCTGGCTTGTGATTCTGTTTGTTGGGGAAATGTTCACAGCCACAGCCATGGGCTACTACGCAGACGAAATCTCGCGTGCTGTAGTTTTGGCATTGTTCCTACCGCTAATCATCTCCAGCGGAGGCAACGCAGGTTCGCAAGCTTCGACACTGATCATTCGCTCACTAGCTTTAGGTGAAGTCACGTTAAAGGATTGGTGGCGCGTGATGCGCAGAGAAGTTTTCTCGGGCTTTTTTTTAGGCGGCGCACTGGGTGCAATTGGCTTCTGCCGCGTAAGCCTGTGGCATCTTCTCTCAAGCAACCTCTATGGTGAGCACTGGCTATTGGTCGCGCTCACCGTCGGTTTTGCCCTAGTCGGAGTCATCCTCTGGGGCACGCTCTCGGGGGCTTTACTGCCTCTAATCCTGCAGCGTTGTAGGTTTGACCCAGCTGTCTCTTCAGCCCCTTTTGTGGCAACGCTTGTCGACGTGACTGGCCTGATGATCTACTTCAGCATCGCCACTTTTTTGCTAAAAGGAACCCTTTTATGAAGCAGCAGGATTATTCGCTGCTGGCTGAATCCCCGGTCTGCCAATTTTTGCGTTCTGCGACTTTGCGCTCCAATTTGGCGTGAATTTCATCTAGTCCAGACATTTCTTTACACTTATCGATCGCTCTGCCTAATCCCACGGAGCAAGTACCCACAAAAAATAAATAAAAAAACTGTTTTAAGCTCATAAAGCCTCGATGTTGTATCAAAATTACGTTTATAGTTTAGATATATTATCACATTAGTACCTATTAAGGCAAAGAGACCTTTTTGCTTGACAACACACAGATTTAAGAGGAATCTATTCGCGATTTTGCCAAGGGAGAATTAACGAATGACCGAAGAGCCCATCCACTACGAAATAACTGCCGAACTGCCGGTAGACGACGTTGTTGACCTTTATCGAGCAGGCGGCTGGTGGGAAGAAACTCCTCACAACCGAGAGATCATTCCCGGCATGATCAAAGGCAGCTTCTGTTTTTTGATCGCCACCCATAATGGCCGACCTGTTGCGATGGGGCGGGTGATCTCGGACGGCTATAGCGACGGATATATCCAGGATCTTGTGGTGAAACCAGCATACCGCGGCCAAGGCATCGGCAAAGAGCTAGTGCGCCGACTGACGGCTGTCTGCTTGGCCAAAGGGTTAGATTGGGTGGGTCTAATCGCAGAGCGCGATACACAACCTTTCTATGAGGGCCTCGGCTTTCAGCCGATGAATGGAGACCAGCCCATGCTTTTTCACCGTGAGAGCTCCAGCTAAGCCTTCTTCTCAATCGCGCGCAGAGACCTCCGCAGCGCCACCACTGTGGCCATTAAGAAGAGCGTAATCCCGAACACCTCTTTTTGCGGAGGAAACCGCTGCTCTACCGCGTATACAAAACAAATCGCAAATATGGTCTCAAAAACTGTGATCTGGCCCGCCAAGGAAACTGGCAAATAAAAGCTGGCTTTATTCCAAAAATACTGGGCTAGCCAAGAACATATCAATCCGAGGACCACACAACCCACCAAAAAGACAGCAAATTCAGGCTCGTTCAGTACGTAACGCTGCGGTTCAAAATGCTCCACATAGAAAACACCCATGATCGCTATAACCAGCACCGACCAAAATAGCGCCCCCACGCCAATCAAAGTGGTCCAGTCAGAGGACTTAACTTGTGGGTTTCGCTTCAAAAACTGCGAGTTAGCAACTACGTAACCGACCCAAGCGCATAGAGCGAAGACTGCACAGCCTAACCCTAGCAGATAATCAGAGGGGGAAGCGCTTTGCCGCATGTGCGGTACGTTAATCGTCGCCAGCCCACCCAAAATCAACAGCGAGGGTAGGATCAAGCTGCGGAAGCTGCATTCCCGCTCGCGCCAATTTCCGTAAAACGCTATGGCGATCGGCGCCAACCCAGAAATCAGCGCACTTGCCGAAGCGTTCGCGTAGCGGATAGAAAGGATTAAGGCTGGGTAGTAGCCAAGCGACAGTACAAAAGAAAATATCAGAACCCGCATCCAGATCGAGCAGGGATAGCGACAGGTCCCTTGCATCAATGCTTTGGCCAAAATAGCCAGAGACAGAGTCCCGTAAACAAGATAGCGCCCTAAAGCGATCTCCATGGAGCTGAACCCCTCCATGAAGAGCGGGATCACAAAGATCATCCCCCAAATCAGACAAGCGCCTAACGCATAGGCTGTCCCCTTAAATAGCATGATAAAAACGCCTCAATTTTTCCCAAAAATGGCAATCGGCCAACGAACCAACATTCTTTACACCCGAGCAGGGCCATTTTTGGGCTCATTAAGTAGTGCTCTGGCAACGCGTGCAATTAAAAAATAGACGAGATCACCTCTCCTTAGGTACCCGAAAAAGATTTTTTATGCAACCCGCTTCAGCTTCCACTAGGAGGCCATTCTGGCGCTCTTTTCGGTTGACATTCTGTTCTTTATAGGCTACCAAATCGCCAACGCAAAAGAAACAGCCGAATCGGCTTTGACGAACTGAAAAATACTGAGCTCAACGTTCTCTTGAAGGTCATTAAAGCCTACTAGGCCTACACCACGGCGGTAGAAACCACCATCTTGAGTTCTCCCGAAAAGCCTCTGCTGGGATACCACTTGGGTACTAACAGCGTTCTCGAGGTACTTTCCAGGGCGCGTTTTCAACTGTGCGCCGCCTTGGCCAATATGTCATACGATATAGCGCCTTCGAAGCGGCATCTTTGATAAAATTCCCCAGATCGCTATGGTGTAACACTTACCCCATTCTGCGAGGAAAAACCATGAATCTTAAGTATTTTACCACTCTTGCTATCGCCGTTCTCTTTACTTTTGGTTTGACGGGTTGCAACTCATCTAACGACCGTAAAATCCCCAATAGCGACCTGCGACTAAAGCTAAAAGTTGGCGAAGTCTACACTCTTCAAGCCACAATCGATCAAGACATCACCCAAGAAATTCCTCAGGCGCCCGTTCTTAAATTTCACCAAATGCTCCAAATGGGCCTAAACTGCGCGGTTGCTTCAATCGACGCCGATGCCAACTACAACATGGAGATTACTTACAAATCTCTCGCCTACAAAATCACAGGGCTGCCAGAACCTATAGAGTTCGATTCCAATGGAGCAGACAACAAAAATTTTCCTCTCGCCGACATTGTAGGCAAGACCTATCAACTAACAATGAGCCCAATCGGAAAGGTGCTCGATGTGAAAGGCGCTGACCTACTAGTAGACAACCTCGTAGATAACATGACAGCCCCGCCAGAAGTGAAGGCTGTTCTCTCTAAAGAGGCCCTCAAAAATCAATTTGGCGACAAAGCCACGCAAGAAATGATGAACAGCCTAATCAGCTCGTTCCCCGAACAACCCATCAAACAAGGAGAACACTGGCTGCAAGAATTCAGCATACAATACGGTTATCCGGTCAGACTGCACATCGACTACACGCTCCTTGCCGTCAGCGATAACCAAGCCGCACTAGATGTTAAAATTTCTCGGATGCCTTTGGCAGACGCACCTAAGATGACTGTAGGAGACATCACCTTCAGTTACCAGCTCAAAGGAGAAGACACTGGTAAAATTCATCTCGATCTTAGAAGCGGCTGGATCAATGATGGTAAAATAGATTCCGAATTATCCGGCAAGGTCATTGTAGCGCCCACACAAGATCTGCCAGAAGGCCTAGCTTGGCCTATTCACATCGTAGGCACCGTGGTCTTGCAGGGCCAAGGGCCACTATTGGATAAATAGAAGGCGGATAAAAAGGCGATAACGAGCAAATGTTCTTGAGGACGGCTAACAACTAATGCGTCAAGTCGCCTGTATAATTTCTATGTTTGCCTCGAGCCGCTATAGCAATCCCGTTAAAAAACCTGCTCATTGAGGGCTAACAAGCAGGTGTAGTTTGGGACGAATTCGCAACCTTAGCCAAGGAGCAAAATGAGGTAGATAGCTGTCCCGGAACCAGCCGATTTCTTTGTTTTAGAGGCTACTTTTGTGTCTTGATCTTGCCTATTGACACCAATGCGTGAAGGCGCCTAAGATCGTTTTCTTAGGTACTGAGATAAGATCCCGAAACATGAGGAGGGAATTATATGAAAGATTGGTTTAAATACTTGACGAGCACACTAGCCCTAGCGTGCATCGCCTTCACCTCCCTTGCGGCAAATGTTGAAGGTCGCTGCGCAAACACCCAAAATGGTTGCGAGACCATTTTTAGCGGTCGCAATACTGTTATCTCACTGGGTCTCTTCGAACCAGCTCAGACATCAAGAGAATGCGACTCTATCCAGGGCACACGTATCAGCCTAATCTACGGCAGCAACCACAGCCTAGTAGGTTTAGATGTCGGCATGGTCAACCGCCTGTCCAATAACCTAACCGGCTACCAAATCGGTGTTGTTAACCTAGTTGGCAACGACCTCTTAGGAACACAAATTGGTGCAATCAACCAAGTGTGTGGCAACGGTCTCGGCGCGCAGCATGGCATCCTGAATCTAGTCGAGGGAGATTTCCTGGGCTTCCAGAACGCGCTCCTGCTAAACTCAGCAGGCACCGTTAATGGCTTTCAATTAGGCGCCATCAACTATACAGAACAGTTGACAGGAGCCCAGTTGGGAATCGTAAACTACACCAATCACCTGAGGGGGGTTCAAGTCGGTTTTATCAACATCCAAGCAAGCCGCCCTTACTTCTCAGTAATCCCGGTAATGAACGTTTCTTGGTAGCCTACATTAAACCACCTACATAATAACGCCGCTGAAGCTTAGGCTCCAGCGGCGTTTTTGTTGTTTAATGAGTCAGTTGATCTGCGAGCCAGTCTTCTCACACACAAGCCCGTTCCCCCGCAGAGCAACCTTCTTTGCCAGTGCCTTAAAGCTTGCGACCACTTAACGAACAGGCTTTGAAGAGGGTGCTATCTTTGTCCTGTGCGCTATCCCCTAAACATTCCTTTTAGCCCTGAGTCAAATAAAAAAAAACACCGCTGAGATCACTCTCAGCGGTGTTTGATACAAACTTACTTTGACTAAACTACGCCTGAAGAGAGATGCCCGAATAATCACTAGCAGCTAACTTGTCAACGATATGCAGTGCTTGGCGAGAGATCCAAGAGGCACTAGCAACGAGAGCCCCAATCGAAACTGCTCTGCCTAATTTTGCCGTCCAACCAGTGGCTCGCGAGAATTGAGCAAACAACTGGGCCGCTGGGCTGCCAACTGCAGGTCCAATAATACGAGCGTCTTTCGTGTAACTAAGCACGCCTGCAACTGACACCAAAGCTAGAGCACCCAAAGTGATATCGCGCGCGAAGTTGTGAGCAAAGCGACTGGCGAGTGGGGATCTCTCATTAGGTTGAGTATAAAGAGTGCCCCATTGCTTTTTGAAGCCAGTGCCCTCTTTAAATATAGGAGCCGTCAAGTTACGAACTAATTGCGCACCTGCAACTAGCCCTACGCCAGCTAGTGTTGCTTGGGTGCCTTCAAAACCTCTATTCCGTAAGCTGCGGCCGACGATAAGTCCAGCAACTAAGGTCGGAGCAAATCGGTCAAAGCTGACCGGAAAAGGGTTAAATGCCTGTAAGTCTACCATTGTTAAACTCCTAAATTTTGCGGTTTGCCTAAAAATCAGCCATCCCTGAACACCACTACGTAAAGTGACATCCAACTATCTAAAAAAGGGATCTAGATGTTTTTAACATAGTCTCTTTTTAAACCACAAGACAATCTGAGTTGAATTGATACCTTGCAAAACGGCCGGTGAAACTCATTGCTAATTTATATTTAAGAATGCCGTAGCCATTTTGCTTGCAAAGTCCCCGACAACCCGTTAAAATAGAACGCATTGTCAACTTTTTTGGTGCTCAAATGTTAAAAATGTATCGTGAAAATTCGCTACCGCAAACGCCCAACACTAATTCGCGCGAGACCGGCATTGAGCGAGAAATGACTTTCCGCGAACGTGGAAATAAGATCCATTTTATCAGTTTAGGCTGCCCCCGCAACCTAGTGGACACGGAAGTGATGCTTGGCATCTTGCTGCAATCCGGCTATGAGGTCGCTCAAGAGCTACCCACAGCAGATTATATCATTATTAATACCTGCGGCTTCCTTGAAGCATCGCGACAAGAGTCCCTAGACACCATTGGTAACGCGATCACAGAACGCAAAAAATCCGCCAAGGTGATTGTTACAGGCTGCATGGTGCAAACGCACAGCCAAGATATCAAAGAGCACCAGCCCAAAGTTGACTTTCTGCTGGGCTCTGGAGACGTAGAGGGCATCTTAAAGGCTGTACACGCCAACGAGCAAGGCGAGCAGATTACCACAGCGCGCAGTTACTTAGAATCCGGCGAAGTACCCCGCCAGCTTTCCACCCCTAAACATTACGCCTACCTTAAGATCGCAGAAGGCTGCCGCAAACGCTGTGCTTACTGTATCATCCCAGATATCAAAGGCCCGCTCAAAAGCAAGCCTACAGACCAAATCCTGAAAGAGTTCCGCATTCTTCGCAATCAAGGTGTGAAGGAGATTATCCTGATCGCCCAAGATTTAGGTGATTGGGGCCGCGACAAAGGATTTTCTAAAGTAGAAGGACTGATTTATTTGCTCCAGGAGCTGCTGAAAGAGCCCGGAGACTTCTGGTTGCGGCTGCTCTACTTGTACCCTGATGAGATCAACGATGAGGTGATCGCGCTGATGAAAAACGATTCGCGCATCTGCCCCTACCTCGACATGCCTCTCCAGCATATAAACGATGATCTCTTGAAATCTATGCGCCGCGCGACAAGCAAGCAAGACATCATCAACAGCCTCACCAAATTGCGCAGAGAGGTGCCCGACATCTCTATCCGCACCAGCTTGATCGTGGGCTACCCAGGAGAGACTAAAGAGCAGTTTGAAGAGCTATGCCAGTTCATTCAAGAGTACCCTCTAGACAATGTGGGAATCTTCAAGTTTTCGCAGGAACCCGGTAGCCACGCAGCCACCCTCCCTGGACAGGTAAGCGACGAGGTGAAAAGCAAGCGGCAAAAGCATTTGGCCAACTTACAGCAAAAAGTCGTTGAGAAAAACAATCGCAAATGGATCGGCAAGCGCCTTCCCATAATCGTTGAGGGGTATCACCCCGACTCAAATCTACTCATGCGCGGCCGCCATCGCGGCCAATGCCCAGAGATTGATGGAGAGGTCATCATCAACGACGGTAGGCTAGTGAAAGCATTCGGACAGATCTACACCGTTGAAATCACAGATATCGCCGGCTACGACCTTGTGGGCAGAGTGGTCTAGAGTGCCATCTTCAGGCCTTCCGCTGTACAATGAGACTGTTTCACGATACCTGCGTTATTTTTGTTAGCATACCTCATAAAAGGCCGCCCTAAGGCGCAATGCACAGGAGGCCTACCGCTTTTTAGGCCAACTCTCGAAAAATTTTGCTCAGCCTACCGTCAGTCTTGCTAGTAATGCGATGAGGACGGCGGCAATAATCATTGCCCACTCGGACGAGGGCGCCTTAACTGCGCTGACGACGTAGAATGCGCGGGTCTAGACCTAATTCTTCTTCGCGTTTAGCGGCCAGCTGTCCGCAGGCAGCGCTTACATCCTGCCCGCGACTGTAACGCACGGGAGCGGGGATACAACGCTCGCTCAAGTATGTTTGAAAGGCCTTGATTTGCTCTGAGTCCGCGCACGACATAGCGCTACCAGGAAAATGATTCATCGGAATCAAGTTTACTTTCGCTTTGATCCCGTGGAGAAAAGAGACCAAACGTTTGGCATCTTTGATAGAGTCGTTTTCGCCTTTGATCATCACATACTCGAAGGTGATGCCATAACGCGAAGGAGCGGGATATTCCAGCAGCACCTTCTTCAGTTCCGCCAGTGGATATTTACGGTTGACCGGCATCATCGCGCTACGATGGGCATCGTCGGCGGAATGAAGCGAAATGGCCAAACGTACGGGCAGATCCTGTCCTAAGCGCTGGATCTCGGGAATGAGGCCCGAAGTAGAGACAGTCACGCGATGCTTCGAGAGTCCAAAGTAACGTAGATCGATCATCACCCGGCAGGCCGCCACGACCTCATCGTAGTTGTCCAAAGGCTCTCCCATCCCCATAAAAACCACGTTGGAAACTTTGCGCTCGCTTAGCCGTTGATTGGCCAGTATGACCTGCGCCAAGATTTCTCCGCGGCTAAGATGGCGTTTGAAGCCAATTTTTCCAGTTTGGCAGAAGGTGCAGCCCATGCGACAGCCTACTTGACTGCTCACACAGAGTGTCATGCGGTTCTCTGAGGGCATAATCACCAGCTCGGTAAATAAACCGTCGGTTGTCTTCAAGAGCAGTTTCTCACTTCCATCTATAGAAGATAGCGCGGAATCGATGGCGTAGCCTTCCCACTCAAACCCCGCTAAAAGAGCCTCGCGCACAGCTAAAGAGAGGTTAGAAAATTTAAGCGGGTCTGTCACATGATGACGAAAAATCCAGTCGAGAATTTGCTTGGCTGCGAACGCCGGAGCACCAATCGTAGCTAACCACTCCCGCCATTCTGTTTCAGACAAATCTAATGCAAACTTTTTCCGCTCAGACATAGGAGATATTGTAAATGAATGACTTGAAGAAATCAAGAAGGAAAAGCCCTTGTTATTAACCAGCAGTTCCCGCTAAAAAAAGAACCAATCCCGCGAGAAACAAAATAAGCTATCCCGGAGCCGGCCTGCTTTCCTGTTTGCCAGAAGCTGCTGGCCTGCTTAAAAGGATCATACACCCCGAGGTTTTTTCTATGCGCATGCACCGGTTGTCAACTCGTGAACTGGCTATTTTCACCTACCTGCTCGTCGACCAAAAAACTAACCAGTGCGCTGTGGTCGATCCCGTAAGAAATATCACGCCCATCCTGAAGCTTATCGAAAGCGAAAAGCTATCGATCACTGATATCTTGGAAACTCATGTCCACGCTGACTTCCTTTCCGGCGCCAGAGAGCTCAAGCACCACTTGAAGGGCAAGGCGACGATTCACTGCTCTGGCGCGGCCGGCCAGGGCTGGACGCCGCAGTACGCTGACAGAGCGCTACAAGACCGCGATGAGGTGGACCTAGGTTCAGTGCGCATACAGGCCTGGCACACGCCCGGCCACAGCCCTGAACATATGAGCTATATCGTGTTTGATGGCACACGCAGTAAAGAGCATCCCTGCATGGCTCTCACAGGAGATTTTCTACTCGTCGACAGCGCTGGTCGTCCAGATTTACTTGGGGAAGAGGCAGCCAAGACCCTCACAAAGCAGCTTTACCTCTCTATTATAAACGTGCTACCCAAGCTACCCGACTATCTAGCGATATTCCCGGCTCACGGCTCAGGATCCTTGTGTGGCAAACTAATTGGTGGCATGGATTCATCTACCTTGGGCTACGAGAGGCTCGTTAATCCCCTGTTGCAAGTAGATTCTGAAGACAGCTGGATGGAAAAGCTGCTTCAAAATACGCCTCCGCTGCCCAGCTATTTTGCGCGCATGAAGCAAATTAACCTCGCCGGGCAGACGCTGCTAGCCGACCTGGTGCCGTCGCGCAATATGCCGCCCTGCGAGATAGCGGCGTTGGATCCACATAAAACCTTCTTACTAGATGTGCGCGCCCTAGAAGAGTTTTCAAAGGGCTTTGTCACCGGCTCGGTAAACATTCCTGTGGCAGCATCGTTCGCCAAGTGGGCAGTGGAGTTTATCCCCCCGGGAAGCCCTATTGCTGTGATCGGCCCCAGTGAAGAGGCTTTGCAGTCTGCGCTTTCGACTCTGCGTTTGGTCGGCCTCGATCAGATAATCGGCTACTGTCTTTTCAAACCGCAGTTCACTCAGCAAGTGGAGCCGCTCTCAACGATACCTTTAGCAGCCCCAGAGCTAGTAGCAGGTCGTAAAGAGCAGGTTTGTGTGGTGGACGTGAGAACCGCTGTCGAATGGAAAAATGGCCATATCGCTAATGCGCTGCATATTGAACTCGCATCGCTAACCCAGCAATTGGCATTCATTCCCAAAAATCAACCTGTTTATACAGTGTGTGAAATGGGCCCGCGAGCGTCAATTGCAGCCTCGTTGCTTTACAAAGCCGGTTTTAAGAACGTACACAGCGTCCAAGGCGGCATGCAAGCGTGGAGCCAACAAAAGCTGCCAATTCAGACATAACGATCTTTAGCAACAAGCCCTCGTAGGGATTTTTCGATATTTTTGCTAGGCAGGCACTTGTTCAACGAGAACTGTTTTTATTGCCGCTGATATTTTTTCGATTAGGGTTGGGCAAGAGGGCGCCAAAAGCACTTTAAGCCCTTCCGAGAGTGTTTCACGCCAGTATTTATATTCGTGCCCTCCTTTGAACTCTTGGTAGGAGACGTCGTAGCCTTTTGCACGCAGTACCTGCTGCATTTGGCGGTTCACAGCTAGGACGCTGTTTCGCCCTTCTGTCTCCCAATTGCCGGCTTCCAGGTGAAATCGCACAGGCAGACATTCAGAGCGGCGATACTGTCTGATCAAATAAGAGGGATTACGGTCACATTTAGGCAGTGCCCAATAGAAAGCTCCGGATTGAGAAAGCACGTTTCCAATTTGGTCAGAGTGTAGAAATGCCACATAAGCTGCAGCCAATCCGCCATAGCTAGACCCAGCGACTACCACGTCTGCTGGATCACTAGAGACGTTGTAATGCTTGTGCATATAGCCCAAGACATCCTTGGATACAAAGCGCGCAAATGGCTCGTAACAGAGAAGCTCTTTATTGCGGCGCTTCTGCTCTCCACTGCTGATAAAGACCGTTAAAGTGGGCCGAATTTCTCCTGCGTTAATCAGCTGATCGAGTATTTTGGGAGTGTGCACCGACTCGTCGGAAATGTAAGCTTGTCCATCAAAAACAATCAATAAAGGGTAGGCCTGTGCCTGCTCGCTATAGCCCGGTGGAGTGTAGACCCATATGTCATGGCTGTTTCTCAACGAGCGGCTTCTTAACGTCGTTGCAGCAACCTGGCCGCTCTCCGCTGCATCAACGCAAGACGCCCAAAATAACGCCAAAACAGCCAAAACTAGAATTCGCATCGCGACCACTTCCTGGGTAGAGGACAAAAACGGCATGGTAAGGATATGCGTATTTAGGGGCAAGGCTCGAACCTAAAAATCAGCG
Organism: uncultured bacterium; assembly: GCA_964445105.1. Classification (GTDB taxonomy): domain Bacteria; phylum Chlamydiota; class Chlamydiia; order Chlamydiales; family JAJFMA01; genus CAWBNS01. The sequence goes on along the minus strand of CAYUJS010000003.1, from coordinate 18,631 downwards.
GTCTCTGCTAATTTTTTTTTAGCGGGAGCTACTGCCTACAAACCGCCTTAGTACGTAGGCCATGATGCCGCCATGCTTGTAGTACTCTACTTCGATAGGGCTATCGAGACGGGAAATCACCGTTGTCTTTTTTTTCGTGCCTTCGCATTCGATTTCAAGAATCAAATTTTGCTGGGGCATAAAGCCCTGGTCGAAGCCCTTGATGGTAAATAGTTCGTTGCCTTTTAGGCCTAGCGATTCGTAGCTCTGGCCTTCGGGCAATTGCAAGGGGAGAACACCCATCCCTATTAGATTACTGCGGTGGATGCGTTCAAAGCTTTGGGCGATGACCACCTTAACGCCTAATAGGGCAGCCCCTTTAGCCGCCCAATCGCGCGAGCTGCCCATACCATAATCTTTGCCGGCTAATACGATCAGCGGGATCTGCCTTTTTGCATAGATCTGAGCAGCATCGAAGATGTGCATGAGGGTATCATCCGGAATGAGCTTGGTGAACCCGCCCTCTTTGCCGTCGGCTATCTGGTTGCGAATGCGGACGTTCGCAAAGGTGCCGCGCATCATCACCTCGTGGTTACCGCGCCGGCTACCGTAGCTGTTGAGTTCCTCGGGCTTTACGCCAAGATCTATCAAATATTTGCCGGCCGGCGAATCGGATTTAAAGGCGCCTGCGGGAGAGATGTGGTCGGTGGTGACAGAATCGCCTAGCAAAGCCAAACAGCGCATGCCTTTTAAGCTGTGCGTAGAGGGCGCATCCGGTTTAAAATTTTTAAAATAGGGGGGCTCTTGGATGTACGTGCTCTTTGGATCCCATTTATAGCGCGAACCGGTCGCCGCTTGAACGTCATTCCAGACGCCGCTGTCCTGATGAATGTTTGCGTACCTTCTTTGAAACATTTCAGGCTGCACACCTATTGCGATAGCCGCGGTAATCTCCTGCTCGCTGGGCCAAAGATCTTGCAGAAACACCGCATTGCCCTTTGCATCGTAAACTAGGGGCTCGGAGTCCATATCGATGTCTATTCTACCAGCTAGCGCAAAGGCGACCACGAGCGGGGGAGACATCAAAAAGTTCGCTTTAATAGAACTATGGATCCGCGCTTCAAAGTTTCGGTTGCCGCTGAGTACACTTGCCACGACCAGATCATGTTCTTTTATCGCCTGCTCGATATTTTCGTCTAAGGGACCACTATTGCCGATACAAGTTGTGCAGCCATATGCGACTAGATGAAAGCCTAGGCTTTCAAGAGGTTTGTCCAAACCCGTTTTTTGTAAGTAATCGGTCACGACGCGCGAGCCTGGAGCCAAACTAGTTTTGATCTTCTGGTTCACCTTCAGACCGCGTTCCACGGCTTTTTTCGCAAGCAGCCCGGCAGCAATCATCACCTCCGGGTTGCTGGTGTTGGTACAGCTAGTGATGGCAGCGACAACCACCGACCCATGGCTCAGCACAGCGTCACACTTGACTTCCTCACGACGGCTGCCGGTGCTGGCTAAAACGTAGGATAGAGGGCGGTTGGTGACCATCTCCGCCTCGCCCCATGGCTCGTTCGCCACCTGACTCTCCAGGTTGGAAGCACCACCGGATATATGATACTTTGTCAGAGGGAAGGCCCCGCCCAGGTGAACACAAATCTTGAGGTTGCGCTTTTCTGAAGAGATGCCGTAGCCGCCTGTATTGACAGGAGAGGCGAGAAGTTCTTCAAATTTTGTTTTGAGTAGAGGCAGATCAATGCTGTCTTGGGGGCGCTTAGGACCGGAAACGCAGGGATTAATCATATTTAGGTCGAGGCTGATGGCTTTGGTAAAATCTAGCTGCCCTGCAAGAGATATGCCAAACAACCCTTGCGCTTCCAGATATTCTTTAATCTCGGCGATGTGCGCCTCTGATCGCCCGGTCATCTTCAGGTAATCTAGTGTTTTTTCATCGGCAGGAAAAAAACCCATGGTCGCGCCGTACTCTGGGGCCATGTTGGCGATAGTGGCGCGATCAGCCACCGAGAGGCTAGCAGCACCCTCTCCGAAAAATTCGACGAACTTACCCACTACCTTTTCTGAGCGCAGCAGTTCTGTAAGACGCAGCGTTAAATCGGTGGCTGTAACCCCGTCGCGCAAGCGCCCACTCAGCTGAACACCGATCACTTCAGGCGTCTGTAGTGCAACGGGCTGGCCCAGCATCGCTGCTTCGGCCTCAATCCCGCCTACGCCCCAACCTACAACGCCTAACCCGTTGATCATTGTCGTGTGTGAGTCTGTTCCTACAACTGTATCAGGGTGCAGCAGGCGCACTCCGTCTATCTGCTGGTGGGTCACCACGCTAGCCAGATATTCCAGATTAATTTGGTGGACAATACCAATGCCTGGCGGTACCACAGTAAAGGTTTTAAATGCTTGTTGGCCCCATTTAAGGAAAGCGTAGCGCTCTTGATTGCGCTGGTATTCTGTTTTGAGATTAAAGCTAAAAGAGTCCTCTGTGCCAGCGCGATCCACCTGCACTGAGTGGTCGACCACGAGATCGACGGGCACCAGCGGTTCAACGCTAGTTGCGTCTTTGCCTTGTAGGGCAACAGCATCACGGATTGCGGCCAAGTCTACCATCAGCGGTACGCCTGTAAAATCTTGCAAAATCACGCGCGCCACCACAAAAGGCACATCGCCGAGGCAAGGCTTAGACGGATTCCAATGAGCTAAATGGCGCACATCCTCTTCAGTTACCCGCACCCCGTCGCAGTGGCGCACCAGTGCCTCCAGTACGATGCGGATCGATACAGGAAGCCGGGAGACATCGCCGATGCCTGCCTCATTTAGAGCCTGTAAAGAGTAGTAAGCGCAGGTTTTGTCTCTGTCTAAAAATCGCAGAGCTTTGAGAGGATCAGGTAGAACAGTCATAAATTTCATCACCGATAGGTCGTTTGCTTGCGGCAGCTCCCGCTAAAAGAAGAAACCGACTGGCTCCGGGGCGGCCATCAGCCTCATCTTGCTCCTCACCCGTAGCTTCGGCTACGAATTCGTCGCAAACTGAGCCTACTGTCAGCCCTCACTGAACCGGTTTCTTCTTTTAGCGGGAGCTGTTGGTTATTGTGTCTATTTATAGATTTTTTTCCTATGGACGAATTAAGACGGAGCATGATCGACACAGCCCCCGCCTAGGGCCTGGGCTCACCTGAATCGATCACACGTGCGGCCTTGTATGGCATACGCAGAAAGGCATAATTTTTTCGAAGACTAAGGTAAGGCTGCATAACACCAATCGGTGCGCGCAACGCGCACAAGAAAATGCCGTGGCAGCTAGTGTCGATCTAATCCAAGTTATCCTGAATACTGACAAGCGCGCCCCAGTTGGATAGGTTCTTGCGCTAACAAACGACCATTCTCCACCTGGTACACTCGGTCGCAATAGGGAAAAACGGATTCGCGATGGCTCACCATGATGATTGTGGGAACAAGCTCGCAAAGAGCCACCAGAACTTTTTTTTCAGTCTTGGCGTCTATACTGTTCAAGCTTTCATCTATCATAAGAATACGCGGTTTAAAAATCATGGCTCTTGCCAAAGCTAGGCGCTGTTTTTCTCCGCCTGACAGCATTTTGCCAAATTCGCCAAGTGGGGTATGCAAACCTTGGGGAAGACGCTCCACCACGCTTTCTAAATCAGCTGCACTCATCGCCGCAGCGACTCTATTCTTAGAGGGGCGGTCCATGCCATACACAAGATTTTCGTAGAAGGTGCCGTTAAACAGGAAGACATCCTGAGGTAGAAAGCAAAAGCCTACAGAAGCCCCCTTATGCGGCATCTGCGTCGCTGTTAGCCCTGCAACACTAATGGCGCCACTCTGCGGGACATACAAGCCGGATAACAGGTGCAAAAGCGTTGACTTGCCCGAGCCGTTTGCGCCGATAATAGCTACTTTGCTTCCATGTTCCACCGACAGATCGACCCCGCTAAGGACTGGCGCGCCTGCCCCTGGGTACGCAAACGTCACCCCAACACAAACAACCGCTTCAGCCGAGGAGGTGAATAAAGGCGGGATGACATTTGGCTCTTCATCAACCTCTACTCTTTCCAACAGCTTCAAAACTCTCTCCACATCGGCATAAGATTCAACCAAATGTTTGAGGTCCAAAACGGTATGCCTCACCTGCACGAACAGTCCGACCAGCAGCGTTTTCAGATAGACAAATTCTGTAAGCGGATATAGCTCCATGCGCACCGCCAAATAAAGAATAGCCCCTAAGGACAGGCCGCAGATACCGGCCATGCCGATTCCCAACGTGTTGCTTTGATTGACGACCCGCTGCCATCCTTGCGCTTCACGCTCGAGATAATGAGTGAGCTTGGCCATCTCCGGTTCAAAAGAGAAACGCACCACCTTGGTGTTCAGCAAGCTATCGATCATCTTGACCGCACGCGCATCCGTACACGCCCAGGCCTGTTTGCGCGCTTGCACATAACGCGGGATCAAGGCATACGCCATGGCCACGCTAGCCGCAAGAGCTACCACTAGGCATAGGTTTATACCTGGAAGATGCCAAACTAGCGCCATTGCTAACAAAAACTTTCCTATCGTAGGTACCACTGAAAGGCAAACCGCCTTAAAAAACAAGCGTGCTCCTGAACCAATCCTACTGGTTGCGCTCAGAACCTCCGCCGCATCTAGCCGCTGGTTATGCAGTAGGGAAACCGAGTGCATACTCTCCATAGATTGCGCCATCAACCGCTTAATGGCCTCATTGATCACCGGAAAAAAAGCTACATCCACTAAGTGAGAAGTAATCTGAGAAATGATCCAAAATAGGGTAAACCCCCCCAGCAATAGCGCCACAGCTGGCATCGCAGGCGATCCATCGCTCAATGCCTCCGCAATTGATTTAGTGATGCTAGGCACTAACCCCACCGTAACGAGATCAATCGCTAAAATAGAAAGCGTGAGCACCGTTCGCGCCATTAGCTGCCGGCTGCTGATCAAAAATGGAGCAAACAGGCGTAGCATGCGCCACACAGCATGGTCTTGCCAACCGAATTTCACGCACAGCTCCCCGCTTTAAAGAGGTCTATTCTAGGTCGGATAAGGATTCTAGAAAAGTAATGAAATCTTTCCTAAAATCTGATTTTTGTGTTAGCTCTTTCGGCAAAACGAGGAATTTATGACCGCACAGTTATTCACCAATCGTCCAGCAGATTTTAAGGGCTCCGTTGAGATCGTCGCCTGTTTCTGCGAATGGGAGGACAAAATCTTAATCCTCAAACGCCACCCACAGGATCTTCATGGGGAGACCTGGAACGCACCGGGCGGAGGCTTAGAAGCGGGCGAGAGCCCGCTTGCAGCAGTTGCCAGAGAGCTTCTTGAAGAGACCGGGATTCTCATCGAAGTTGCGCAGCTACATTGCTTGGGCACTGTCTATATTTGTTTGCCCGAACTGCATTACACCTTTCATATGTTCCGCACTCGTTTCGACCTCAAACCAGAATTGGCTGTGAGTCTCGATGAAAATACAGAAGCCAAATGGGCAACCCTTAACGAAATCTTGCAGCTCCCCTTGATCCCAGCGGGCCGTGAAGTGTTAGGCCATTATCAAGCGCTAATGAGCTAAAAACTCACGCAGCTGGCTGGATAGCTGCTTCAACACGGGAGCCTGCAAGTAGATCATGTGCCCCGCGTCGTAATATTTTAATGACACACGATCTACCACGCCTAGGTGATCGAAAGTATATTTTGTCGAAAGGTAAGGGATAGCCAAATCATATTTTCCGCTAGCCACAAATACCTTTAGGCGCGGGTTGCGTAGCATGCCGATGCGTAAAGGCTCACTAGCGTCTAAATAGCGGTTGTCTGTCTTTCCATACTTCCAAGGCCAAACACTTGCAAGGAGCTCGTAGTTTTTTGTGCTCTCCCACTTAAGGTCTTTGCGTAGGTACTCATTGATAGCCGCATTAAACGGCCCCAATACTGCTTCGAACGAGGGGTCGTAGATAGGCTGGCAGTCGGAAGGATTGCCCGATTTCCCCGCATAACGACAGTCAAACCGCCCGATCGTCTTATCTTCTGCGCGTAAAAGTTCTTGCCGAAACTGATTTACAGTTACTCGTAGATCCGTTTTTTGCAGAAATTCTTCTCCTAAACCCGTATGGAGAACCAAGCTAGAGGCGATCTGCTTTTTTTCTTCCTGCGTGAGACGATCTCCCTTCATCAAGGCGATGTTGTAGTCCGTAAAAGCAAAAGCTTCTGCTTCCGCTATCAATTGATCTAAGGGCTTGCTTTGCTGTGCTGGAGGCAACTTCTGATAAAACCAGGAAGCGGCAGCATAACTAGGGAGCGCCGTGATAAAAGGTAGGTCATTGCCCGAGCCAAAAGCAAAGGTCTGAAAATTTAGCGCAGACGAGATAAGCACTATCTTTTCCAGATAGATGCGTTGTTGCTCGATGAGACTTGAAACAAGCACGGCAGCCCGCGTAGTCCCGTAACTTTCACCCATAAAAAAAAGTGAGCTTTCCCAGCCGCCAAACCGGCTCAGATAAAGTCTGATAAACTCACCTATATACCTAGCGTCTTCATCTACCCCGTGAAAATGCTGTTCATCTTCACCCGGTGCAGCGCGCGAAAAACCCGTCGAGATTGGGTCCACAAAAACTAGATCCACAACGTCTAACAGTGAATTCTCGTTGTTGACCAACTGAAAAGGCGATAAGGGCGCCCCCTTGTCGTCGCACACGATTCTTTTGGGCCCCAGTAAACCCAGATGAAGCCAAGCTGCGGAAGAGCCGGGGCCGCCGTTTGTGCAAAACATAATAGGGCGCCGAGATTTAGCGGGCGGGTTATTCAGATGATAGGCCACAAAAAAAACGCTGCCCTTGTCCCGCTCCAAGGCATCTTGCAGAACCAGGTTACCCGCCGTGGCTGTGTAAGAGATTTGCTCACCAGCAATCGATACCGCCCCTTGCGTTTCCACGAATCGCTCTTGGAGCGAGCATTTAGCCCCAGCGGGCTCGCTGGCAGCGCTTCGCGTACAATTCATCAATAGAAAAAGGGCCCAGACCCATAGACAGCGCATCAACCATCCCCCTCGCCTTCAACCTAGCCGTTTCTAAGTTAAATGTAAAAATTGGTGATTGATAAACAACTGTTTTCCGCTTATGCTCAGAGCGAGTAATCCAGCAGTTTTTCAGGGCCGAATATTTTGAGATAACAAGATGGATCTAATCCCCGATCTAAATACGTTCACCATTTGGCTGGTCAATTACGGCAGCTTGACGCTATTTTTCTTGTTGGCTTTAGGGATTGTCGCCTTGCCTATCCCTGAAGAAACCTTAATGGTCGCCGCTGGCGCTTTCATGAGCAACGGCACGCTCGGTATCCCCTCGACCATCGCTTCGGCCTACTTGGGCAGCGTCTGTGGTATTAGCTTAAGCTACGCGCTGGGGCGCACTGTGGGAGCGTTTTTCGTCCATAAATACGGTAGGTGGATGGGGCTAACGGAAAAACGTCTCAACCTAGCCCATCAATGGTTTGAGCGATTTGGTAAATGGTCTCTCGTCTTCGGCTACTTCATCCCCGGCGTCCGCCATTTTACCGGGTTTAGCGCAGGCGCGACTTCCTTAGACGCACGCCATTTCGCACTCTTCGCCTATTTTGGAGCGCTGATTTGGGTTGCCGTATTTCTCTCTGTCGGTTACTTTTCAGGCAACTACTGGCCGCAGTTTTCGCGTTTCGTCCAGTCTATCTAAACCAGCAATAGCGGTTGGCCACATATGTTAGCTCGACTTTCCCTACGCTTTCGTGCCACGCTTCCTTTTCCCAGAGGGCAGGTAGTAAACTGGTGCTCTCACCCCGAAGGCAATTTAAGGCTCAACCCGAGCTGGAATCGGATTAAAAACATCGCCGTTGAAACGCATATAGATGCCCTTGACGATCATACCTCTTGGCTGGAGGATCGGGTACAGTGTGTGCAGCCTAGCGTCTGGCTGCCTGTAAGGTGGACGGAGAGCTGGTTGAATAAGCTGTTTGCTTACCGCCACCGCTTGATGGCCAATGACCTGGACTGTGTGGCCCGCTACCCCTCTAAACGTCTGAAACTTCTCGTCACAGGTTCGAGCGGTTTGATTGGATCCGAGCTGGTCGCTTTTTTAAAGGCCGCAGGTCATGAGGTACTGGAGCTGTCTCGGGTAAAAGAGAGCGATACAAGCAATATTTGGTGGAATCCGCAAATAGGTCAAGTGGAACTGGCGCGCCTAGAAGGGCTGGACGGCGTGTTTCATCTAGCCGGCGAAAGTATTGTCGATCGCTGGTCGGAGACCAAAAAACAGCGCATCCGCGAAAGCCGCGTGACTGGCACACTGCAGTTGATCGAGGCGCTATCGCGCCTTAAAGCGCCCCCAAAAGCCTTCCTGTGTGCCTCAGCAATTGGCTATTATGGGCACCGCGGTAGCAGCCTGCTGGACGAAAGTGCTCTAGTGGGAAGCGATTTTTTAGCTGGCGTATGTAGAGACTGGGAGGCCGCTGCCCAACAGTACACCGCAGGGCGAGTCGCTTGTTTGCGGTTCGGCGTCGTCCTTAGTCCGGCAGGCGGCGCACTAGCCCAGATGCTCTGGCCCTTCCGGCTCGGCCTTGGCAGCCGCATCGGATCAGGAGAGCAATACATGAGCTGGATAGGCATCGATGACGCTCTCTACCAGTGTTACCACGTGCTGATGACCCCCTCCATACAAGGCCCAGTCAACATAGTCTCCCCGCAAGCCGTGACTAACCGAGAGTTCACACACACCTTAGCGAAGGCATTAAAGCGACCTACGATCCTGTCCCTGCCGGCTGGCGCTGTCAGCCTCATTTTCGGTGAAATGGGCCGCGCGCTTCTTTTAACTAGCCAACGAGCCGTGCCGAGCCTCTTAGAGAGTACGCACAGTAAGTTCGCTTTCCCAAAACTAGACCAGACGTTTAACCATTTGCTAGGGTAATAACATGAGCCTTTGTCTGACAGATTTACGCACAGGCCCTCTTCCAAAAATCATCAACGGCCTATTTTTTTATATCGGTTGGGGTGCGTTGATCGCGGGAGCTGCCGAGGGCCATCCCTGGTATGGTTCCCTGCTGGTTGTTGTAGCGCTCATTTTTCACTTTGTGGTTGCACAAAGCCGTCTACGCGACCTAACCTACATGTCTGTCATCGCCCTCATCGGGCTTGCGCTCGACACCATTTTTCTGCATGCGGGCTTACTTTCCTATGCCAGCCCCAATAGCTGGCTTCCCTTGTTAGCGCCCCTCTGGCTCTTGCTGCTCTACGCGCAATTTGCTAGCGCGATCGATCAATCGATGATCTGGATGCAAAAACACCCCCTCATAGCGCTAGTAGCAGGTCCTTTTGGAGGGATTACGAGCTACTCAGCCGCCGCACAGCTAGGGGCGGTCTCGTTTCTTCAGAGCCGCTTTACAGTACTAGCCACCATAGGCGCTGCCTGGCTGATCTTTTTGCCAGCCGCCTTTTGGTTTAGCCGCTACTTGAATCACAGACAATCAGCACAGTAAACCTATCCAAACGCCCTCATTCCGGGATGAGCTAAGTTCAATAGCTCTCTTATCTTAGCGAGTTTGTATTTAGACCATGCTTCTCAATGTTTGCCAGATCACAGCCTTTCGCCCTTGCGTCCGACCCGTTCTTTCGCTACAATCGCCTTTTTCAAAACCATCTATGTGATCTTTTATGGCTGAATACCAAGTGATTGCCCGCAAATACCGTCCCCAGCGCTTCGCTGACGTTGTAGGGCAGGAAGCGATTGTTCGAACGCTAAAAAACATGATCCGCAGCGGCCGCACCGCCCATGCCTATCTGTTCTGCGGCTCCCGAGGCACAGGTAAGACTACTCTAGCGCGCCTGCTTGCCAAAGCGCTCAACTGCGAGGCGCTCTCTGCTGACCAGGAACCGTGCAATCAATGCTCCGGCTGCCGAGAAATCGCTGGAGGACATTCATTGGATATTTTAGAAATCGACGGCGCCTCCAACCGCGGGATTGAAGATGTGCGCAAAATTAACGAAACCGTAGGCTACGCTGCCCCTTCGGGTCGTTACAAAATCTACATCATCGATGAAGTTCACATGCTGACCAAAGAAGCCTTCAACGCCTTACTCAAGACATTGGAAGAGCCTCCTCCTAAAGTGAAATTTTTCTTTGCCACCACAGAACCGCATAAAGTTCTCCCCACTATTTTGAGCCGCTGCCAGAGATTTAACCTCAATCGCATTCCTGCAGAACAGATGGTAGAGGCACTGCATCGCATCGCTCAAGACCTTGGGCTAGATGCGGAGCTAGATGCCCTGCGCGTCATCGCGCGCCTGGCCGATGGCGGCCTCAGAGACGCCGAGTCGCTACTCGACCAGGTGGTCGCTTTCCACGAAGGAAAAATCAATGTAGAGGCTGTCTCAGAAGTCCTGGGTGTCATGCCTCGCGACATGTTGTTTCGCATGGATACAGCGGGCAAAGCAAGTAACCTCGCACAGGCGTTTGAAATAGCTCACGAGGTCTTTTCAACTGGAAAAGACCTCGTCCACTTCGTTGAAGCGCTCGTTGAGCACTTCCGCAATCTCTTGGTCATCAAGCTAGCTGGGCTCAGCGCCCCCCAACTTATTTTGTCTGAAGCCGACCGAGCAGGCTACACGCAGTCAGCAGCGCTCTACACGCAAGAACAGTGCCTCAACCTGCTCGATTATCTGATGGAAGCCCAGCAACAAGTACGCTACGCTCCTTCCAGCCGAGTCGCTTTGGAAGCCATCTTGTTGCATATCATGCGCATTCACCAGCGCATCCCTATTGAGCATCTTGTTAAGCAGATGATCGAGCTCGAGCAACGCTTCAGCGATAAGCCCTCGCCCGCAGTCACTGATGCTGCGCCCCCGCCTACCCAATTTTTTCCCGAACTAGAAGCCAAGCACACCCCTGCTATCTCTCCAACCCCTATTGCCAAGCCCTCTGCGCCCCCGCCTTTATCCAAACCGGCAGCAAAGCACCCTCCTGCTACCGCCGCTTCCTCCCTCACCGAAGATCCTACACCGACGCCGGCCGATCTGGGGCCACCCCAAAACCTGAAAGAAACCATGAAAAAACAAAGCCGATATGATACGGTCATTCAATTCGCCGCCGCTGAGCTCGGCGGCTCACTGAAAAAACATTAATAAAATCGAGAGGAACTCATGGGCACGGGATTTGCCAAAAGAAAAAAAGAAGCCAGGGCCTTTCAACAACAGGTCGAGCAACTGAAAGAAAAAATAGCCCAAACGGAAGCTACCGGCTCCGCAGGCAATGGTCTGGTCACCGTTACACTCAACGGCGACCATGAAATGAAAAGCCTTAGGATCGACAAACGATGCGTCGATCCCGAAGATGTAGAAGGATTAGAACTGCTGATTAGCAGCGCCTACAAAGACGCCTACGAAAAGCTAGCAACCGGCTCTCAAGCGAGTCTAGGTGGACTGCCGGGCCTGGGCATGTTGGGGCTCTGATCGCCCACCTTGGCACGGCCACGCATGCTCTGAGCTTTTGAGGTGGCCAAGGGGTGCCCGCCGATGAGCGCCCTGGCCACCTCCGCCAATGCGCCGCTATCTTCTTTGCGCAAGCGGCGCCTATTTCCTGCTTGCCACTCAGTATGGATAGCCTGCAAGTCTGTCGTTGCGGGCTTTATTTTAAGTTCCCTAACTGCTGCTTGTAGCGCCTTAAGCTCTTTGTCGGCGTCTTGCGGCCGCCCTTTCTGTACAATCATGTGAGCAGACCTCAGCCATCCGTCTAACTTTACTTTGGCTTCTGAGGGCACTGCTGGGTTGCGATATAGGCCAAAAATTTCGTTGGCTAAATTCTCCATCGCTCCGAGATTTCTACGGTCTTCGCGTGTTTTTAGAGATTCCGCGTCGAACAGCCCTGAAACGCCCCTCGCCACAATTTCTAACGCATGAGCCGACTCTGTGCCGGCAGCTGCTTGCGCATTCACCTGACCCGTGATTCCATGCCAAAAACCGCGCACTGCCGCTCCTCCAGCAGAGAGGATACCAGCCCCGATGGCCGCCAGGCAGCCGCCCTTAGCAGCTGCTGTGCTCCCTTTCATCGCGCTATCGTGCGCCGCCTGCATCCAGCGGTCTCCCGCCCCTCTTGATTTTTTTGCTGCCGGGTCCATAGTAACTCCTGGTAAACCTAAACGACGGCTGGACGACCAATACCACATCTTAGGCGGACGGCCAACTGCGTTTTTAGGGTAGCAAAAAGTATGCCAAAGCAGAGCCAAGGATCACAAAAGGAGCAACCTGATTTTTTGGGAAACGATTCTAGTAGAAGATTTCCGAGGGCTTTAGGTCGGCTGCGCTATAGAAGAAATCCTCCGGTACGCGGGTGCGGTAGTCCTCGTCCAAAAGTCCTAGTATTTCCTCCGCGGTTGATAGCTTTAACGCGGCCGCGGCTAGCTCCCGCGCCTCGCCCATGCAAATGCGATGAACCACATTTTTGATCACCGGAATAAATTTAGGCGCAACGGAAAAATCATTCACACCTAGGCCTAAAAGCAGGGCCGTAAAGCGCGGGTCCGCCGCCATCTCTCCGCACAAAGAAACCGAAATTTGCTGCTTCTTAGCCTCACAGGTCACCATCCGGATCATGCGCAGAACTCCTGGATGCGTAGGCGTGTAATGGCCTCGCATCGCCTGGCTTGCTCGGTCAACGGCTAACGAATACTGCACAAGATCATTGGTGCCTATCGAAAAGAAATCACACTCAGGTGCCAATAAATCTGACGAAACCGCTGCTGAAGGCACCTCGATCATACACCCGATAGGCAACCGCTCCCCGATGGGAACTCCTTCACGAAGCAACTCTTCTTTCACCTGGTGCGTAAGACGTTTGGCCTCGCGCAGCTCTTGCAATCCAGAAATCATCGGCAATAATACGCGCACATTGCCATGCGCAGTCGCCCGCCAGATAGCTCTCAACTGCATGCGAAATAGCTGGGGCTCCCGCAAAAGAAAACGAATCGCTCTGTAACCTAGGTAAGGATTATTTTCACGCCAACGGCCTTCGCGCACCAAATGTTTATCCCCTCCTATATCAAAAGCTCTGATCACAATCGACCTGCCAGGCAGCGTCTCCGCCAGCTTCCGGTAGGTTTGGTACTGCAACTCTTCATCGGGCATGCGATTACCCACCAGAAAGAGGTACTCTGAGCGGTATAACCCTATACCCACATCGGGATAAACTTTAAGCGATTCTAGGTCAGCGCCCATTTCGACGTTTGCGGACAAGCCAACTAGCTGTCCATCAAGAGTCTGTGTGTGCAGTGCCCCCTTGGGAAGGATCTGTTGCTCGTGTTTTTCCTGGCTACAGCGCAAACAGAGATATTGTTCCAGTGTATCGGGATTGGGATTGAGAATGACTAAACCAGTACGCCCATCGACGATAATTTTTTCTATAGGCTCCTCGTTAGCATAAGAGAGAAGCTCTAACTGAGTAACGTAAGGGATTCCCTTCGCCTTAGCTACAATAGCCGCGTGCGAAGAAGCGCCCCCTTGATGGGTGACGAAAGCTGCTACCAAGCAACCCTGCACCTCCGCCGCCTCCGAAGCTAATAGCTCTTCTGCGTAGACGATCGATTTCGTTGGAGCCGAAGACAAAGAACGGCGTTTGCGAGGCAGCATGTGCGAGAGCACCCTGCGCGAGACATCGTCTAAATCGTTAAAGCGCTCGCGGAAAAATGGATCTTTTAACGCCTGAAAGCGTTTCTCATACTCTTTGACCGTTTTGTAGAAAACAAACGCTGCGTTCACACCGGCGCTGCGCACCATTTTCTCGACCTCGGTCGTTAAAATAGGGTCTTCAAGCAGTTGTAGATGCGATTCGAGGATATCTACCGCTTCGACAGCGCGATGGAGCCTTAAGCCCTCTATGAGCTTCCTGAGCTCCGTTCTGCTCTGGGAAATAGCCCGCCAAAATCGCGTAACTTCCCGCTCAATATCGGATACGCGCTCTTCGGCGACCATCGGCTGAGCGAGCCGATGGTAAAAAATGGACCCGATAGCGACCCCTCTTGAGATCGCTTCTCCCTGCAAACGTACTTCCTTTTCAGTAGCAGACATTTGTCTAATCCTACCGCTCTGCCATGGCAGAGAGCGACTTGCTCATTTTACCCTTTTTTTGCTGCTTTAATGCGATCGTTTCGAGTAGTTTTGCGTTAAATTCTTTTGCTGAGTTGTACCCCATCCTCTTCAAGCGATGGTTGAGGGCTATAGTCTCTAGCAACAGCACCACATCTCGCCCGGGCTTCACCGGTAGGGTATGGCAAGGCACTTTAACATCCAGTATATCGCAAAATTTGTCTTCCAACCCCACGCGGTCGTAATAAGTCACATCGTCCCAGGCTTCAAGCCTAACAGCGATATCAATACTTTTGCAGTCACGGACGCAAACAGCCCCGTACAGGTGAGCTACATTGATGATCCCGATGCCGCGAATTTCCATATGGTGCCGCGTTAAGTCCGCTCCCGACCCCTCTAGATAGCTTCCTTCACGCTTGCGCACACGCACGATATCGTCAGAAATCAAACGGTGCCCGCGCTCTACAAGCCCCAAAGCCGCTTCACTTTTACCCACCGCTGAATCGCCCTGAATCAACAAACCTACGCCAAACACTTCGACCAACGTGCCGTGGCAATTGATGCTAGGGGCAAACTCTTCAGTAAGTATGTGAGACAATTTATTGAGAAGGCTCATGGTCGTCATGCTAGAACGAAAAAGAGGTAACTGGCGCTCTCGACAAATTTCAAGCAAGTTGGCCGATGGTTTATAACGCCTCGCCAGTATTACAACCGGGGTTTCCGGACCCAAAATACCTTTTAAACGTTCTATACGTGTTTTTTCGTCAAGCGTAGCGAGATATTGAATTTCTAATTTGCCGAATATTAAAATCCGTTTTTTGGAATGACTGTGTAAAAAACCAGCCAATGTCAACCCAGGACGGTGCGCCTCAGCAACCCGAATAGGCCTCTTCAGGCCTCCCTCTCCGGCAATTAGCTCAAGCCCTAAGCTCTCCCCGTGCTTTTCGTACATGTCTTCAACTAGATACATCTTTTCCTTTAGGTCGGGTGGACTTTGATATCCTAAAACATGCTAATAATGCAAATAAAAAAAAGCTATTTAGAGTCACCGAAAATCGTTTGAGGAGTGGCTCTATTGTAAAAATCTCAGTATATTGAGCCGCCTCAAAACTCCCGTGAAGTCCTTGACATCGTAAACTGCTATCTTGCCTTGCTCAAGTTTATAACAAAATCTTTATTTACATGAAAACATAGAAGTCAGAATTTTAGGGATCGGACTTTTGACAGCAGCCTCTTCACAAAAACCGCCGCCCGAACAGGCGCCGAACTGTCATTTCGGGCTAGTCCCCAGCTGCGTGCAAAAAAAACTTCTCTCCAAATCCCTACTCCACGTACCATTCCTTGCTATGAAAGCTACCTCTAAGCTAGTTTTTTCGTAGTCCCTATATGAAGCCCACACTTCAATATGCCCGCGAAGCGGTCAATTTATTTTGGGATCGCCATCCTGCGCTAGCCTACGGCCTAGCGGCTCTAATAGGGTGCGGCGCAGGCTTACGATGGCACGGCAGTTTACTTTTGCCTATATTCTTACTGGTAGCCTCCACATCTTTCAAACAGGCGCTCCTGCTTTCCACGCTTTTGATCGCGGCTTTTATTTGCTGCGCGACGCGCTTCGAGCTGCCTGACTTGCCTGAAGAGGGCATCGCGGGTACCGCTTTAATCTCTATTTCCAGCCTATCAGACAGCCAAAGTTTCGTAGGCTCGGGACGCGTCCTCAAAGGACAGCTTTTACACTTCCAGGGAGCTCAAGAGGTGCGTAAGGGCCGTTTTCGTCTATCCATCCCAAGCAACTGGGGAAAGCCGCACCCTGATCCCGCATTCAATTATGTGGTAAAGGGCCAGTTACGCTCTTTAGGTGGGGGCAGTTATTCTTTGAAGGTCTCGCGCCATACCCCCTGGCTAAAAGAAAAGCCAAACTACAGTCTGGCTGAGCGGCGTTACAAAATCAAAAAAATCGCTTCAGACTACCTGAAAAATCAATTTAAAAACCCCAAAGTAGGCAGTTTCTTTATAGGCCTAACGACCGGAGAGTTCACCGACCAGCAAACACAAAATGCACTGGCAAAGTTGGGCGTGCAACATCTACTGGCGATCTCTGGGTTTCACTTTGCTTTATTTGCTGCACTTTTTAGCATTATTTTACGTGCGCTACTGCCGCGGCGCGCAGCTTGCATTCTTTTGATGAGCGCGTTGGTAGTTTATTTTTTATTTCTAGGATATGGCGCGTCCATTTCGCGCGCATGGCTAATGATTACTCTGGTCCTATTGGCAGAGGTTTTAGAATTTTCTGCAAAAGGTTTAAATCTAATCGGCGCGGCACTACTGGCTCTTCTGATCTGGGACCCTTTGAGCGCTCTTGAAGCTGGCTTTCAACTTAGCTTTTTAGCCACCGGCGCGATTCTTCTTCTCCACCCGCTGCTGGACGAGGGATTGAGCCGTTTATGGCCAAAACGCCCTCTCAGCAATCTTGCAAAAATGAACCTCTGGGATCAACAAGGCTACATCATCCTATGTCTATTCAGGCAATCGTTAGCGCTCATTTTAGCTGTCCATATAGCTGTAGTGCCAGTCTGCCTGTATCTATTCCGGACCTATCCCTTGATCGGTTTCGTCACAAACCTCTTCTATCCATTTTTTGCTGGCTTGGGGCTGACTTGGCTCGTGATTACGATACCCATACAACAAATCATCCCTCCCTTGGGCGCCTGGATGCACGCGGCGAACAATGCATTCACCGAATCTCTGTTGGGCTTTGCCTACAACCTGCCACCGCGACTGCAAGTTCCCCTGCAAGTCAATGAGTTATCTGAGGGGATGGTGGTTCTGTACACCACCCTCTTGCTAGGAGTAGGCATTCTACTTCGTCAGTGCATGGAGAAAGCAAACCGGTGCGAAACAGTTTAAATTAGCAAATTGCAGATCTTGACGAAAAACCCCCTTGCACCTCAGAATATCCGCGTAGTACGGCGGTCGTAGCTCAGTTGGTTAGAGCGTTGGATTGTGGTTCCAAATGTCGCGGGTTCGAATCCCGTCGATCGCCCATTTTCTCCTCCAGGTCCCGGTGCCCACGGTTGAAGTTTTTCTCAGCATCGTGCCCCTCAACTTGTGATTAGGACTTCTACATGGCTCCCCAAGACTCTCCCAAATCCGAAATCCCTGGTTTAGTTTTACTTCTTACAACACTGCTGCTTTTCTTGAGTCTAAGCGGTTTTACCTATGGAGCGGTCGCGCATAACTGGCTGGGGCTTGTAGGGTATGTTTTGGGCGGTTTTTTCTGCAGGACATTCGGACTAGTTAGCTTCGTATGGACAGGCTTTTTCTGCTGGTTCGGCTGGCGCTTAGTGATCAATAAACCGGTAGAGCGCTATGCGCTTAAGCTCGCGGCGATTCTATTTTTTGGCAGTGCATTAGGCATCCTTTTAAACCAACTTCAAAGCGCCTACCCGCTATTTTCCCTTCGCTTTCCGTTGGGGGGCACCTTTTTCTATTACCTGCAATACATAGCGCCCTATATCAATTTACAGGTACTTCTAGGCGGAGTGGGCACCTTTTTTGTCTGTTTCGGCGCACTTGTGGCAAGCTTTTTGACCTTGACAGAGTTGCGTTTGGCTGCACTATTTCCCGAAGCCGAAACAGCTGTTGGTTTGTGGAGGCATGTGAAGCTGGTTCTATCCTCGCGCCAGCCTATGCAAGCCACTGCCGCAGCCCAAGAAGTCCTCGCCATCCGCCCCGAAACAAACCTAGTTGAGCGACCTTCAATTTCCGCCAAAGTATTAAACGACAGCCCCGCTCCCAAAAGCCTGCCGGCAACCAAACCGAAGGCAAAAGCCACCAAGCGCGATGAGGCGCTCAGCGCTCAGCGCATCTATAACGGAGATTTTACCGATTACCAATTACCTGGCTTAGATCTGTTAACAGACCCCCCCATCGTCGATCAAAGCTCATTAAAAAAAGATCTTCGCCGTCAAGCCGAGGTGCTCGAGGAGACCCTCCTCAGCTTTGGTATCGAAGCCAAAGTCGGCCAAATCAATTGTGGTCCCAGCATTATCTCTTTCGAAGTACATCCCGCGATTGGCGTAAAAGTGCAAAAAATTCGCTCGCTGGAGCACGACCTGGCCCTCAACATGGAAGCGCGCTCTATCCGTATCATCGCCCCCATCCCCGGAAAAGCAGCCGTCGGGATTGAGGTACCTAATCCCAAACCGCAAGAGGTCAGTTTTAAAGACCTCATGCAGTCCTACCAGGCGGGCACGCGTAAGTTCCATATCCCTGCCCTGCTGGGTAAGGCAGTCAACGGCGACTACGTCATGAGCGATCTGGCCAAAATGCCCCATTGCATCATTGCAGGTGCTACCGGATCTGGTAAATCTGTTTGTATCAACACCATCATCATGTCGATTCTCTACAACGCGCGGCCCGATGAAATCAAATTGATCATGGTAGACCCGAAAAAAGTAGAATTAACTCCCTACACCCAGCTCCCCCACTTGTTAGCGCCTGTCATTACCGAACCCACCGGTG
>CAYUJS010000002.1:12827-82533 GCA_964445105.1 uncultured bacterium | reverse complement strand
CATTACACGAAAGTGGAATTAAATGAAACGAGAATTTCTAACTAGAGGTTGGTATATGATAATAGAAACCACCGATTCACAAAACGATCTCGCAGTTGTGCGGGGTATTCGCTGATCTCTTGGCTGAGTTGGGGGGTAAAGTTGCCGAATTGCAAACGGTCTTGCAACTGGCTCGAAGAAAATAGCCCAGGGCGTTGCGCCCTGGGCAAAATGTGACTAGTTGGCGTTTTTAGTTATGCTAGCAATGCCTTGCGACTGAGTTTCATCTGTCCACGCTCGTTGATGTCCAGTACCTTCACGGTGATTACGTCGCCCTGCTTGACGACTTCGTTTAGGTCTTTAATGCGTTCGTTGGAGTATTCTGAGATATGGCAGAGGCCTTCTTTGCCGGGAAGCACCTCTACAAATAGGCCGAAAGGCACGATAGAGGTAATTTTACCGGTGTAGGTCGTTCCTACGGCAATCTCGGCGGTAAGCCCCAAAATAATGGCCTTAGCGTTATTGATTGCCTCTTCGGAAGGCGCAGATAGGCTGATGACCCCGTCGTCGTTGATATCGATTTGCACCCCTGTTTGCTCAATGATGGCGCGAATTTGTTTGCCGCCTGGGCCGATGATGGTCGCAATCTTACTAGGCTTAACGCGGATGAGCTCCATGCGCGGTGCGTGGGCTGATAGGGCCCTGGCTTTAGGCACTGCTTCCAGCATTTTATTGAGAATATGGATACGTCCCTCTTTGGCTTGTTGGAGGGCAGCAGCGATAATCTCTTGTGTGATGCCTTCTACTTTGATATCCATCTGAAAAGAGGTGATGCCCTCTTTATCGCCGGCTACTTTAAAGTCCATATCGCCCAAGGCGTCTTCCACGCCCAAAATATCTGATAGAATGACGTAGCGATCTTTTTCTAGCACTAGACCCATCGCAATTCCTGAAACAGGTCTCTCGATAGGTACGCCTGCATCCATCATCGCCAGGCAACCGCCACAGACGGAAGCCATTGAAGAAGAACCGTTAGATTCTGTGATGTTGCTCTCCACGCGGATTGTGTAAGGGAACTTATCTTTAGGCGGCAAAGCGGCCAAAATGGCGCGCTCAGCAAGTTTGCCATGCCCCATCTCGCGTCTGCCAGGAGCTCCTACGCGGCCCACCTCGCCTACTGAGAAAGGAGGGAAGGTGTACTGCAGGTAAAAGCGGTGGCTGCCTTCAGATTCAAGCGTTTCGAATCTCTGGGCCATGTTTTCGCCGCCGAGTGTGCAAACAGCGACCGTTTGCGTTTCTCCACGAGTGAATAGCACACTACCGTGTGCTCGAGGCAACAGAGTTGGCTCAATGTCGATTGCTCGGATCTCTTTTGTTCCACGTCCGTCGCAGCGCTTGCCCTCATTGAGGACCATTTGACGCATGAGGTGAGAGGAAAGGTCTTTGTAGGCTCGTTCTACATATTGAGCGGGGAACAGCGGAGCTTGCCCTTCTGGCAGGAGTTGTTGTTTTACGCTCTTTTTGACAGCGCTTTGAGCTTCTTCGCGTTTTTTCTTCTCTGTGTAGCGCAGAGCTTCGGTCAATGGCTTATCAGCAATAGCGGCCACTGCTTTGCGTACGTCGGCGGGAATCTTTACGATCGTAGAGCGGTTCTTTTCTTTACCTACCTCTTTCTGCCACTCACTCAAAGCGGTGGTGATCAGGCGGATTCCTTCATGACCCACGGCGATGGCTTGGATCACTTGTTCTTCGGTAAGAAAGTCGCAATGGCCTTCGATCATCAGAACAGCGTCTTCCGTACCTGCAATCATCAGGTCGAGCTTTGATTGCTCCATCTGCTTGATTTGAGGATTAACCACGAATTGGCCATCAATAAATCCGACGCGTACAGCGCCCAAAGGCTTGACGAGTGGAATGTCTGAGATGGTTAAGGCTGCAGAGGCGGCGCAAATCGCTAAAGGATCGGGAGAGTCTACGCCGTCATAGGACCACACGTAGCAGAGCACTTGCGTATCGTGGTGGTAGCCCTCTTCGAGCATTGGGCGGATAGGCCTGTCAATTAGGCGGGAGATGAGCGTTTCGCGCTCTGTAGGGCGCCCCTCACGCTTAAAGAACCCACCGACTGTTTTGCCGGCTGAACTGAATTTTTCTTGGTAGTCTACTCTGAGCGGCACAAAGTCGCAATTGGGAAGAGGCTCTGGTGTGGCGCAAGCCGAGCAAAAGATGACAGTGTCGCCAGATTTCAAGAGGACGGCCCCGTTTGCCTGCCTTGCGATCTTGCCTGTTTCAAAAATGAGGGTTTGTCTGCCTACTGTAACTGTTTTTGTATGATGTTGCATGAATTCACTCCTGAATCGTTAGCATTGCTGTGATATGCTGTGCGGAGGAGAACGATAATAGAATCCAGAAAAGCTCCTTCAAGCAATTGAAGAGGTTTTTCTGAGCTCTAGTGAGTCCTCAAGCTCCACAAAACAAGTGCTGATCGCCGTAGAACAGCGACCAGCGAGAAATTATCTTCTTAGGTTTAGCTTCTTAATTAACGCTTGGTAGCGCTTAGTGTCTGTAGAATTGAGGTAGTCAAGAAGGCGACGGCGCTGTCCCACCAGTTTTAACAAGGCGAGCCTAGACGCATGGTCTTTTGGCGAACGTTTCAGATGGTCGGTCAGCTCGGTGATGCGCTCTGTTAAAATAGCGATCTGTACGTCTGCTGAGCCGGTGTCCTTCTCATGAAGCTGAAACTTTTTAGTGATTTCTTCTTTCGTGCCTTTATCTAGTGTCATTCAAAGCCCCCAGTTTTCTCATATCTCACAATAGCATACTAGCATGAAGAATAAAAAACAAGCACGATTCGGGCCGAGCAGTTGCTGGAGCCATAAAAAGAAACCGGCCCAGCAAGGTCTGACAGCGGGCTTAGCCTGCGACGAATTCGCGCTCTTGAATACGGCTGAGGAACAAAACGAGGCTTCGGTTTCTTTTTTCTAGCGGGAGCCATTGAGGACTGCGCAGCAGCTCGAACGTTAGGATCTGGTGTCCATAAAACGACTATTCATGTAGGCTCATATCCGTCTTTATGCTAACGAAAGGATGTTTGCATTATGTTGAAAAATGCTACCTATGTACAAAAATTTACCATGCTGCAAAGTTGGTTACCGGCGATCATAGAGTCGATCAAGAAGGATTTGAAGAATGATCATCTGCGCCGCAATCCGGGCTTCATTCAGCAATATTTCGATGTGAAAATTTTGAATAAGATGGGCACAGAGTCGATGTCGCGCGGCTACGCAGCAGCTTTACAAGCAGGCGACGAGGCGGTAGGGCAGCTTATTACCGCGCGTTGGCTATTGCGTCACTCAGATATGTATGATTTTTTTGAAAATCAGTTGCAGACAATAGATCCAAACTTTACTGAGTTAGAGGAACTGCAGCCGGAGCAGGGCAGGGCGCTTATGGAGCTTTCTGTGGCAGAATTTGGCGCGACTCTCACATACTTGTTTACGATTTTGAACTCGGTAGTATTTGATTCTGTGACGCTGCAGCAGCTGGCGAAGCTGGCTGAAAGCGAGACAGCCGAGCGCGCTGCGAAAGAGCAACAGCAGGCCGGGGTGAAAAAGGAAGAGACCACTATGCGCACGCTGGAGCTAGAGCTGGCGAGAAGTAAGGATAAGTATGAAAAACGCATTGCGGGGCTTGAGCGCAAGTATTTACAAGATACTGAGATGCTGAAGCGCGAAGTGGCCCGGCTCCAGCGCAAGCTCGCTGGCCATGCATGACGTTCCCCTTTTCGCATCATCCCTCATCTGACGATGAGCGCTTCATGTTAGAAGCGCTCAGACAAGCCTGGAAGGCTTATCAAGCACGTGAGGTACCTGTGGGCGCGGTTTTGGTGCGCGATGGGCGCGTGATCGCGAGAGGCTATAACCAGGTGGAGATGCTGAAAGACGCCACCGCGCATGCGGAGATGCTCTGTCTTTCCGCAGGGGCTGGCGCGGCTGACGAATGGCGCCTAAGCAAGGCAACGTTGTACTGTACCATAGAGCCCTGTAGTATGTGTGCAGGGGCTATGTTGCTTGCGCGCATCAAGCGGCTTGTCTGGGGTGCACCAGATATCCGGCACGGGGCAAATGGTAGCTGGGTCGATCTTCTGGCAAAAAAACACCCCACCCACACTATAGAGGTGGAGAAGGGAGTCTTGGCAGATTCGGCTGCTTTGCTCCTCAAACAATTTTTCGAGCAACGAAGAGTTGAGAACCGTGAACGCAGGAGCGTAGAGTGATTGGGCGGCTTGATGCCGAAAAAATAATGAGCGATCTATTGGACTATCAGCGACAGCGGCTGTTCGTACTGGGAAGGCAGTTTGTGCCTAATCTTACCCCAGACGATCTTCTCCAACCGAATGATTTTGTCGAGCTCGAAAGTAATCCGTTCTTTCGCTACGAAGAGGGTGTGTTGGCCGGTATGTTAGCGGCTCAGGTGGCTCTCAGGGGCGTACAAGAGTAGGTATAGCTGACCATATTATCCTTACTTGTGATTATCTCGAAAGGTGATCACGAGCTCTTGCAGTCGGCGACCAAGCTCGTTCAGCGCTTGGTTAAATAGTTTTTCCTTATCAGGAGGATCTAGATGAGGTGTCCTGGAGATCTGTCCCAGCAAGAGGTTGTTTTCGTCCGTGATGTCAAAAATCTGGGCTTTCGCGTCTTCATAAGCGGCTTTGAGATGGTTCATGCGTTCGTCCTTGCCGTTAGGGTGGGCTGCCGGCAATTTTGGTAAAGCTGTGGCCTTTAGCCGGTATATCTGCCTTAACCGTCGTCTTGCACGTGAGGCCAGTAGAACCGCCGCCTCCTTTTCCGGGCGAAGATGAAAAGCTACTACCGCCGAGGCTCCTGCTAAGCTTACGCCAAAGCTTCCTACTAGCGCCTTGATGAGCCACGAGTGGCCCACATACATCGCATAGAACCAGTTCGGGGCTCCCAAAAAAACAAGCGAGCTAAGTAGCAACAAAAAGCCAGAGAGACAATAGAATGTCAGCGAATATAACCGGGCGGTACGTTTACGTGCTGTGAACGGCTGCGCAGAAAACTCGCCGGATCCAGAGAGCTTGTCCTGGAACTTTTGCAACGCAACGAATGCTCTTGGAGGGCCTACTTGGATATGCAAAAAAGCTTTTAGGTGGCTGACAGCGGCCGATTGGGCTATTCTCTGCTGGACTGTTTGCATGCGTTTTCACCTTGTTGATTTGTAGATATAAAAATCATTATACAAGGTAAGGTTTTTAAATGAAAAGAAAAAATGTGCGGGTTTTTAAAGTCCGCACATTAACGTCAAGATTGGTTAGCGATTACTCTGTCTTGGGCAAGCCATCCAAAAAAGTTTTAACAGCCGTGGAGAGCTTAGTTTGAACCGTTTGTGGGATGTTTCTGGTCGCCCCATCTTTCCCTACTTTTGTGGTCGTTACGAACCCCCAGGCGCTCTCGATTGATTTCCTGTGTTGCACGATCTGTTCTTCGCCCGCAATACTAGACGCTAAGGAAGCTAATTCCGAGACGTTCTGGCTAACTTCTTCGTAAATTTCCGCGGTGATCTTGTAGGTGACTTTGCCCATATTTGATTGCTTGGTCAAACCGCGCACCAATTCTTGGAAGCGGGTCAGCTTCGCGCGCAACGCGTCTAGCGATCGGGGACCATCGATTGGCGAAGCGCTTGATGACGAAGAACTAGAGGTGCTCAGCTCAACGGCTGTCTGCTGCGCGGGCGATAATGGTGTGAATGGTTGGCTGGGCTCTTGTTTGTTTGCGTCAATACGCTCAGCTATTTGCTGTTGTAATTGCAGGATTTGCTCTTGCAATTGTGAGACTCTTTCTTGGGCTTGCTGTTCTCTTTGAGAACTAGTCTCTAGTGCTTCCCGAGACTGTTTGCTCTCTTGCAGTGCAGCTGCCAGCTCTTCTTTCAGGCTGTGGCCCTTTGTTACGGCCGCTTCTAACACTGCTCTCAGTTCTATCTCTTCTTGCTTAGCGGCCACTAGTGCTTCCTGAGACTGTTTGCTCTCTCGCAGTGCAGCTGTCAGCTCTTCTTTCAGGCTGTGGCCCTTTCTTACAGTCGCTTCTAATACTGCTCTCAGTTCTATCTCTTCTTGCTTAGCGTCGGCTAGCTCTTTCTGCATTTGCTCTCTTTCGGCTTCGTCTTTCAAGGCTGGCGCTGCTTGGGCTTCCACCTGGTCGGGGCGCTTTGCTGCGGCTTCAGCAAAGTGGCCGACAAGGAGAGCGAGCTTTGCGCTAACATTAAGTTCTTTGGCGATTTTTTCTTGGGTTTCGGGAGGCAGTAACCTAGTAATCACAGCGACGCGTTCGTCTACGCTGCCTCGAACAAGCTCTCGTTCTTCTACTTTCAGAGCCAATTTAATATTGGATAAAATCGCTTCCTCAAATTCTAGTAAATTACTATTTGAGTATTTGATATTTTCACTAAACAGTTCTAAGGCAGACTCGAGTTTGCTCGCAGAGGAGGAGCTTTGCTCCTGCAGCTGCTCTTGCTGCTTCTGAGACAGCATTGGCAGTAATTGCTCTAAGACGCGCCTTATTTCTTCTTCGACGGCTACTTCGACATTTGGTTTAGCATAGAATTCTTGGAGGCGCTGTAGGCAAAAGTTAACAGCTTTTTCGTACTGTAGGTCGATGCCAGCGCTACTCAGGAGCTCTTTGACTTGCGCTTCACTCAAAAATGGGCTAATCGCATCGATAATATCTCTTTGCTTATGCTCGGCCTCCAATTTTTTTTGAATAGCCTGAGATTCAATTTCGTACGAGAGTGCCACGATATTGCGGCGAGGTTGACTCGATTTAAGCTCCTCTGGAAAGGCGCTGCGCGCCCATTCGGGGTTGATGCAAGTCGATAAATTGGTGAAGCATAGTGGCAATCTCGCCAGGACGCGCCAAAAAGTGCCGGTAGCGTCTTCAGCCGCTGCCTTCACACGGCCATGTAGGAGATTGTTTCCGACGCTGAAAGAACCACAAACGATATCAGCAAGTGGGTCGACAATGGAGGTAAAACAGACTGGAACAACAGCTAACCTGGAAAGCAGAAAATGGTCTGAATGATTGAGCACATACCAAGAAAGACTCGCACCTGGCCTTGGGGTAAAAAACATGTGGCTGGTTAAAGTACCTGATGCTGTTGTCGCTAATGGTCCTGTCATAAAAATCTCCGTTTAATTAGTAATTTGCGTTTTGCGCAATGATGTACACGGTAGCCTAACATAGGTGATGAATTTGCGGGAATAAGGAAGATTGTACGCAATAAAAAAGCCTGATACTTTGGTTATCCTATAATGTGGAGGGGTTGAATTGAAGTTCGGTTTACTTGGTTACGGAAAAATGGGACGTGCGATCGAGCGCTTGGCAATCGAGGGGGGACACGAGGTCGTCTCGCTTCAGGAAGCTGATGTTTGTTTGGAATTTACGCGCCCCGATGCGGTCCTGCAAAACGTACGCTTGTTGGTGGAGCTTGGTAAACCGATGGTGATCGGCACGACAGGTTGGGAAGCACAGTGTTCGTCGGTAAGAGAGCTAGTCGAGGCCGGCGGGGTTGGCTGTGTTTATGCAGCTAATTTTAGTTTGGGGATGCAGCTATTTTATCAGCTGATAGCGGCGGCGGGGCGGTTGTTGCGTGAATTCTCAAGCTACGATGTTTCCGGGCACGAAATTCATCATCGCCAAAAGATAGATAAACCTTCTGGCTCGGCCAAGAAGTTGGCAGAGATTTTGACCGAGAAATTGGGCTTGCCTTTGCACGAGCCATTACAATTTTCAAGTGAACGCTGTGGGGAGGTACCGGGGACGCACCTGGTGCGATTTGATGGGTCAGCTGATACGATTACGCTGACGCACGCGGTGCGTTCCCGTCAGACTTTTGCTGAAGGAGCTCTTTGGGCGGCTGAGTGGGTGGTCGACAAAAAAGGTTTTTACGCCTTTGAAGAGGTGCTAGGGAAAAAAATTAACTTTTCTTCACTTATCGAATGATCTGCGCCCATATTTTATTGAGGAATTGATTTTGCGAATCGGTTAAAGGAAAGAGAAAAAGCAGGCAGTCATCGTTATGCTTGAAAGCGGCGCGCGTCCAGTTGGCGGAGCCGCAGACAAGCGTATCGTCATCCACGATCAGCATCTTGTAGTGAAGCAGTCCGTCGCTATGGCTAAGAGAGGTCTTGACTTTGGCTTTCTTAAGTTTTTGCACGACCTCAGCGCCAGCGCCTTTGCCTTGATAAGAGTCGATGACTACTCTCACATCGACGCCACGTTTGTGGGCGCTGATAACGGCTGCGGTGAGAAGAGGGTGCGTCCAGGTAAACATAGCGATGCGTATCTGCTTTTTTGCCCCATGAATGGCTTTGATCAATCTGTCGAGGCCTTGGTCAGGATTGGGCAAAAACCAGAGTTCGCCGTTTTGGCCGTTTTGCGAGAAGTAGATGGTAGGCGTGTGAGGTGCGGGTCCTGAGGCTGGCGTTGCGTCGATACGTTGGCGAAGAGTAGCAGCGAGCGCTGGATTTGTCATCGCGGTAATGATGTTGCCGTGGGTTTTCATGGAATCATAGGTCATGTTGGCAGAACCGATCCAGACTTGTGCGTCGTCGATGACGAGGATCTTGAGGTGCATGAGGCCTGCCGGGGTGCGTCGGAGAGTGCTGACTGCGGGGCCGAGCTGTTTTTTGGCCAGCGGGCTGGCTTTACTGTCGACGACTACTTTGACGGGGATGCCCGCTAGGGCTTTCTGCTTTAAAGCGTTGATGATGGCTGCGTCGGTGAGTGTGTAGACTTCGAGTAGGATCGATTGTTTGGCTGAATCGATTGCCGCCAGGTAGGTGCACCGGAGGTCATCTTGTGCATGTGTGGAGTAGAGGGAGACAGTACCGTCGCTTGCGGGCAAGCGGATGGTGGTAGCCTGGTAGGTAAAGTGCAGAACTAAGAAGATAATAAGCCCTAGAATTATTTTTAGGCTTGTTTTTTTAGTGCGACGCCTCATGTCGTGGCGCCTTTGATGTGTTGTAAGGCCTGGCAGAGGCCGGTATAGCGGCGTTTGACCTCATCATTTTTGACGGCCATGTAGAGAGCTTGCTTGGTACCGACGAGTACGTCCAATCTTTTTCCGCGGGTTACACCGGTATAAAGGAGGTTGCGTTGGAGAAGCTTGTAGTGGGAGGTATGGATGGGCATCACGATGCAGGGACATTCGCTGCCTTGGTATTTATGCACTGATACAGCGTACGCTAGAACCAGGTCGTCCAGGTCTGAGAAGTCGTAGCATACTTCGCGGCCGTCGATATTGACCTTGAGCTCTTGGTCGACGGAGTCGATCTTAGAGATATAGCCCACGTCCCCATTGAAAACCTCTTTTTGGTAATCGTTGCGTAGTTGCATGACTTTGTCGCCGGTCGCAAAGCGGCGCCCGCGCAGTAGCATGGGTTTGCTTTTGGGGTTGAGTGCTTCTTGTAGGAGATGATTGAGGTTTTCGGTGCCAATTAAGCCTTTGCGCATGGGAGCGAGTACCTGAATGTCCTGGATGGGGTGGAGACCGTATTTTTTGGGAAGGCGACGTGAAACAAGGTCGAGAATGGCCTGTAAAACGGCTTGCGGCTCCTTGTGTTCGATGAAGAAAAAATCGCTTTGCGGATCATTGTCGATGTTGGGCATGCGCCCTTGGTTGATCAGGTGGGCGTTGGTGATGATGTGTGAGCCAGCGGCTTGGCGGAATATTTCATGTAGCGTGGTGACGGGTATTGCTTGCGAGCGGATCATGTCCTTGAGGATGTTACCCGGGCCGACACTGGCGAGCTGGTTTGTGTCGCCGACGAACACAGTGCGTGCATGGGCGGGGATGGCTTTGAGTAGACTATACATTAACGAGGTATCGATCATACTGGCCTCGTCGATGATGATGAGGTCGCATTCGAGGGGCGATTGGCGATTGCGTTTGAAGCCTTTAGCACGAAAATCGTACTCAAGTAGGCTGTGGATGGTGGAGGCTTTGTGGCCTGTGATTTCATGCATCCGCTTGGCGGCGCGTCCGGTGGGCGCAGCGAGGAGGATGTTGCTGGAAAGCTTTTCTGTGATTGCTAGGATGGCTTTGGTGATCGTACTCTTACCTGTTCCGGGTCCGCCGGAAATAATCTGAATTTTTTCTTCCAACGCCATGCTAACGGCGTGTTTTTGCGCATCTGCGAGCCTTACGTTGAGAGTTGTCTGTGCCCATTCTAGCGCGCGAGGTACGTCGACGGCGCGTAGTCGACATGTTCCTTGTTTTAGGCGCTGGATCTCGCGTACGATGCCGCCTTCGGCGGTGTAGAGGGGTTTGAGCCAGACAAAGAGCTCTTGCATGAGTTCTTCACCGAGGGGAGCAAGGACGACGCGTTCTGATTTAACAAGCGCTTTCAGGCAGGTCCGCGCCATTTCTGCGGGAACTGCGAGCAGGTCCTGTACTTTTATAAGCAGTTCCTCTAGTGGAAAGCACACATTTCCTTCATCGGATAGCTTTGATAGGGCATACTCGATACCCGCGCAGATACGTGCGGGGGAATCGAGCGCATGCCCCATCTTCTGGGCAATGGTATCGGCTGTTTTAAAGCCGATGCCTGCGATGTCTTGCGCGAGCTGGAAGGGGTTTGCGGTGACTTTTTCTACGGCATGTTTGCCATAGGTTTTGAAGATTTTTTGGGCATAGGCGGGGCTGACGCCATACTGTTGGAGAAAAATCATCACCTGCCGGATCGAGCGCTGCGCGTCCCAACATTCTTTGATTTTTTTGAGGCGTGCGGTTCCGATACCTCCGACTTGAGTGAGTTTCTCTGGTGAAAGGTCAATGATGTCCAGAGTCGCAGGTCCGAAGACATCTACGATCCGTTTGGCGTAGGCGGGCCCAATTCCTTTGATGAGGCCAGAGCCGAGGTACTTCAGAATTCCCAAGGTGTCCGCTGGCATTTGTGTGCGGTATTCTTGCAAATCAAATTGCAGACCGTGCGTTAGATGTCGTTTCCATGTGCCGAAACAGCGTACTGTCTCACCAGGTTGCACCATTGGCATTGCGCCCACAATCGTGTCTAAATCACGACGGCCTTTGCGCTGCAGTTGCGCGACGGTATAACCGGTCTCGGGATTCTGGTAGGTGATGCGTTCGATGTAGCCTTCGATCCAATCCATGGCGCTCCTGAGTCTAGCCTGGGTCGACGGCCTGTTTCCAGGAGTTGCCGCTCAAAATAAGATTCATTTTGAATCAGATAAATCGCAAACCCAGATCAGCAGGTTACAGGGTTCTGGTTTTTTGAGGCAACTTTTGGGCGGCAGTCAAAGCTAAAAAAAGAAGCCTACCATTTATAACCGAGGGCTGCTCCAATGCGCTGTTCCTGGTTTTTCAGGTTGACTCGCCCGCTGCCAAAGGGTCCTGCAGGGATGTCCTGCGAGCCGTTCACAGCGTGCCTAAAGCCCCAGGCATAGAAACCAGATAATTCCCAGCACTGGCACCAACGGTAAGTGAAGCCCGCCGTGGCCCATGTTTGGATGATTTCTTGAGTGAGTGCATTCAGATAGGTTTGAGGGGAGCGTGTGGGTAGGCGGCTCCAAGAACCGCCGATGCGTAGCACGAGGTCGCACAGAGTGATATCCGCACCGCCGCGCAGAATGGTTTGGTCTTTCCAGCCAAATCCGGGGCCTTGGGCACTTCCGAAGGGTTGCGACTGAAGCTCTTCGACGGTCGCGAATCCGTCATGGTGAAAGAGTTTGTTCATGCGCCACAGTATCTGCTGGGCCTCTAGCACAACGTTGACGTTTTTATAAAAATTGAAGTGGAGGCCGCCGGTAATGCGTTGTGGGGGGACCATACGTTGGTTGTAAGGAATGAAGCCTGCGTATTTAGGTAAGCGCTGCTGCCAGATGGGGATTTCCCAAGCTAATCCAGCGCGCAGCCAAGGGGCGAGGCGGCCCATCCAACCGATAGAGACGCCGAAGCCTTCGGCCAGATTGGCGCCCCTACCGCTGACATTACCGGGGCTGACAGTGAACCCTAAAACAGGAGGCACAGTTGTCGTTGTGCCGACATCGAATTGCTCGAGGCCATCGATTTTAAAGCGCGTTTCATGGAAGAGAGCGGCTAAACCGAAGGCGTGGGAGTCGAGTCTGATCGCCAAGGTAGCCGCGATCGTGCCGACGAGGTAATCGAAGTTTAATCGACTGATTCCGTAAGCGGGGACGGCAGAATCGTAGCTGGCGTATATGTGGTCGTGAATGTAGCCGGTGATGCCAAATGAAGCGTCGGTACTATTGCCGATCATCCAGTTAACGCCGAAGGCGGGAGCCCACTGGTTTTGACCGCCCGAAGCGCGGTACTGGCCATTGCCTCCTAATAGCGTGCTTCCTTCGATGTCCATTGCCGCTTCGCGCACTGCCCAGGTGCACTCGATATCGGCGCGATTGCCCATGTAGACCATACCGGCGGGGTTGTGGGCCGCTGTCAAGGTATCTTGAGGATAGACAGCACCTGTGTGACCCATGCCCTGGCCTTTGACGCTGGCCCACGTCTCGGCGCCCAAGTGCGCGCAAGGGATGCAAGCAAATAATAACATGTACGCCCATACGCGATATTCACTATTTTTCATCGAAAATACCTCTTAACAGTCGATCAATTTAGAGGTCGGATAGTGAAAGGTGAGAGTTATTTTGTAAACAAAAAAAATTTAGGTTTTTTTTCGATCAGGTATGTTTTTGGCTACTTTGTACACGTCCCTTTTTGGGAGGCCGCGCAGTTGGGCAACCATTTTGATGGCGTCTTGTTGGGAGAGCCCGAAGTCATGTTCCAAGCGCGCCACGTGCTCCACGAGGGTCATTGAGGCCCATTCGTGGTGGAGCTCTTGGCTCGTGGGTGGAGCGATCACTAAAACGAGCTCTCCTTTGATTTCTCGATCTTTCCAGTGTGCGATAAGGGTGTCGGCCGTGCCTCGCACGAGCTCTTCAAAACGTTTTGTCAGTTCGCGAGCGGCACAGAGCGTGCGTTTTGGTGCGAGTCGTTGAATGACGGTTAATACATCCATCAATCTGCGTGGCGATTCGTAGCAGAGGGTGGTGCCTGGGTAGTGGAAAATTTCGACAAGTTTATCCTCCAGCTCGCCTACTTTTTTCGGCAGGAACCCGACCATCTGAAATTGCTTGGTAGGTAGGCCTGAACAAATAATGGCTGCAATGGCCGCGCAGGCTCCTGGAATAGAGACGACGGCAATACCAGCCTCGACAGCTGCCTGTACGATGCTCTCTCCTGGATCTGAGATGCCCGGGGTACCAGCATCAGAAATAAGAGCGATAGATTTGCCGGCTTGCAGATCTTGGATCACCTCTCGCTCTCGCGCGGCTTCGTTAAACTTGTGGTAGCTTTTGAGTGGCCTGTGGATGTTATGGTGGTTAAGAAGAATTTTGCTGTGAGACGTGTCTTCGCAAAGAATGTAATCGCAGGCGCGGAGCGTTTCTATGGCTCGAAGCGTAATGTCAGAAAGATTCCCTATCGGGGTCGCTACGAGATATAATACCATGCAGGAAAAAAGCTAGGTGGCACCCAGATTTGAACTGGGGAATGGAAGCTTTGCAGGCTTCTGCCTTACCACTTGGCTATGCCACCCTAGTTGTTAAAGAGGCCCTTATAGCTGATGAGCGAAAAAGAGGTCAAGATTAAATCCATAGATTAACTCTGTTTAAGCTGCAAAACCTGCTCGGAGAGCTGACTCCATTGGTGCCAGGAGTCTTTTAGACTGCGTTTGACCGCTCGCAGTTCGGTAATGAGCTCAGTGAGAACTTCTTTAGGTTTTTGTTCGCGTTTCCAGTCTTTGTAGCGTTGTTTTAGCTGGTCGAAGGCCGCGACCTGGCTGAGAACGGCTTCTGAAAGCTCTTGAATTTGGTGTTCGAGATCTGACCTTTGGTTTTTAAAGAGCTTTTTAAGTCGCTCTAATAGCATATTTTTGCGTTGAAGAATCATTCGTTTTTGGATCGTCACAGGGTCTACTTTTTTAAGCCCGTGAGCAAGGCCTAGCTTATTTAAACTCCAGATGAGCCATTTGGTTGGATCGAAGTGGTACCAGCGGATGCCGTTTCTATAATCATTGGCGAAGGTGTGGTGGTAGTTGTGATAACCTTCGCCGAAGGTAAGCAGCGAAAGGATGTAATTGTTGACGGCGGACTGTTCTTGGCAAAAGGGTTTGTCGCCCCAAGTGTGTGCGGCGCTGTTAATGAACCAGGTAAAGTGGTGTAGCGTTAAAATACGCAAGACAGTGCCTATAGCGAAGGCGCCGGCACAGTCGCCCGTTAGGATGCCGATGACGAGCGCACAAGCCACAGAGGAGAGGGTGACACACAGGGGATAATACCTATGCTGAAAAGCGACGCGAGGGTTGTTGATGAGATCAATCACAACTTTGGAATCGATGGCTGCAGGCTTGCGGAAGATCCAGAATACATGAGCGAACCAAAAACCTTTATTGATGGAATAGGGATCGAGCTCGGTATCGGTGTAGGCGTGATGTTGGCGATGATCAAAGGACCATCGTAAAGCGCTGCCTTGGGCTGCCATGCTACCGAAAAAAAGGATGACGGATTCCACCTTGGGGTAAGTTTTGTAGGTTTTATGCGAAAAGTAGCGGTGGTAGCCGCCCGTGATTGCCAGCCCTGTTATCAAGACCATGAGGGCTGATAGGGTCCATAGCAGTAAGGAAGGAGAGCCATACCAAAAGTAGAAGGGCACAAGGGTCACAGCTAAAAGATGATTAACAATAATAAAAGTACCGGGAATCTTATTGAACTCTTTGGTTTTCATACTGTTAGCTCTCCTTTAGCTGGCGTGTAATGCAAGCCTATAGCAAATGGCGTCTTTTTGCAAGGCGAACTACCGCTTTTAAGATAATTCCGATTGCCTAAAATCGTCTTCCGACCTAGGATTTAGGCTTTTCTATCAACCATTTTAACTTTATTGCTGTTTGATGCCCAAACTAACCTTAGCAGATATTATCCCAGGCAGCGGCGAGCGGCGTATTAGCTCGTTTCAGGTGGATAGTCGGCAGGTAGCTGCTGGGGATCTTTTTTTTGCTCTTGCGGGCGCTAAGGCGGATGGTCATGACTATCTCGCTCAGGCGCGTGGGCGTGGCGCGATTGGTGCGGTAGTTTCCAATGCCTATAAAGGGCCAGATCACGGGCTGCTTTTGCTTCGTGTCGACGATGTTCTAAAGACTTTGCAGGAATTAGCGAATAAAAAGTTTAAGCAGATTCGGCCTGAAATTGTATGCGGAGTAACCGGATCGATTGGCAAAACGACGACGAAGGAATTTTTACGCACCTTGCTGAGTATGCGGTACAAGGTGGCAGCTTCTCCGGGTAATGCTAATTCGCAAATTGGCTTGCCTCTCGCCATTCTGAATGGATTTTCTGGTGATGAGGGCGTGGCTGTTCTGGAGATGGCCATGACAAAGCCGGGACAGATCAGGCGTTTGATAGATATGGCAGCTCCTGACATCGCGTTGATCACAACCGTGCAGTTGGTGCATGCGCAGGCTTTTGGTTCGATAGAAGAGATCTCCTGGGCCAAAGCGGAAATTTTTTCTTCGCCACAGACGAGGTTGGGGATCATTCCGTACGATTTACCGGCTAAAGCGGAGATCGCGAAGCTACTGCCTACGCGGACTTTTTCTACGGTTCATCCTGAAGCTGATTTTTTTCTAAAAGTGGTAGAAGGCCGCTTGGTTTTTTGTGAGGGCGCCGAGTCTGTCGTTTTGGGAAACTTCCGGTTGGCGGGCGGGCACAACAAGCATAACTTATTGGCGGCGCTAGTGGTAGCGCGTGCCTGCGGCTTGTCTTGGCCTGAGCTAATCGATGGCTTACCGCTCTTGGAACTCCCTGAACGGCGTCTACAGCGCCTCGAGAGAAACGGGGTAACGCTGATTAACGACAGTTATAATGCGTGCGAAGCCTCGGTGAAAAGCGCCCTAGAGAGTCTAGCTGTTTTATGCCCGGGCGCCAAGCGCCGCATAGCCGTTTTAGGGCCTGTGCCTGAATTAGGAAAATTTTCTGAAGCTTGCCATAAAGCGATTGGACACCATGCACTGGATCATCTAGATTTGTTGTTTTGCTTAGGAGACGCCTGCCTACCGATTGTGCAAGAGTGGCGTAGCCGCGGGCGGCAGGTGGAGTATTTTGAAGAGAAGAAGGATTTGTCGGCAGCGGTTTGTGCCGTCCTACAGCCTGGTGATGTGGTGTTGTTGAAAGGGGCCAATTACGTGCAGCTTTGGACGCTGGTCGAGGACTTATTGCGATGATTTTATGGTTGGTTGATTTTTTACAGGGTGCGTTCGATTTTAAGATACCGGCCGTATTTTACTACTATTCCACGCGCATGGTGCTGGCAGCATTGACGGCGCTCTTGGTTAGTATCTTTTTCGGATCGCGCTTCATCGGGATGTTATACCGACTAAAAGTGGGCCAGCCAATTCGTACGGCAGATTATGGACTGATTAGCCAATTGCATGCGAACAAGAAAGATACACCGACGATGGGCGGTCTACTTATTCTTTCTTCGATGTTGCTTTGTATGTTGCTTTGGATGGACTGGGGCCATGTCTTTACCTGGATTTTATTGCTGACTACGCTGGTACTAGGGGCCGTTGGGGGGGTAGATGATTACCTGAAAATGCGACGCAAACATCATAGCGGGCTTTCAGGGCGGATGAAGTTGCTGGTTCAGCTGGCTCTGGCGGCGGCAGTTGCGGCTTATCTCTATTTTCCAGTCGTTACGGAGACGGTGGCGCAAGTCACGGGTCTGCAGCCACCGGTGGTAAGAGAGGCGGTGCTCGGTAAAAATCTCGAACCACAGCAGCGGGCGATTTCGTTGCAGGATTATGCTGGGCGCTTGTATGCGCCTTTTTTGAAGGGCTCTTTACTGGAGTTTAAGGGCGCTCTGCTCCCCTTAGGGGTATTTTTTATTTTGTTCGTAGTAGTGGGGTCATCCAATGCGGTGAATTTGACCGATGGATTGGACGGGCTGGCCGCTGGATGTTTGCTCATGGTGGCCAGCTGCTTAGCTTTGTTTGCATTTGTCTCGAACCACAGTGAGATCGCGCGCTACCTGAATATCTTGTACGTGGAAGGAGCGGGAGAGATCGGTATTTATCTCTGCGCCTTTGCGGGCGCTTGTCTGGGTTTTCTTTGGTACAACGGATACCCAGCGCAGGTATTTATGGGTGATATTGGCTCGCTCACGCTGGGGGGGGTGCTCGGGGTTTCTACAGTTCTACTGAAGCGCGAATTGCTGCTGGCTTTGATCGGCGGGATTTTTGTGGTCGAGACACTTTCGGTGATTATCCAAGTAGGTAGCTACCGCTACCGCAATAAGCGACGGGTCTTTTTGTGCACCCCACTGCATCATCATTTCGAATATCTGGGCTGGCCCGAGGCAAAGGTGGTGGTGCGTTTTTGGATCATTGGCTTGATTTTGGCGCTGCTTGGAATCGCATCGCTGAAATTTCAGTAGGGTAGCGAATGCGACGTGCGCTAGTTCTAGGTTATGGGGAAAGTGGCAAAGCAGCGGAACTTTTTTTGCGGCGTCGTGGCTGGGATGTAGTCCTAGCCGACAGGCAGGCAGGCGTCGGTATTTTTGCCGATAGCGATTTTTTGGCGCTGGAAGGGGTGGAACTGGTGGTTGCCTCGCCTGGAGTACCACCGACGCAGCGTTTGTATGCCGAGACTTTAGCTCGTGGCATTCCTCTGATCGGCGAAGTGGAATTGGGGCTGCAGGCAATGAAACAGCGTGCCGTCGGTATCACAGGGACCAACGGCAAGACAACGGTTACCTTGCTGGCGGCTCACGCGTTGAACCGGTGCGGTTTACAAGCGGTTCCTGTGGGCAACGTGGGGACGCCTTTGACGCAGGCAGTGGATAATGCGCCGCGCGAAGCTATTTTTGTGATCGAGCTGAGTAGCTGGCAGCTGGAGACAGTCTCAACGCAAGGATTAGATGCGGGAATTGTACTGAATATTACACCGGATCACCTCGACAGGCATATGACGATGGAGGCTTATGCAAGGGCAAAAGCGCGCATACAAAAGGCCCTGAAACCGGCGGCAGCGCTTTACTTACATCCAGAGGCGGCGCGGGATTTTGGCCATTGCTTTGATAGGCCCTTCTCGGTTTATGCCGTGCCTGGCTCTTGGGTCTCTCACGATGGTACCAACGCTTACGCTGCTTGTTTACTATGCCAAACTTTTGGGGTAAGCGAAGAGGATTTTTTCAAAGCTGTGCATGACTTCCGTAAGCCATCGCACCGGCTGGAGTTTGTGACAAGTTGCTGTGGGGTCAGTTACGTGGATGACAGCAAGGGTACAAATGTGGATGCGGTAGTGAAAGCAGTGCAAAGCGTGCAAGGACAAGTACTACTGATCGCGGGAGGGGTGGATAAACAGACAGGCTATCAGCCTTGGCAGGAGAGCTTTCCGGGGCGTGTCAAGGCCGTGTTTGTCATTGGTGAAGCCGCGGTAGCGATTCAAGCCAGCTTAGGCACGGTTGTGCCGGTGACGTTATGCACGAGCTTGCAGCAAGCAGTTGCCTTAGCTGCGAAAGCGGCCCAGGCGGGAGAGACAGTTCTTCTTTCCCCTGGATGCGCCAGTTATGATATGTTTGAGAACTATAAGCACCGGGGAATGGTCTACCAGGACCTGGTGCGTCAACTGTGTGAACAAAAGGAAGGCCTCTGATGACTATGAGTCGACGAGATACAATTGTGGTCGCCGTATTGGTTAATGCGGCGTTATTGTGCGTGCTATTTTTGGTGGCTACGCATGAAGATCAGGTGCCAGCCGCAGACCACTTTGCGGCCTTGTCGCTATTAGAAGAGGTGCCGATGAAAATTCAGATCGCACCTGTCAGACAATCTCAGAGCGCCTTACCGGTAGACGAGGTGGATCAAGCGCTAGCCTCTTACATCTCGGCGGAGCGCGAGCCAGAATTAGAAGCTCCCACACAAGTGGCCGTCGCACAGCCTCGGGGCGAGCGAAGCGTTGTGGAAGTGACGGTGAAGCGCGGTGATGCGTTGGAGAAAATTGCGCGCGCTAATGGGACCAGTGTTAGCGAGCTTTGCCGCATGAATGGTCTGCTCAACGACAAACTGTCTATTGGTCAGGTCCTCAAAGTGCCAGTTAGGGGCGTGCAGCAGCAGGATAACCCTGCTGTTGAAGGCGAGGCCAACGAAGAGTTCTATACGCTGCAAGTTGGAGATAGCCCTTGGCTGATTGCTAAAAAATTCCAAGTGCGTCTCGATGATCTTTTGCGATTGAACGAACTAGACGAAACTAAAGCGCGCAACTTGAAACCTGGTGATAAGGTTCGGATTAGGTAGTATGTAAATTGATGAGTTTCAAAAGCCGAAATATTCAGGTGCAAAAAGGTTCGTCGCTCATCGCTTTTCATCGCACCCTCCTCTTGCTGGCTGTAGGTGTGCTTTTTGTAACCGGCGTGGTCACTATTTTTAATACAACCTCTGCGGATGTGTTGGATCAGGCACGTAACCAAAGCACACATCAGGCATTGGTTCGACAGCTGCTTTATGCAGTTTTTGGATGTTGGATAGCTCTGGGCGCTTGGTGGACGGGGTACCGCACGATTTTACGCTTAAGTCCGATTTTGCTTGGGCTAGCTACCTTGGGGCTGCTGCTAGTTTTTGTTCCCGGAATCGGGCGGGCGGCCAACGGCTCTCGTCGTTGGATTGCGGTGGCAGGGCTCACACTACAGCCCTCTGAATTCGTGAAATACCTGCTTCCGGCCTACTTTATACATCGATTTTTACAACGCGAAGCGCTGTTTGAGACCTTCTTTGGTTTTGCAAAACAAGTGGCTATCCTGGCGGTACCCGTGGTGCTTATTTTGATTGAACCGAATCATGGACCGGTCGGCGTAATCGGTCTGACGCTGGCGATGCTATTTTTTTTGGTGGGCATTAGGTGGATTTATTGGGCGTTGCCAATGGTAGTTTTGTCGGTGATATTAGGTGTATTAGCCATGAGCACGCCCTACGTCACGGCTCGTTTACAGGTGTATCTAAATCCTGAAGCAGACCTACAAGGCCGCGGCCACCAGCCGTATCAGGCAAAGATCGCGGCGGGCTCAGGAGAGCTCTTTGGCAAAGGGCCGGGGGAGAGTTTTCAGAAGCTGAGCTACCTGCCAGAGGCACAAAACGACTACATAGCCGCTATTTTTGCGGAAGAGTTTGGATTCACTGGGATGCTTGTGTTGATCCTGACCTATATGTTGATTGCGTATATCGGTTGCTATATAGCAGCGACAGCACCTGACCGAGAAGGTTGTTATTTAGCGGTCGCGATTACCTTTCTTATCAGCTTTCAGGCATTTATGAATTTAGGCGTTGTTTCGGGCTTGCTGCCGAGTACGGGATTGAACCTCCCGCTATTTAGTCAGGGAGGAAGTTCACTATTGGCTAATCTTTTGGGCTTAGGCATGCTCCTCAGCATAGCTGAAAAACGCTCCTACCCGCTATTCGGCCCCTCATTGGTTAAACATTAGGCCTATATGATGCGCACGCATTTCACAGGTTTTACGCTGTTATTTCTTTGCTGGGCCATTCCGGTGCTGGCTCTCTACACACCGCCCGACTATGTATCGGGCAATTCGGTATTGGTTGCGCGCATGCCCGAGGAGTCCACCTTTTGGAAAATTGCCTTGATTAAACGGGCTAAGCAATCGATTGAGCTAGCGACAGGATTTACTGGGGGAGAGATGTTCTCCAAAGTCGTCCTTCTTTTGCGCGATCAGTTGCTGATGGAACCGCAACTAAGGGTACATTTAGAGGTGGCCAGTAGCCTGTTATTGTCTCATGACGCCGATAAAATTTTAGAATCAGTAAAGCGACAATTTCCCGATCGATTTTGTTATCAGATCACCAGTATGGCTCTTTTATTGGCAGAGGGACATTGGCAAACGTGCGAGCACCATGTCAAGCTGCTAGTGGTGGATGAAAAATATGTGGTCACTGGCGGGACGAATTTATACGACACCTACTGCAAAAGCAAAGTTGAAGATGCTAGCATCATTTACTTGGATCCTGTGAGATCGGTGACCCCAAGAGCGTGCTGCGATATGGATATATGCTGCGTGGGTCCGATGGTTAAGGAAATGCGACAATTATTTTTCCAGCTTTGGAGCCTGGCCAACACGGGGATCAAGAGTAGTTATTTTTCGCTACCCGGGGGGCCAATGGCGTGCGTGGATGAGATCGATCAAAGCCCGCGGATGGTCCACGGTGTACCCATGCGTATGGTTTTTAGCGGTCCGGGCATGCGCTTTGGAGAGTGCACAAAACATTACGCTTTTTCCATACAGAGAGCCAAACAGACGCTGGCGTTGATGCACATGCATATGCATCCACATACCAGCGTGCGAGAAGAATTGGAGAATGCGTTAGACCGTGGTGTCAGCGCTCGGATTGTGACCAATGGAAACAGCCAGCCCGGCTGGTCGCCTGTGCCTAGGGCATTCGGCTTTTTCAACCGCAGCTACTACCTCCCTTGGCTAACCTTTGGGAGGTCGACGCAGATTTATGAATTTTCTCGAGATAATACGCTTTATCACAAAAAGGTCATGATCGTCGATGGACGCTATTCACTGATAGGTAGCTATAATCTGGGAAAAAAGAGTCACTACGGCGACTACGAAGTGGTCTTAGATATTGACTCCACCGAGGTAGCCAGCCAATTCTTAGAGGTAATGGACAAAGATATCGCTAGCTCCTGCCGCTGTTCTGAGGCAGATGCGCGCGCCTGGCATTATAGTTGGTGGTATCGAGCGTTGAATGCGCTACAGCGGTTTTTTATCTTTGGACCGCTCTTATGAAGGCCCCCAGCCTCTTCGCGGCTAGAGCTTACTGGCTAGGGTCTTTTGGATAGGTCATGGCATACCAGCTTCTAAGGCTAGCTTGCACATTGGATTTCTTGGTTAGGGTTATTTTAAAAAAACGTAACTCCTCGGTGGACCACAGTAGGTCTAGTAGAGGTACTTTGTTCGCTCAGCCATCTGGCAAAATCTTACGATGTCTCTTAGGGCTGGCTTTGCCGGTATCCTTGTGCGGTACAAAAATGGTAGCCTGATGGTGCGCTCTGCAATTTTATTGTTCAGTCTGACAAAAGCGTCTTATGTGTAAATTTTTAGATAGGGAATGAAGCCACAAAAATAGTCTATGGCCTCTCTCAGGTTAGATTTGGGCAGTATATTAGCATCCGCGAGCTTAGCTTCGATTTTTTTATCAATGCATCAGTGATCGTCACTTTCTTAGGCTGGATTGGCATTATAGCCTTCGACCACCATCCACTTCACTTCTCACCGACATCTCGGCAGTGGCCTATCTAAGCGAACACTTGCTACCGCTTCAAGTTGTTGTATGCATTCTTTTCTGATTTGGCCTTTCGAGAAAAATATTTGCTTCTTCCCACAGAAATCCGAACTGCTAGGCAGATGCTCAAAAATCTCGATTTATTAGGATCTGCTATGAGAGTACGAACTTAGTAATTATTAACAATCAAGGTTTGTGATCTTTTCTGTTAGATAGTATTCTTGTTTTAGTACTCTGACTCGCCTTTCTTTACCGCTTTGCGGTCGAAAATCAAAGATACGTGTATGCGCTCTCTATTCTCGCCAAGGTTTTTCAGCAATCACGTAGCTTCGGGCAGTAGCGTACACAGCACTTCCAGCACTATTTTGAGATCTGTTTCTTCGGGTACGCTTCTGGGCGAAGCCAGCAGCCGTTTTTATTCAAACATATCGAAAGAGGAAGTTCTATTTATACAACAGAGTTTAAATTTGATAAAGACGCAGCTACTATCTTAAAGCAAATTGAGTTGAAAAAATTATAAGCAAAAATATGCTACGAAAAAAATGTGGTTTTGATGGGGATAAATTTTAGCTCCAAAGATCGTAATATCGCGGATTGCAAAGCAATCGTCCATCGCACAGACGGATCTAAAAGTGAGGAGATTGACATCCCCGCTTCGTCTGCTTCCTGAAAGCACGCCTGGGTAGCAAGCTGATTCGGGATAAAAGAAGAAGTCTCTGGGAGATCAAAAGCCAAACTGCACACCTCTTATTGCGTGCTAGCGTCGCTTTTAGCCAAGCTGGCCCGAAAAGAGGCCAGGGAACAGTGGGTTCAACTCACTCTGGCCCGTGCTGTTAGACGACCTCCAGCCATGAAGGAGGTGGCGCTGCTCTACCCAGACGACAGAGGCCAACTCAAGGCGCGGTTTACTATAAACAGAGTGACACTCTACCTTGCTAGAAAGGCAAAACTCTAGCGAAGTGATTAGCTGAGCGCTTCGGCATAGATGTCTAGGTTAGCTCTGGACGCGGCAAGGTCCTGGATAAAGCTTCGATACATTTATGATAAATATATAAATTTCATATAAAATAATTAATTTGTTAAATTAAGTAAATTTTATTTTATCTCTATAATCTGCTGGCTTGTTTTAAAGCAAGACGCTCGAAGGCCGGAGAGTTTCTAGTCGTAAAATGGCCGTCGCGATATGATGTCTTGTTTGTGGTGGGTGTGGCAAATGGCTAATAGAGTGATGATTTGTGCGGGTGGCACTGGCGGGCACTTATTCCCGGCAATTGCGCTTGCTGAGCAGTTACAAAGCCGCGATCCTGAGCTAGAGGTGATGTTTGTTGGTGGTAAGCTGACAACGACCCCTTGGTTTGCGCGGGATCGGTTTTTTTTTAGAGAGATCAGCTGTGCGACCTTTTCTAGTTATCATCCGCTTTCCTTGTACAGCAGTAGTTTGGCGATAGGAAAGGGCATCAGAGAAAGTTTGCAGCATATTAAGGAATTCAAGCCGGATGTAGCGGTGAGTTTTGGTAGCTATTATGCCTTCCCTGCAGCAGTGGCAGCGCGATTGGCAAAGGTGCCGCTGATTCTCCAAGCGAGCGACGCAATGCCCGGTAAAGCGATTCGCCTGATGTCTCCTTTTGCTCATGTGACAGCTTTGCAATTTCCTGAGGCTGCCGAGCGCCTATTTGGCGAAAAAACGGTTGTGGGAATGCCTCTAAAGCATGAGAAGCGTGTTTCTGCCTCTGAAGCGCGCTCACACTATGGGTTGGGGGTGAGCGAGCCTACCTTACTGGTCTTTGGTGGATCGCAGGGGGCCGCGACCTTGAATCAGCTGATGACTGAGGCGGTAGATTATTTGCCGAAGGAACTACAGATCATCCATCTGACAGGTGCAGCAGATCGCGTAGAGAAAGTTTTACAGGCTTATCGCGGAAAAGGCCTACGCGCTCATGTGAAGCCATTTGAAACGGCCATGCACCTTGCGTGGTGCGCAGCTGATTTGGCTGTTTGCCGTGCTGGAGCAGCCACTATTTCGGAGATGTGTCATTTCGAGCGCCCAGCGATTCTGGTGCCGTTTCCCTTTGCCAGCGATCTACACCAAGACCACAATGCGGATTCGATGGAGCGGCTGGGTGCTGCTGTGAAGATGCAGCAAGCTCAGTTGACACCTGAA
Organism: uncultured bacterium; assembly: GCA_964445105.1. Classification (GTDB taxonomy): domain Bacteria; phylum Chlamydiota; class Chlamydiia; order Chlamydiales; family JAJFMA01; genus CAWBNS01. Next base: position 57,994 of record CAYUJS010000002.1, on the reverse strand, counting down.
GCGCTGGCGGGCGAGATTTTACGGTTTCTTTTTCGCTCTCCACAAGAAATGCAGGCGATGCAGGTTGCGATACAGGCGGCTAACAGAGCTCGGCCTACGCTGGACCTCAGCGGTTTAATCCTAGAAACACTAGCGAGTTCAAAGCGATGAAGTACCATTTTATTGGGATTGGCGGCATTGGGATGAGTGGCCTGGCGCGCATTTTGCTACAGCAGGGTTGCCAGGTTAGCGGAAGCGATTTGGCGCGCTCGTCTATCACAGATGGGCTTCAGCAGCAGGGAGCACTCATCGCTTACGAACATGCAGAGGACAATGTTCCCGCTGATGCAGTGGTTGTCTATGGTTCTGATATAAGGAAAGATAACCCTGAATATCGTATCGTGCACAAACAGAAAAAACCGATGATGCACCGCGCTGAATTGTTGGCAGAGGTTTGCAGGGAGCGGCAAACTTTGGCCGTTGCTGGCACGCACGGTAAAACGTCGACAGCATCCTTGCTTACGTGGGTACTGCAGCAGGCAGGCCTGGAGCCTGGTTTTGCGATTGGAGGCTGGGTGGCGGGGTTTAACAGCAATGCTGATGCAGGGAAAAGCGCTTGTTTTGTGCTTGAGGCTGACGAATCAGACGGCACCTTGATCAAGTATAAGCCGCAAGGGGCGATCATCCTCAATATCGACCGCGACCATATGAGCCACTTTGGGACAGATGAATCGCTCAACAAGGCCTTTAAAAAATTTGCCACGCAACTGACGGCAACAGACTTACTCTTTTGGTGCGGAGATGACACGCGCTTGCGGGCGCTGAAGTTAAAGGGGGCCAGCTACGGATTTGACGAAGGCTGCGAGTTGCATGCAGCAAATTATCGTCAGCAGGGCTGGAGCAGCCACTTTGATGTGGTTTTTCGAGGGGTTAGCTACTCTGATGTCGAGGTGAGTCTACCGGGGCGCCACCAGGCGTTAAATGCGCTGGCTGTCTTTGGTTTGGCAATCAGGTTGGGGTTAGACGAGGCCGTCGTTCGAAAAGGGCTAAAAACTTTCCCGGGAGTAGCTAGACGGTGTGAAAAAAAAGGGGAGCGCGGCGGTGTCCTTATTCTCGATGATTATGGGCATCATCCAGTAGAAATAAGGGCTACCCTGAAGGCTATTCGTGAAGGCATAGGCGAGCGCCGTATGGTGGTGGTTTTTCAACCTCATCGCTATTCACGCACTAAAGACTGCTTAGCAGATTTTGGCTATGTTTTTGACGATGCCGACGAAATATTTTTAACGGATATTTATGCAGCGCGCGAAGAACCGATTCAAGGCATAAATGCGGAAGCTATTTTGCAAGAACTTCACCAGCATAGTATGGCAAAAGCGCGGCATGTCCCGCGTAATAGCGTACGCAGTACTCTGGTGGCGTTCTTACGCCCACATGATGTCGTGGTAACGATTGGCGCTGGTGATATAACTAAAGTAAGCACAGAGCTGGCTGAACATTTTAATCGGCAATCGCCTAAGCGGCTGACTGTGGGTGTGCTCTGCGGCGGGATTAGCCCAGAGCATGATGTCTCTCTGTCTTCTACCAGAGAGGTTATTAATCACCTGAGCAAAGAGTTTTATGAGGTCAAGCAGATTGGCATCACCAAGCAGGGCCGATGGGTCTGTGAGGATGGCGTGGTCGAGAAGTTGGGTCGTCTAAACCAGCCTGGCGCCAATCCCCTGGTGTCAAGCGAGGTGCTGCGTTATCTGGAGGCTTGTGATGTCGTGTTGCCTATGCTGCACGGCACTAACGGAGAAGATGGGGTAGTACAAGGTTTTCTGGAGGTATTGGGGAAGGCCTACGTGGGCTGTGGACATCGCGCTTCGGCAATTTGCATGGATAAAGCTGCTACAAAACATATCGCGCAACAGCATGGCGTGAACGTTGTGCCGTTTCAAGTATTTACAGAGAAACAATGGAATGAACGAGCTCCAGCTATTTTAAAGGAGCTCGGGCAGGCATTCGGCTGGCCGATGTATGCGAAGCCGCGGCATTTAGGCTCGAGTATTGAGGTCTCTCCTGTAGATAGTCCTGAGCAGCTTCTAGAGTGGGCTAAACGTGTCTGGATGGTCGATAGCGATCTGATGGTAGAGCCGAGAATGGTCGCGCGCGAACTAGAGTTTGCCGTTTGGGGCAATTACCGCATCCAGGTACTACCTCCGGGCGAGATTCATTCTAACGGGCGCCTACATGACTATGCAGGAAAGTACAGCGAGTACCCTACGCCTTATACAACAATTGCAGATGTTTCCGACGAAGTCGCGCAGGATGGCATGCGGATCGCCGAGATACTCTATCGTGCGTTAGGGTGTACCGGCTTGGCGCGGCTTGATTTTTTTCTAGATTCAGACAATCAGTACTGGCTGAACGAGGTCAATCCCATCCCAGGGTTTACCAAAACAAGTTTTTACCCTTTGATGTGTAAGGCCAATAATAAGCAGCTGAGTGAACTATGGGATCATCTAATCGTACTGGCGTTGGAGAAAAGGCGCATGAAGGAACGGCTAAAGGTTTAGTGCGGCATGCCACCTAGAGTTCCCTTATTACGCGCTCTGTTTTTTATCCTTCTGAGTGCAGCAGTTGTCACGGGAAGCGCTATAGGTGTGTGGCGCTACTACCGCCAAAATAAATGGGAGCGTCAGCACAGTCCTGCGTACTCCCTAACGACCATCGTGCAAGCTCCTAGAGAAGCACTGAACCCAGGTTATCTGGAGGAGCTGTTCGACCTGTCGGTGGATCAACCTACAAACTGTTATGCTTTTGATACGGAGGCTGCACGCCGCAAACTGGCTGCCTTACCAGTAGTGCACGAGGGCAGCGTAAGTGTAAAGGTCTTGCCTCCCCATACCGTATATGTAAAATATTTGTTGCGCACACCGGTAGCTTACCTGGGCAACTTTTCCAATACCCTATTAGATGCTAAAGGCTTTTCTTTCCCAGCCGAGCCATTTTTCACTCCAAAGCGTTTACCTGAATTCTATTTGGATCTGAAAGATGAAGATGGATTTACCAAGGCTGCCAACATCGCTGAGCGGCTGGGTGCTCAAGGTGTGCGTGTAAAGCGTATAGATTTGTCGCAAATGAACGCTGCTTCTTGTGGGACACGTGAGATAGTGGTTGCGGTGGATTATGAGGGCGCAGAGCATCTGTTGCGGCTAGATGCAGATGGATGGGAAGATGGAGTGCGGAGGTATAGCTTGCTTAAGGATATTCTGAAGGGGGACGTAGTGGTCGATCTCAGGATAAAACGCATGGCGTTCTTAGAGCTGAGAGCGAGCACGATTTAAACTTTATATCAGTATCCGTAAGCAAAGGCTGCTGTCAGCCCTCGCTGGCACGGCCTCTTTTTTTAGCAGGAGCCGCTGCTGCGTGCGTCAGAAATTTTCCTGTGAGGGACTCTTTGCATTTTACTAGCTCCTCTGGCGTGCCTTGGAAGACGATTTCCCCACCCTTGTCCCCTGCATCGGGTCCCAGGTCGATGACGTGGTCGGCATTGAGAATCATGTCGGCCTGGTGCTCGATGTAGATGACGGAGTGTCCTTGGTCGACTAAGCGGTGCAAGACGAGTAGAAGTTTTTGGATATCTTCGCTGTGTAAACCTGTGCTGGGCTCGTCCAGCAGGTACAGGGTTGGACCCGCGGAGCGTTTTGCCAGATCCCGGCTGAGTTTGATGCGCTGAGCTTCTCCACCGGACAAGCTAACCATCTCTTGATTTAACTTAAGATAGCCGAGCCCTACCGAGATGAGCGTATCCAGCAGACGCTTGAGTGCGCGGTGGTGGGCGAAGTGCACCGCTAGCTCCTCTACGGTGCATTCCAGCCATTGCCCTAGGTTTTTTTCCTGATAGCAGACTTCCAGGCTAAGGGGATTGAGGCGCAGGCCGTGGCATTCGTGGCATACCACCCTTACGTCGGGTAGAAAATGCATCTCTACCCTGCGGTAGCCCAGCCCCCAGCAAGCGCTGCACATGCCTTTGCGGTGGTTATAGCTGAAGTGTTTGGCCTGCAGGCCTTTGATTTTGGCTGCCGGTAGCAAGGCAAACAGATTGCGTAGCGGTGTCAGCACATCCGTGTAGGTGGCTATGTCGGAGCGGCTTGTGCGCCCAATTGGATTCTGGTCGACAGCCACCACCTTCGTGACGTGCTGTAGGCCAGTTATTTTAGCGCCTTCAATGGTAATGGGACCTGCCTGGCCCACGTGGCGCTCGCAAGCTGGTAAGAGGACTTGGTGCAGCAACGTAGATTTCCCTGAGCCAGAGACACCTGTAAAGGCGACCATTAAACTGAGGGGAATTTGCACGTTAAGGGCTTTTAGATTGTGCTTACAGGCGTTTTGCACGGTGATTTTTGCCTTGGTAGGTGCGCGGCGTTTGGCGGGGCAGGAGATGGCTCGTCTACCTGACAGATAGGCACCGGTTAACGAGTTCTCGTTTAGTTGTACCTGCTTGAGCGTACCTCTCGCAGTGATATGGCCGCCGTGCCTGCCCGATTGGGGCCCAAAATCAAGGAGATAATCGGCGGTCTGGACGGTCATGGGGTCATGCTCAACCATGAGAAGCGTGTTGCCGAGTTTCTGTAGACGGCTTAACGCTTGGTTGAGGCGGTGGTTATCGCGTGGGTGAAGACCAATTGTCGGTTCGTCGAGCACGTATAATACCCCTGTCAGGCCGCTACCGAGCTGCCGGGCGAGCCGGATGCGTTGTGATTCGCCCCCGCTCAAGGTAGGTGCACGACGGTTTAGAGCTAAGTAAGAGAGCCCCACTTCGTCCAAGAAACCTAGTCGATTGAGTAGCTGTTGTTTGACTTCTTGCAGAACCTTGCCTTCGGCCGGTGGTATAGGAATCTGAGAGATAAACTCCAGAGAGCGTTCCAGAGGCCATTGGCACACATCAGCTAGGCTGGCACCGTTAATGGTGACTGCACGTGCTAAGGCATTGAGGCGTGACCCATGGCAGATCGGACACTCATGCTCATCGAGCATTGGAATGACCTGCTCTTTGAGCTCTTTTTTGGCGCTTTTAGCCACTTTGGCTAGCACTTGGTTGATGCCTTGCCACTGGAGTTTAAGGCCGTTGCCTAAGGTATACCATTTTCCCGTTGGTGAGCCGTTCAGTACGAAGTTAAGGTGCTGCGCGGGGATCATTTTTAGGGGCAGATAGAGATGTATGCCTTCCTGATTGAAAATAGCGCGTGCGAAGTCAAATGCGGGGCCGGTGAGGCGTTGTTTGCAGAGCAAATGCAGAAGTTCGTTGACGGAACAATGCATGATGGTTAGATTGTGGCTAAGGTTGGCTCCATATTGAAATCCGAGCCCTTCGCAATCAGAACACATCCCCTCTGGCGTATTAAAAGAGAAGGTATGAGGCGTGATTTCGGGATAGGATCTGCCAGTGCTTTCGACAGCGAAAGTGAGGTTAAAGAAGAGATCGGGACCTTTTTCGCGTTGGATAGTTAGTTTACCGCCACCGATGTGTGAAGCGTTTTCCACTGCTTCTAGAAGACGCATTTTGGCGGCATCTTCCACTTTGAGGCGGTCAACCACAAGGAAGAGTTCGTTCTTTTTTCTACGATCGAACGGCAGCTCTTGCTGGTCGATGTCGTAGAATTGGCCGTTGAGGCGTATGCGCAGAAATCCTTGACGCTGGTAGCGTTGGATGACATCGGTAAAAGACTCATTTTTGCGCACTTCGAGCGCCGCTAGGAAGTGAAGTTTTTCACCTTTGGGAAGAGCCAGGGCGCGATCTACGATATGCTCTTTGCTGATGGCTTTGATGACTTCACCTGTTTCGGGGCAGTGCGCCACGCCAAGACGAGCGAAGAGAAGCCGGAGGTAGTCGTAAACTTCGGTCATTGTACCCACAGTACTACGTGGATTTCCCGCATGGGTTTTCTGCTCAATGGCGATGGCGGGAGAAAGACCCTCTATTTGGCTTACTTTTGGCTTAGGCATCTGCTTGACGAACTGGCGTGCGTAAGGGGAGAGCGATTCAATGTAACGCCGTTGTCCTTCTGCATAGACCGTATCAAAGGCCAGACTAGTTTTCCCCGAGCCAGAGGGCCCAGTGCAAACGGTTAGTTTGTTGCGGGGGATTTCGAGGTCGAGATGCTGGAGGTTGTTCTGTTCTGCGCCTCGAATCACGATGTGGGTGCAATCGCACTGCGCTGCTCTGAGTCTTGGCGGTTGGTTAAGGACTTCTACTACTTTTCTTTGCGGATCATGCTCTAAGATCTCTTTGATTGCTGTACCTGTAGGCGTGTTCATGCGGGCAATTTGCTCTGGATTACCACAAGCGACGATACGTCCCCCGCCAGCGCCCCCTTCCGGACCTAGGTCGATCACCCAATCGGCTGTTTTGACCACGTCCATGTTGTGTTCGATGACGAGTACAGTATTGCCTCTTTCGACAAAAGCGTGGAGGACCCCCAGTAGCTGATTGATGTCGTGGAAATGGAGGCCAGTCGTCGGTTCATCGAGGATGTACATCGTTTTACCGGTCGCTGGGCGCACGAGCTCCTTAGCCAGCTTAATACGTTGGGCTTCACCGCCAGAAAGCGTGGTGGAAGATTGTCCCAGCTTTATGTACTCCATGCCCACGCGCTCTAGCGTTTCCAATTTATGCCGGATATAGGGGATGTTCTCGAAAAACTCTAGCGCCTCTGCGACATCCATCTCAAGGACGTCATAGATATTTTTCCCTCTGTAAAGCACGGATAGAGTTTCATGATCAAAGCGTCGGCCGTTGCACGCCGGGCAGTCGATCCAGGCTGCTTCAAGAAAGTCCATATCAATTTTGACCATGCCCAGCCCGAGACAGCGTGAGCAGGTGCCTTCTTTGACGTTAAAGCTAAAGCGGCCAGGCTTATATCCCCGCGCCCGGCTCTCAGGCAGCTCTGTGAATAAATCGCGGATGTCGTCGAATAGCTTGATGTAGGTGGCAGGATTGGAACGCGGATTGCGCCCGATCGGGGTTTGGTCGATGGCGATAATCTTGTCGATCTGGTCGATGCCTTCAATACTTTTGCATTTACCGATGGTAAGTTCGCCACCTTGGAGCTGATTGCAAAGTGCAGGGTAGAGTGTCTCTGAGATAAGGCTTGATTTGCCTGAGCCGGAGACGCCGGTGACAGCTATTAGCATCCCCAGAGGGATTTGTACGTCAATGTTTTTTAGGTTGTGGTGGCTGGCTTCGCGGATTGTTAGCTTCTCACCGCTACCGGAGCGACGTTTTTTGGGAACGGCGATCTCTTTCCTGCCGGTGAGATAGTCGGCGGTTAGCGATTTTTTATTGGCGACGAGGTCTTTGAGCTTGCCGCTGCACAGAATGTGGCCTCCCTTTACGCCGGCACCGGGTCCGAAATCGACGACGTGGTCAGCTTCCCACATGGTTTCGGCATCGTGTTCGACGACAATGACCGTATTTCCTTTGTCGCGCAGAGCCTTGAGCGTGAGAATGAGTTTTGCGTTATCTCGTGGATGGAGGCCGATAGACGGCTCGTCGAGAATATAAGTGATACCAACTAATCCACAGCCTATCTGAGAGGCTAGTCTCACACGCTGCGCCTCGCCACCTGAGAGGGTGGGCGCGGTGCGGTCGAGCGTGAGATAATGGAGACCGACATCCAGTAGGAAGCGCAGCCTCTGGCTAATCTCTTTGAGTAGCTCCTCGGCGATGATCTGCTCTTGCCCGGGTAGTTGCAGACGTTCGAAGAAGGCAGCACATTCGGCGACGGTGAGGGCCGTAAGCTCACTGATGCCTTTGCCAGCCAGGCGCGCGGCGGCCGGATAGGGTTTCAACCGCTTACCTGCGCAGTCGGGGCAGGTCTGTTCGCTCATGAGCTGCTCTACACGGTTGCGATAGCTATCGCTTTTAGCATCGCGATATCTGGCGTGTGCCTCTGCCAAAACGCCATTCCAGTGGACATAGTCATGCCAAATTGTATCTTTCGTTTTGCTGGCAAATTGCATGCGCACAGCTTTGGTCCCGATTCCGTACAGAAAAACGCGTTGGGCAGTACTGGAAAGCTTTTTCCAGGGTGTGTCGACGCTGAATTTGTAGAGGCGAGCGAGATTATCGTAGACGTTTCCGTAGTAGACAGTTTCATAACCGCTACCCACGCTACAACAGTTTTCTGCAATGCTGAGGTTTGGGTCGATGATCTTGTCGAGATCGAATTCTTGAACGTGTCCCATACCGTTACAGCGCGAGCACATGCCTGCGGGGCTATTGAAAGAGAAATCGTGTGGCTCCAAGGCGCCGTAAGAGAGGCCTGATTTAGGCGAATGGGCGTGCATGGAAAAGAGGCGTTCATTGCTTGCATCGGTCTCTAAGATACTGCATAAGCCATTTCCTAGTTCTAACGCCTGTGTGAGTGCTTCTGCTATGCGCGAATGATTGGCCTTTTGCAGGGCAATACGGTCAATGACCACATCTACATCGTGCGAGACGCTACCGTCCAGGGCGATGCCTTCGGATAAGGAAATGATCTGTCCGTCCACGCGCGCTCGGACAAATCCTTTGCGCAGAAGTTCTTGAAAGTCTTCTTTAAATTCGGCTTTTTTACCGCGGGCGTACGGAGCGAGAATGGTCAGTTTAGTGCCGTTGGGGAGACTTTGCACTTCGCGGATGATCCTCTCGCGGCTTTGAGGAGAGACGGGCTCGCCGCTAACAGGACAGTGCGGCGTGGCCACACGTGCGTAAAGAACACGGAGGTAGTCGTAAATCTCGGTGAGGGTTCCCACAGTGGAGCGTGGGTTGCGGCCGGCTGTTTTCTGTTCGATGGAAATTGTGGGAGAGATGCCTTCGGCATGTTCTAGCTCGGGACGCGACATGTCGCCCATCTGGCGACGGGCAAAGGTCGACAAGGATTCCACATAGCGTCGCTGGCCCTCGACATAAAGAGTATCGAACGCCAGGGATGATTTTCCGGATCCCGACACACCGGTGAATACGATCAGTTGATTGGGCTCTAACTCAAGATCAACCGACTTGAGGTTATGCACTCTCACTTTTTTCAGAATAATGTTTTGTTGCTGTGTCATACGGGAGATTATACACCGAAAGAAAGCTAAAATGTCCACCTTTTTATACCTAACTCTAGCGCGTGGGACTAGCTGGGGCGTTTGCTGTTTGTTCGTTTAAAAATTAGGCCCGCCAGTAGGTTTGCCGACCGCGTTGGATTTGCTAGGCAAGCCATCCCTCAGGTCTTCTAAAAAAGCAGCGGAAGTTTCCGCCGATCAGACAAAAATATATGTAAATATGGCATATTTTATGTGCATTTCAATGCGCTATAAGCATAAAGAAAGATTCTATTTTATAGCCCTTATGCTATTATAAGGCTGAGGCTAACCGATGAATTCGCCTCCTTTTCAGATAAACTTGTTATTGAAGAAATTATGCAAGCGACACGGCAAACAAAACTAGCTGTTCGAGGCCTTGCCATTGGAGCGCTTCTTTGAGTAGCGATATCGCAAAAAACATTAGCAAAGCGATCTGAGATCCCACAGTCTACAGTTTTTCGATTCGAACAGGGGATGGCGAGCGTAAGCCTTTCCACATTAAATAAAATTTTAAGTGCTTTTGAGTGGGATCTCGTGGTTACCCCTCTTTTACAAGATTCTATTGAAGCTATCAGACGTAAACAAGCAAGAAAAGTAGCCGAAAGGTAAGTGCGTTATCTAGAGGACGCCATGAGCCCAGAGGATCAGCAGTCGGATGCACGTTTTATTGAAGAGTTAATAAAACAGGAGGAGGATCGCCTTCTCCACGGGCCTAATACCAGGTTATAGAGCGAATAGGGATCCCATAAAACAACAATTCGAGTTTTATGTAAGCCACCCTTTGGATTCCTATGAGGTGAATTATGTCGTTTTAGAGCCGGGCCAAAAATCTCGTGCCCCTCAAGATAAGTTCTTCCATGTCGCGTTGAAGAACGGAAACAAGATACCAGTTCTTTAGGTAACGAGACCAATCAGTGCTTGCAAACAGTCTCATGAAGGGTGCGTTTCAACGGCGGATTGCATGGCTACTATGAGGAGTAGAGGGGAGATGAGCAGCTAGGATTTACTTTTGTTAAAGATACTGATCTGAATATGCGCTTGGCCAAAGACAATAACTTAATTGCGCAAGCCTTGGACATAAATCGGTTCTGTGCGTGTGGACTTCGGCGATTTTGGGCTGGATGTCAAGTGATTTCTTGGATTAAAAACATAGTCAACTGCTTGAAGCAGAAAGACTGTTCGTCTCAATTGCCGAGCCTCACGAGATAGCAAGTCTTGCTGCTCAGCAGAAGAACTTGGCGGCGCGGAATGGTGCTTGGATAGATGCTGGGAGGCTGACAAAAATAGCACATTTCCATATGGCTTGCATTGCAGACTGATTTAACGCCCATCTATTCGTCGGACGTGACCTGCTCGACAGCAATCCCAACGGGCGGGCGTAGCGAAGTGAAAAGAAGCCCTTGGATAGTGATTAACTCGTGGTTGCTAGCGGCACTTTCTAGCCGGGCTTTTATCAGAGGCTCCAGCTCATGCTGTTGCAGGACGGGCCTGAGCTGGGCGTCGCTATTTTGGCTATAGAGGGGAAATTCGGTGCCATCGCCAAGGGAAACCAAGTAGAGCTGCCGTCCCTTTACTTCAATAACCCCGCGCGCTTTAATTCTCGATTCATAGCTAGTGATCCCCGACCAGGCGAAGATACTTCTGACGATCTTGTCGGAGTACTTCGCGTTGGGTTTCCAGTAAAGAACCGCGTTACCAGAGGCCATGTCAACCTCGTACCGGCGCACTTCGGCAACGGTTTTGAAGCGTCGCTCGAGGAGCTTTTGGGTGCTGTCTGGCACACCGGCTGGCCACCATGAGCCTGAAACCCACATGATTTCTGCCTGGCAGGGGGCCTCACAAAGACATAATAAAAAGGCAAGGAGTATCTTCATAAAGGGCAGTTTAGCAGAAACTGCAATTTCTCCTTGAGAAAATCGATCTTCCCGTTGCACGTTAGTACTGGAGGATATTATGCCCAAGCCTATTCGCACAAAAATCGTTTGCACTATTGGACCATCTGTTCAATCAGAAGAGGCCATTCAAGACCTGATCAAAGCAGGCATGAATGTCGCTCGGATCAATTTTAGCCATGGATCTCTAGACGAGCACCGCGAGACGATAGATCTGCTAAAACGGGTTCGCCTACGCATGCAGGTGCCACTAGCGGTTATGTTGGACACTAAAGGGCTAGAAATTCGCATAGGCCAACTTGCGAGAAATGAAGCGAATCTTTGCTTGGGCGATGAGTTGTGGATAGTTAGGGAGAACGTAGAGGGGTCGTGTAAGCGCCTTTCGATTACGCCCCCACAGGTACTAGATCAAGTTTCGGTAGGCTCTCAAATTCTGTTTGACAATGGCTATATCTCCTCCAGAGTTGTCCAGGTGCGGCCTGAAGGTGTGCTGGTGCGCATTGAGAATGGGGGAGTGCTCAAGGGGCGCAAAGGCGTTAACATTCCCAATGTAAAGCTAAATCTCCCCTCAATGACAGCAAATGACGAACGTGATCTAGCATTCGGCTGCGAGCAAGATGTGGACATTGTCGCAGCTTCTTTCATGCGTACGGCAAGCGACGTATTGGCGATTAAAAACTTTTTGGCTGAGCATGGTAAGCCAGACATACTTGTCATGGCCAAGATTGAAAATGCTGAGGGTGTTTTGAACTTCGACAGCATCATCCAAGTTGCTGACGGAGTCATGATTGCTCGCGGCGATCTAGGCGTTGAGGTGCCTATCAGCCAGGTTCCGCGTTTACAGAAAATGATGATACGCAAAGCGTACTTGGCGGGCAAACCCTCTATTACTGCGACGCAGATGCTGGAATCTATGATGGTGAATCCGCGTCCCACCCGTGCTGAAGTGTCAGACATTGCCAACGCTATTTTAGATAGTACTTCGGCCGTGATGCTATCTGGCGAAACAGCGGTGGGTAAGTATCCCATAGAAGCTGTAAAGGTGATGCGTAGTGTGATTCTAGAGACCGAGGTAGATTTTCCCCACCTGAACTTTCTTGCGCAGTACGGGCAAGTGGTGTACCACGATGTGCCGTCGGCGGTGAGTATGTCAGCGGTGAAAACGGCGTATAGTTCTAATGCTCAGGCAATTTTCGCTTTTACCAGAGGTGGTTCGACGGCGCGTTTGCTTTCACGTATGCGCCCCAGTATGCCAATCGTCGCGATGACTCCCAATATCAAAACCTACCATCAGCTAGCTTCTGAGTGGGGTGTCACGCCCTTTCAAAGCGATACGCCTGGAGGGATCGATGAAGCCTATAAAACGCTCAGCCAATTTGCTATCGGACAAGAACTGGTGAGTATGGGCGACCTGGTAGTCGTGACGGCTGGCACGCCCTTTGGCGTTTCTGGCACGACGAACATGATGCTGGTAGAAAGTATAGGCGATGTCCTATTGCGCGGTCACTCCGGAGCCGGCAGTCGCGTCTATGGTAACGTTGGTTTACTCCTGGCTCCTGAGGCTCGTGAGCTGTTTACGTTACGCGGACATATACTGGTGGTAAAAGGCTGTGACGCTAATTACGAACCCTTTATCAAGGGCGCTGCTGGCATTTTGCTGGCCAACCACCCAGAAGATGAACTATCGGAACAAATTTTGTTGCAACTTGCTAGCAAGTGGCAGAAACCAGTTCTCATTGGAGTGAGTAACGCTTTTGCAGTACTTAAGGAGGGGCAGCTGGTCACGCTCGACCCTGCTAAAGCACTTGTCTACAAGGGTGTTGTTCTTTAAAACTTCTTGCGCGTTAAATATTAGCGTTTATTTTTTGCTAGCAGCTCCCACTAAAAAAAGAAACAGGCTCAAAGATGGCTGACAGCAAGACAGAAGGCCAGTTGACGGAACAAATCTGGCTGTAGCTCGCTGACAAGCACGAAAGGCTAGTTCTCATTATGGGGGTTAATTGGTCGTGCTCGATCCTGCTGTAGCCCTTGCCTCTCGTCGATTAGCTCTTTAATTCTTTTCCAGCACACAGCAAGCCTGGACCTTATTTTAAAAATAATTTTTGATAAAATATTGGTTGTGCTACCTGTCGGCTTATTGAGTAACCTCAGTTTAGGCAGTTGATACCGAGGCAAACGGGGATTGTTACTCTATCTCTAACATTTTAAAGGTGAGGTTTTTATGGTGCAATTCGGAGAGAACGACCGTACAGTGTTTCAAGAAGTGCCACAAGTGAATAGGGGGGATGTTGTACTTGCTATGGTCTGTTGCGTTTTAGGCGCGTTGCCGATCGGAGCCTACTTAATTGCGCAAACTGCGATCCACGAGGGTCAGCCTCCTTCTGTACGCACGATGGCTCCCATAGTAGGCGGAGCTTTAGTTGTGATCTCCGCGGTTTGTGCACTTGTGTGTTATAAAATTTTTCGTGGAGGCGAGTCGTGTAGGCCGGCTACCCTATCTTTTTTTAGGCTTCAGGACGGGCGACTGACAGAGCTGCTGCCGGCCCCAAACGACTATCATCTTCTGCAGGCAATTGAATATCAAAATCCTGTCTAGAGGTCGCGGTCAAGGCTATATAGGTCGGTACCAGGACTTGTGTGGGGTTGCGCGCGAAGGGAAGAGGCCATGGCTGCGGATAAACGCCTATTAAGCCTCGTCTCTTTATTTGTGGGAGATACTGTTATTAGCTGAAAAAAACTCAGGAGCGCTCTAGGGTGGCTCCTGGGTCGTGCCAAGCGCCATCTTAAGCGAGACCCGTATCTCTATGCACCCGCTACGAGTTGGTAAATGACGCTCAAGGCGACCAATGGAGCTGTATCGGCGCGTAAAATATTGTTATGCAACGATACGCCGGCGGCTTGTAATTTGTGAAGGCATGCGAGCTCATGCTCGCTAAAACCGGCTTCAGGGCCCACCAAAAAAGCGATCTCTCTTTGTGCTGGCTTCCACGCTTGGTAGAACAAGGATGCAGAGGGTCGCACATCGCCAAAATAGGTTCTTTCTGGCAAGTTCATCCACTCTTTTAGGGGCGGTTTGAGCACGATTTTAGGTAACCATAGCCTGCCGCACTGCTTGAACGCAGCGGTTACGACGTGCTTCATACGCTGTTCTTGTTGTGAAGAGATGGTCAGCCGCTCACCTTGTTCTCCGGGGAATAGCCAGAACTGGGTTACGCCCAATTCGGTTCCTTTTTCTAGAATGGTGTCGAGGCGGTTGATGCGCGGGATGGCTTGCGCCAGAATGAGCTCATAGCCAGCGGGCTGCTCGTGTGAGACTTTTTTTAGTTGCGCCAGGGCTTCATCTTTAGATAGTTGTAGCAGCTTGGCGATACCTAGCTGTCCACTACCGTTGACTAGCTCTAGCAGGTCTCCCGGTCTGGGGCGCAGCACGCGAAGGTGTCGGTACTCCTCTTCTATTAGGCGCACTGTTTGGTTGGCCTCAAACGGTTGATCGATAAAAAAACGGTTAACCGGCATGGGCAAGGGTCTGTTTAATGATTCGGTTGAGCTGATGGGGAAGGTCTAAGTGCTGGACTGAGCTGCGTATTGTCAACGCTTGCTCAAGTGTCTTAGGTCGTTTCAGAGCAGTAGCCAGAGCTGCGGACACGGAATCAGGGTCGGTCAAGTTTTCTATAACAATCCCCGATTCTTTACACAGAATTTCTTTACCGCCGTTGAATGCAGAGGAAACCACAAACAACCCCATGGCTAGCGCTTCAACAGTAACATTGGCGAAGGGGTCGTAGATGGATGGGGCAATTAAAGCGTCGGCGGCTTGATAGAAGGGTATGGTGTTTGGCTGGGGCCCCAAAAAGCGCACCTTATCATCTATTTTTAACCGTCGCGCTATTTCTTGAAATTCATGGACGGCGTTGTCTTTGCCGATGACTGTGAGCTTCCAGTTGGTGTCTTTAAGCAGGCTTAGGCCTTGCAAGAGAAATGCAAGACCTTTACGGCGATAACCATGTCCTATGAACAAAAATTGGAAAGCGTTTTGGGTTCTCTGTGGAATATGGTCGAAATGCGATTGCCATTGACTCCACTGTACGCCGTTGTGGATGACCTCCACGCGTGTGGGGTCGATGTGGTAGTACTGTAAAATTTCTTGACGTACCATTTCAGAATTAGCAAAGAGGCATTGTAGTTTTGGGTTTTCAAAGGCTTTTCGCTCCAGATGAAGCATGCCTTGGTGGAATGGGTTGAGCGCGAGCGTGAATTTTTTGAGCCCAGGCTCCATCAAGTACCGTTGGGCAAGGTAGGCGCGATGTACCCCGTTTCCCGCGCGGTAGTGCGTCTGGAAACTGTTGCGGTCTAACCCAAAGACAATTTCGGGGCGGGTTCGCGTTAGCCATTGTTGACAAGCGCGTTCAAAGCGGTAGAGGTGCAGGACGCTAAGGCGTGACTTGGGGAACAGCGAGATGACTTCGCATGTTTCACGAAAGAGAGGAGGTGTTTCCCCAGCGGTGAGTAGTGTGACCTCGCAGCCATGCGCCACAAAAGCTTGTGCTAAATGTAGGGTGTACTTTTCCAGGCCACCCTGAGAGACAATTTGCCCTTTCAATAGAACTAAGCGTGGGCGCATCTTAAGGAGCGCTCGACATATCATTGATGACGATGCCGGTAGAAGTCATTTTAGCTTCAAGCGACAGGCTGTCGCTGGCCGAACTGTAGAGAGTCAGTTCGCGCACGTATTCTCTAAAACGCCTTCTAAGGCGGCTTTCACGCTTCCGAGCTGCTTCGGAATTTTCGGAGCCATGTGTGGAATGATCTGTCATGAAAAGGGCCACGAAGGTGTCTTCTAACTCGCGTTGGTTGATGAATTCTAGGCTCCACTGCAAAAATTCGCGTTCGGCCTCTGGAGCTGCTGTGATGACGATCTCTATGCTATCTCGTATGATATCCACGAAAAGACGACTGGCTCCACCAGCCAGCAATTTGCGATTCAGAAACTGCATGCCGTTTGTCTGTTGAATAAGACTACTAGGCTTTAATGGGCGTGAGATGGGGTTAAGGGTCTTGTTAAGTTCCGTAGGATAAAAAACGCGTACTGGCAGTTCATTTGGAATCGGGATCAATTCTTTGCGTAGAAAAGTTATTTGGAGGTTCGTCGCTCGAGGGTCGTTAATGGCTTGCGGTAGGTCGCTTTCAAACGGTACGGTTACAATTTTCCAGCTATCCGGAACGATGAAGCCCACCTCATCGTCGCGGAAAGTTTGTGAGGAACCTTTCATTGCGTCGAGCTGTGCTTTGGTGATCTGGCTTAGATCGAAAGTGAGATGAAAACCGCGTTCTTCTAGCTGTTCGACCTGCTCGGCTGGTCCTGTCACCGTTTGAGAAAGATTTTGCGGCCATATATCCAGAAATTGGTAGCCTTCTGGCGCTGCCTCCGCGGGCGGTTTGATGATGACAGGTACGGGGCGCGTGATGACGCGACTCATCTTCACCACGAACTCGTTATTTGCAACAGATTTGATGTGCCTCAGTAAATCCACTTCGGGATTTAAACTGACAAGGTTCTTTTTATTTACTTGCAAAACCCACTCTTCGGGCTGATGGGCGGTGTCGATGACCACCTCTAGATCGCTGGGCTCTAATGTATCGACGACATCTTTTGTACCAGTTAATGTCAACGTGACGCGCCGGTTTAGAATGCCGTTTGGCAATAGGCCTTGAATGGTCTTATCTTGGGGTAAGTTGATCACGCGGATGGGTACGCTGGAGATAGTTTTTGTGGCAGTGATCGTTTGGTTGACGAACAGCCAAACAGCTATGGCGCCCATTAACGCAATGAACTTGCGTTTCCAGTCGTGGTTGAAGGTGTGAGGTATCAAATTTTCCATGCTCTGATTCGTTCAAGCCATTTAACGGGTTGCTGTGCAGTTAACTTGGGAGGGGTGAAGATACTGCGAACGATGCCTTTAAAACGATCTGGTTTGATGCCGCGTGTGATGATGCCCTCGCGTGCGATGGAAACCCTGCCTGTCTCTTCTGAGATAACAATGATAAGTGCGTCGGTCAATTCGCTAATCCCAAGTCCGGCGCGGTGGCGCGTGCCCATCGACTTGGAGAGCTGTGTGCTCTCCTCGGCCAGAGGTAAGATAGTAGCTGCCGAAACTAGGGTGGTGCCGCGTATAATCACCGCGCCGTCGTGTAACGGTGTGGTGGTGCTAAATATCGACTCCAGTAGCTCTGCACTGAATTCAGCGTTAAGTAGGACCGCTTTATTTGCGTAGTCATCGAGTGAGTCTTGGTTTTCTAAAACAATCAGAGCACCAATACGTCTTTCGGCCAACCTGTAAACTGTCTGAGCAATGCTATCTAAGAAGCGGTCGAACTCTGTGATCTCTTTGAATTTTTTGCCTTTTACGCTGAGCTTGGCCAAAGCCAGCCGCAGTTCGGGCTGAAAAATAACCAGAAGAGCGATGACGGCCACGTTACCGATATAGATGAACATTTTTTGTAGGACAGGTAGCTTCAGCCAATTTACAGCTGCCAAAAATAGCAATAATGCTCCCAGCCCTAGCATGAGGTCCATAGCTTTTGTATTCCAAAAAAAAGACAAAAGGTAATAAAAGAACACCGCTACGATGGCAATCTCAACAGCTGGAATAAGTAACTGCAACATAGGGCAAACCGAAGGGGCTAGGTCACGGCAGATTTTCTATTTTCCCTCGATTCTCGGCAATTATAATTTCTGACGTGGAGACATTATGATTTTAGAGAGGTTGATGTACTATGCTTTAGGGGTGGTGTCCGTTTTCTTTTTTGCGCTTTGCTGATCGGCCTATAACATAAGAAGCGGATCCATACCTAGCCTAAAAGAGCACCCCCTCTCACCACTACCTCTTACAGGAAAAAGTACATGTGCGGTGTCTAAAAGATTTTTCTTTCTCATTTTTAGAGCTTTCTAAATTGAATAAAACTAAAGAGCAACTGGCCTCCATGGTCGATAAATGGGCCTATTTTTTCAAAAACGCTGGGCAAACGGAAGCGGAGGGTTTGGAACTGACTATCGGTAATGACAACGTTATCGATAGGGCGTATGCAGAACCAGATTGCTGTAAGTGGTCCGCCGAACAGCTGATGGCTTACGATGACATGACTGACAAAATCTCCGTTGAAAAAGAGTGCCTCAAGCACGCGCGACTAGTAGGCTTAGAAGAAGGCCATAAAAAGGGTTGGGAAGAAGAAAAAATCGCAATAGCAAAAAAACTGATTCTTGAAGGTTTGAGCTCGGAGGTGGTTGCTCGCGCCACCAATCTTTCATCAGAAATAATCGCACAGTTAAGATCATCTTACTGATCTTGTCTATCCTGGCGCTGTTTGGTGAAAGAGCCCCTGCGGGGCATTTTTAAACCGTCATATCCATATCTCAGCGCGGGTTCAATGTATGTATTTATATTTTAATAAATCTGGTTGGCGTTTTGCTGTTTTTAGATTGACTTCGGTCTCGCAATCCAGAATCCTGGGCACCTTCTAACGTTTACACTGAGGGCAGTAAATGGACACTGAAACGCTAGCCAGAATCCAGTTTGCGGTGACGATTATGTTTCACTATATCTATCCCCCCTTAAGCATAGGTTTGGGTGTCATATTGGTGATTATCGAGGGACTATACCTTAAGACCGGAGAGGTTCATTACCGCCAGGTGGCTAAATTTTGGACGAAGATTTTCGCCTTAACTTTTGCGATTGGGGTGGCGACGGGCATTGTGATGGAGTTCGAGTTTGGCACAAACTGGGCGACCTATTCACGGTTCGTTGGTGACGTTTTTGGTAGTGCGCTGGCCGCGGAAGGCGTGTTTGCCTTTTTCCTTGAGTCGGGATTTTTGGCATTGCTTTTGTTTGGCTGGGATCGGGTGGGGCCCAAATTACATTTCTTTGCCACACTTATGGTTTGTCTTGGAGCGCACTTTAGCGCGGTTTGGATTACGGTGGCTAACTCTTGGATGCAGACGCCTGCTGGTTACCATATCGTTGGGGAAGGCTTGATGGCGCGCGCGGAGATCGTAGATTTTTGGGAAATGGTCTTTAACCCTTCTTCAGTTGTACGGCTATTACACGTGGGATTGGGCTGTTGGTTAGCCGGTGCGACTTTGGCGATGAGCGTGGGGGCGTACTATCTGTTGAAAGGGGTGCATGAGCCCTTTGCGCGTACCTCTTTGAAGGTGGGGCTGGTTGTTTGCATGCTTTCGTGCGTTTTACAGCTGGTTACTGGCGATGCGAGCGACAAGATCGTCGCACAGCACCAGCCAGCGAAGATGGCTGCGATGGAGGGGATTTATCAGACAGGGGGAGAGGCTCCTATTTACCTTTTTGGCTTGCCAGATAGCCAAGAAGCAAGGGTCAATTACGGCATTAAGATCCCTGCGTTACTGAGTATTTTGCTGCACGGTGATCCGGCTGCTGCGGTGACCGGCCTGGATCATTTTCCCAGACAAGATTGGCCGAAGGTGCCTTGGGTGTTTCAGTCGTATCATATCATGCTTTACTGCTGGGCTTGCATGACCCTGCTGAGCGTAATCGCGTTGGTGCAGTGGCGAAGCGGTAAGCTGTTTAGCCATCGATTGCTGTTAAAATGCTTGGTGGGCATCGTAGTATTTCCACAGATCGCCAACCAGGCGGGTTGGATGACGGCTGAAATGGGGCGCTACCCTTGGATCGTCTACGGATTGATGCGTATTTCTGAAGGGCTATCCAAGTCTGTTACCGCAGGGCATATTCTAGGATCTCTAGTCCTGTTTTCCTTGGTCTATATTTTCTTGTTAATTCTTTTTATTTACCTTCTCAACCACAAAATTCAAGAAGGCCCCACAGAGGTAGATACGGAACTAGTTTACCACAATCAAAGACAACTTTTTGAAGAGGAGTAGGTGATATGGATCTTCTATCCGACTTACAATTTATTTGGTTTTCGATCGTTGTGATTTTGCTGACGGGTTACGCTGTCTTGGATGGGTTTGACCTGGGCGTCGGGCAGTTGCATTTACTGGCTGAAACGGACCAGGAGCGCCGCCTGATGCTGAACTCGATCGGCCCTGTTTGGGATGGAAATGAGGTGTGGTTAGTCACCGCGGGCGGCGCTCTATTTGCTGGTTTTCCCGCCATCTACGCGACTTTTTGCTCAGGCTTTTACATTCCTGTGATGATTCTTTTGGCGGGTATTATTTTTCGTGCGGTAGCCATTGAGTTTCGCAGTAAACAGGCGCAGAAATGGTGGAGAAGCGGTTGGGACCGAGCGTTCAGCGTGGCGAGTTATGTGATCGCGCTCGATCTTGGTCTGATCATGGGCAACATTATCCGTGGGGTTCCACTTAACGCCGAGCAAGAGTTTGCAGGCACGTTTGCGCAGCTTGTGCATCCGTATGCTCTGCTGATTGGCGTGATGACAGTGGCTCTCTTTATGATGCACGGGGCGATCTATGTGGCCATGAAAACGGAGGGCGAGCTAAACGAGCGCGCACGTCGCTGGATTAACCCTGCGATCGTTTTCTTTATAATCACTTACGTTTTGGCGACGATGGCGACTTTGATTTATCAGCCTCACATGACGAGAGCTATCCAAGAGAGGCCTGTTTTCTTTTTGCTGGCCGTGGCAAACATGTTTGCTATTGCTAATATTCCTAGGGAACTCCAGTCAGGTCGCGACGGTAGGGCGTTTATCTCTTCTTGCTTTTCGATGGTTTTCCTCTTCTCTCTATTTGCAGTGGGAATGTACCCGACGGTGCTGCGCGCGATCAACGATCCTGAGCATCTGAGTTTAACGATTTATAATAGCTCATCTTCCGAGATGACTCTGAAAATTTTATTGTTAATGGCGTTTATAGGTGTACCGCTGGTTATTTCCTACACGCTGGGGATTTACTGGATCTTCCGAGGTAAGGTAAAATTAGAGTCAACGAGTTATTGATAGGCTTAATTTACGACTGAAGAGGTTCCTGCTGGCGGCGGGCCCGGCGCTGCGCGGCTTCTTCTTGACGTTGCCTGCGGCGTTCGCCAGCCTCTTCGAAACGGCGTTTTTCAATAGGAGATTGGGGGATGACGGGGGCGCAATCGCACGGCTGGTGCTCATCGTCTACGGCCACGAAGGTGAAGTAGGCGCTAAGTATGTGCGCGCGGTTACCTGTGCGGTAGTTTTCTGAAACGACCTTAACACCGACCTCCATCGAGCTACGCCAAGCGCGGTTCACGCAGGCCATGAAGACGAGCGTTTCGCCTCTGCGCGCGGGCGCGAGAAAATGCATCGAATCGACAGAAGCCGTGACACAAAGTCGCTCGCTGTGCCGTTCAGCAACGACGTTAGCAACGCGGTCTGCCTGGGACATGACCATGCCTCCAAAAACAGTTCCGTGAGAGTTTAGGTCGTTGGGAAATACCTTGTAGGTATGATCGGTTACAGCTGTTTCGGCGACTGTTTTACCTGGGCGCGTCATAGAGGCCATCCTTTTGTTCTTTTTTTATATTGACCTAGTGGCGAGGTTTGGCTACATAGAAATTTATAACATGGATTTGAGTGGTGTCGCTGACTAAATACATTATCGTTTTAGCCGCTTTTCTAGCAACGGTTTGTCTGAGCTCAACCTCGGTGGCTGGTGCAGAGACATGCGTTGAAGCTGTGCCCGTAGGACCGGTGCGTCTGCTCTGTAGTGTTTTTTATTGTAACGATTGCGTTTGCACCGGTCAAACCTGTTTTCAGCAGCAGTGTAACGAGAACTACTGCCACAAGTGCGCCTATTCCTACCACGAGTGCGCACACTGCGGGACTAGCCACTGTCTGCACTGTGCGTGTTGCAGTCCTAGCCCGTGCTTACGTAAGGTGTATCGCAACTGGGCCAAAAAACACTGCTACTATTGGGAAGGCTATCGTGAGTTGCGCAAAGGCGGGGCGAGGCATTAAGCCTCCTAATTCGAATATATGGCCAGCTGCAACGCGGTCTGCCTATTACCGACGTTAGGCTGTAGGTAGGCCGCACCTATATAGTCTAGGGCGTTTCTTAGCAATGATTCAGCATCTGGGTAGCTTCCGTCTCCATTGCCCCAGGTGACCACCCATTTGGGCGCATTCATGTCGAATAGGTAGAAATGGGCGGCCTGAAACTCAGCGAAAATACTGTGGCGTACTGTGCCTAGTTTTTGTGGGTCTGCCGGGCTGATGAAATTGAAATAGACGGTGACGATCCCGTCGCGGGCGATGATTTGCTTTAGCCTATGCAGTATTTTCTCGTAGCCTGCGCGCAGGCCTGGGGCTTCTAAATCGTGAATCTGGGCGTCCTTGTAGACTAACTTCGCTTTTCCCAATCGCTGGTCTACCGCGGCCTGGAAGCTGCTGAGGATTTTTCTCAGCAGCTCACCGGTTGTTTCAAAGCCTTTTCCTTCTTGAGAAGCGGCGGCGTGGGTTAAGGCGGTTTCTCCGTAAATGTCTGTGGAAACAATGCGCATCAGCTGGTAGGCGATCGCATCTTCTAGACTTGTGTTGGCGACAATGGTTTGTTCGTCGGCATCTGGGTGTTCATAAATGCTGCGCTGGATCGCAAAGCCTATACTTTCGCAGGCCACCATGTTATCGATTTGGCTGAGCTGGCCTAGCAGGTATTTTTCAGGCTCAAAATCGTCGCCTAATGAGGTTTTTTTAGACGCAACCCAAGCTTGGTAAAAAAGCTGATCTTGAATATCTAGCAGGATCTTAGCGATTGCTCTAGGGCAGTGGTCTCTGCCAATTTCTTTGGATGCAGTGGGAACCGCCTGTGCAGGAGTGATAGCAGACAAAATGACAAGAGTTATGAGGGAAAGTGCGCGCATGGGCTGCCTGGGTTTTTGCGCATTTTTCCTGCCAAAGTGCATTTAGTCAAGAGGTTCGCTCTTTGTTCTAAAAAAGGGAACCGACTGGCTCCGGGGTGGCCATTAGCCTTATTTTGCTTGTCACCCGTAGCATCCGGCTACGAATTCGTCGGAAACAGAGACGGTTTCTACTTTTAGCGGGAGCCGCTGCTCTTTGTTCTCGTTTGCCTAGAAAGTATTGTGTCGCCTACAATGGAGGGGTTTTTTAACAATGTTTAGCGACTTTAGGTTTAATGATGTTTGACGAGCCGAGCCATGATTCTCTTTCTAGGCAGGAAGACGCTGTCTTGGAATTCTGGAGAGAGAAAGATATTTTTCAAAAATCTCTCAGCCAACGATCTGGAGCGCCGTTGTTTTCGTTTTATGACGGGCCCCCTTTCGCGACCGGCTTGCCGCATTATGGGCACTTGTTGGCGGGTACGATTAAAGATGTGGTGCCGCGCTATAAAGCTATGAAAGGTTTTTATGTGCCTCGGCGCTTTGGCTGGGACTGTCATGGATTACCGGTAGAGAGCGAAATCGAAAAACAGTACCAGCTGTCTGGTGCTAAGAGTATTGAGGCCTTCGGGATAGACAAGTTCAACGAGGCCTGCCGGAGCATTGTGTTGCGCTATACGCAAGAGTGGCGTGGAACAGTAGAACGCATGGGCCGTTGGGTGGATTTTAAGCAAACCTATCGAACCATGGATCCAAACTTCATGGAGTCTGTATGGTGGGCTTTTAAGCAGGTGTATGATAAGGGTCTAGTTTATGAGGGATTTAAGGTGATGCCGTTCTCGGCTAAGCTGGGTACTCCCCTCTCCAACTTTGAAGCAGGTGAAAACTACAAAGATGTCGACGATCCGTCTTTGGTTGTGAATTTTCCTTTGGCAGACGATCCAAATACAGTGTTGCTGGCTTGGACGACGACCCCTTGGACACTGATTTCAAATTTAGCCCTCATGGTACATCCAGAAGCCGATTATGTTAAAATATATAACCGCATAGATGGTCGAAATTATGTGTTGGGCGCAGCTCGCGCGGCCAACTATTTTGCTGACGAACAGAACCACACCGTAGTGGAGCGATTTACAGGGCGTGTACTGGTGGGGAGGCGCTATCAGCCTCTCTTGCCCTACTTTGCTTTGCGCCAGGGCGCATTTCGGGTCATCGCTGAAGAGTCGGTGACTTTGCAAGAGGGAACGGGCATTGTGCATGCGGCGCCGGCTTTTGGCGAGGTAGATTTTTATGCCTGCAAGCGAGAGGGGATTGAGCTTGTTTGTCCAGTGGATAGCAATGGCCAATTCACGGAAGAAATTCCTGAGTATCAGGGGCTGTTTGTTAAGGATGCAGACAAGCAGATCGCGAGGCGTTTGAAGGATGCTGGGCTTCTCTTCCATCAGGGAACGATTCGCCACCGCTATCCCTTCTGTCCGCGCTCGGAAACACCACTTATTTATAAAGCCGTACAGACCTGGTTTGTAGCAGTCGAGAAGATTAAGGAACGGATGGTAGAAATCAATCGGGATATTCATTGGACGCCTGCCCATCTGAAAGAGGGCCGTTTCGGTAATTGGCTGGCGGGAGCGCGCGATTGGGCGATTAGTCGCAACCGCTATTGGGGCACGCCTATCCCTATCTGGCGCTCTTCTGACGGCGAATTACACGTGGTGGGGAGTCGTCGCGAGTTAGAAGAACTGAGCGGCACCAAACTCGACGATTTGCATCGACATTTTGTAGATCAGCTGACCTTTACCAAAAATGGTAAGACCTTCAAGCGTGTTCCCGAGGTATTTGATTGTTGGTTTGATGCCGGTTCAATGCCCTACGCGCAAAACCACTATCCGTTTGAAAGTAAAGAGGCCTTCGACCGAGGGCACCCGGCAGATTTCATCGCTGAAGGATTGGACCAGACACGCGGTTGGTTTTACACGCTCACGATCCTTTCGACCGTTTTATTTGACTCCATGGCGTTCAAAAACGTGATTGTGAACGGTTTAATTTTGACAGAGTCCGGTGTAAAGATGTCAAAACGTTTGCGGAACTATCCCGATCCGATGGAGGTGGTAGCGAAGTATGGGGCGGATGCAATCCGCCTTTACATGCTACACAGCCCGGCAGTGCGTGCGGACGACCTCTGTTTTTCCGAAAGAAGAGTGGAGCTAGTCTTGCGGCAGATTTTGATCCCCTTATGGAATGCTTATACTTTTTTTGTTACCTATGCGCGTGTTTATAACTGGAAGCCGTCGCCAGTAAATGAGAAGCCGGTCGAAGAGATTGACCGTTGGATCCTGTCAGTATTGCATAAGCTCATTCATGAGGTTGAACTAGGCATGGATGCCTATGATCTGAGTGCAGCCGTAGAGCCCTTGGTAGGCTTTGTCGAGCAATTGACCAATTGGTACATTCGTCGTTCGCGTCGTCGTTTTTGGGAGGGTGACAGCTCACCTGCCTGTTTGGAAGCCTTTGCGACTTTGTATGAGGTGCTGTTGCAGTTTACAAAGCTAGCCGCGCCTTTTGTGCCGTTCATCACAGAGGTAATTTATCGTAACTTGCGTACAGAGGGAATGCCAGAATCGGTGCACCTCTGTGATTACCCGAGCTATCAAGAGTCAGCGCGCGACCTGGCTTTAGAAAAGGCGATGGCTGCGGTGCAAACCACGGTCAGCCTAGGACATTCTTTGCGCAAGGAACAGAAGTTAAAAGTGCGTCAGCCCCTCCCTACCGCCTATTTAGCGACCGGCGATGCGGAGGAATTAGCGCTTCTTCAGGAGCACGCACAACTGATTGCAGACGAGCTGAATGTAAAAAAAATCGAGTTTAGTTCGGACGAGCAGCAGTTTGTGCAGTTAAAGGCAAAAGCGAACTTTCGCACGCTTGGCAGAAAAGTAGGCAAGCGTATGCCAGCTATACAGCTGCTTGTCGGACAGTTTACCAAAGCTGAGCTGCTGCAGCTGCATCGGGAAGGGTCTACGAGCATCGAAGTAGAGGGAGAGTCTATTGTACTAGGGCCCGAAGATATCGAGCTGCACCGTAGCGTACGCGAGGGCCTAGTGGCAGCGAACCTGGGCACGATCACTATTGCTTTAGATACCACCTTGACCGATGAATTGTTGATGGAGGGTTTGGCGCGCGAGGTTGTCAATAAGGTAAACACGATGCGTAGGGATGCGTCGCTAGATGTGGCGGATCGGATTCACCTGGCAATGGATACTTCTGCGCGGGTGCAGCAGTGCTTTGTTTTACATGGCGACTACATTCTAAATGAAGTATTGGCTCTTTCTGTAGCCTTTAGTCCAGTTGGACAGGGGACACAATGGGAGCTTAACGGAGAAAAGGCGTTAATCAGCATTGCCAAAGTGGAGAAGTAGCCATGCTAAAGAAAAACTGGGCGGCCATCTTCGACTTTGATGGTGTGCTAGTGGATTCTATTCCTTTGTGGGAGCGCTGCTGGAGCCATATATCGCAAGCGCGAAATTTGCCCTATGATGTGGGTAATTTCTACCGCTCCAACGGCGTGCCTTCTGCCACTTTTATGAAAGAGGTGCTTGGCTGGCCATTTGAGGATCATGAAATTTCTGTGATTTTGCAAGAGCTGCGGGCGCACTATTGCTTGCAGATTATGGATGGTCAATTGAAGCCATTTTCTTGGGTATTTCCTTGGTTAGAAAAACTTAGCGAAGGGCAGATCCCCATTGCTGTAGGAACTTCCTCAACGCGTGAAGTGATGAATCTGGCGTTGGCGCAATATAGGTTTGCCGACTGGATCAGAGCATTTGTCTGTGTGGATGACGTGCGCCGCGGCAAGCCCGATCCAGAAATTTTTTTTAAGGCTGCAGAAGCGTTGGAGATGCCCCCAGAGCGGTGCGTCGTTTTCGAGGATGCCGTCCTGGGCATTCGTGCGGCCAAGTCAGCAGGCATGAAAGTGGTTGGCATTTCTACTTCGCACAGCCCCCACGAGCTCTCTCAAGCCGACCTAGTAGTGAGTTCTTTCGATGAGCTAACGATCAATCGCGTAGCGGCTTTGATCTGCTAGGCTTGGCGGCGGCGGTAGAGGGTATTGATGAGCCACGCAAGCAGCGCGATAGACCAGGCGATCACGCTGGGCGTGGTGATCCAGGGGTACTCTGCTTGCGAGGGGAAACCCCAGCGGTTCCCTGGCGGCCAAAAGATGAAGAGTGGTTCACCTTGCAGATTGTCAGCGGGGAGAAAGCCAAAATAGCGGCTGTCTTGGCTCACAGCATGGTTGTCCCCAAGTACAAGGTAGTGGCCTTCGGGCAGTTGGACCCCAAACGTGCGTAGGAACTGCTGGTCGATGGAGCCATCTGCTTGCAAAGGCGGTCCGAAATCATGGAAAGCGATGTAAGGGGCGCTATCCGAGGAGTTTGCTTGCTTGTCGAGCTCTTTTTTGACAAAGTTTGCAAGCAAGGGGTCGCCATTGAGGAATACAGGCCCGCCCATTAGATGCAGGCTTCCTTCGCGAAAGTAGGCATATCTATTGGGAAACAGGGCGTTTCCTAGGCGGGGTTCGAAGGCGAGATGGGGCTCGATGCCATAGTTAAACAGTCTCTGAATATTGTCTAGTGCATGACTGTAAAGGGGATGATCAGCAGGGAGGACTCTCAGCCAGCCTGTGGAGTCTACTTCGTAGCCTTTGCCATAGTAGAACTCGTACGTGCCGTCGGGGACGTCACTAAAAGGGGGGCGGTACTTTAAGGGAGTCTGGTCCTCACCGCGGTAGGAGGTCGCTCGCCCGTCTTTGACGATGAAACGATCTGTGTACAGCGTATCCATGAGAGCGTTGAGGTGCTCGCACTGTAGAGAAATCACGGAAGACTGTGTGCCGACCAGCTGGTTGTGGGTGGTCGGCCTAGGATATGAGAGGCTGGGGGCGTGCATAAGCTCTAGGTAGAGTAAACCTTCGTCGAGGGTAGCTGGATCGATATTGAGCAGGGATTTGAGCTGTTCTTTTGTGAGTAGGCGCGCCATGGCGAAATTGCGGATGCCGAAAAAATCGCTATAGGTCTTGATGGTGTCGTGTGATTTTTTTTGTGCGGCCGGGTCATCTTTAACCCAATCTTGACCGTTAAAAACCTCTCCCTTGAGAGGCTGAGGACCTAAAAAGGTGAGGCGGCCTAAAGCCTGGTTCATCTGCTTAAAATGCACCTGTGTGAGCTGTGTATTTTCCATTTTGGAAATAACATCGCGTCCACGGAAGTTGAGAAAAGGGATGTATTCTAGGCCTTGGAAGTAAGAGGCCTGGTATTCTGGACTGATGTCGTTGCCCTCTTTATCGATCCCATAAACTTTTCCCCCGTAAAAATAGAGCGAGTCTCCTGGCTTACCCATCAATCGTTTGATGTAGCGTTTTTTGCCGGGGAAAAGCCAGAAATAGGTAGCGTCTGTGTCCGGCAGGTCTACGTTGTCTCCCGTCCAAACGACTACTCCGCCGCGTTTAACGTTCTCAGGTTCGAAGAGAAAATGTTTTGTTTGTAACGGTATATTAAGTGAAAAAGCGGTTTTAGAGACCAAAAGATGGTCCTGTTCGCGGAAGGTGGGCCGCATAGACCCGCTGGGGATCTTGTAAGGCTCAAACCACATCTGCCTGATTACGGTGGCGATGCTCAGTGCGACGGCGATAGCTAAGGCGACTTCGGTAAAATAGCGCACCAGTGATCTTTTGGTGGATTTTTTGGAGGGTCCTGTTCTCTTCCAGAATAACATGGGGCTCCTAAGCGGCGGGACGTCGCGGTAAATGGGGTTGAGGCGAATTTAAATGATGGCCGGAGTCAACGATGCGTACGCGCGCTTTACCAATGAAGCCACTGACCTGCAGCCAGTAGGGGAAATAAGAGGGATATCCGCTTTCTTTGGAGGGCAGGTAGACTTCGATAGTTTTGCCCGATAGGTCGCTGCCATCTTTAGGCCAACGTGCGCGCCAAGCGTCAAAGCTTACACCGGTGACCTCTTGGCCATCCAAGATGAGGCGAGGTTGCCAAAAAGCGCGATTGTCAATGCGGTTTGGGGGTGCCCCTCCTACGCGTCGACGATAACGATCGTCTAGCCGTTGCATGCGAAGGTTAAGTAGCGTGCCTAGGATGTTTTCGCCTTCGCAGAGCTGGCACCACGCATTTCTTGAATAGGAAAAGTATTCGCGGAATTCACCTGAGTAGGGAGCTATCTCGTAGCCTACCCAGGAGGTATGGCCAGGAGCACCGCGCATCACCCATTCGCGCCAAGAGTCCACCATGCCTTTGGGGAAGCGCTTTTCAGGGACGGTGATTTCCTGAATGACCACGCTGTCTTTTGTTCTATCCATGACGATCAAGACAGTGTAATTGCGGCTTTGTGCGCTGACGATGAAATCCCCAGGGTTTGCCCGCATCAAATTGTCGCGAAGAAAGATTTCGTCGCTCACAGCATTAATGCAGAGCGAACAAAGTAGCGTGAGCAGAACGTAGAGGCGCATGGTGGTTCCTTCTGGAGAGGTCGATCTGTAAAATGCAAATTGTAGGGGCGGCAGGGTTTAAAGGGAAGTGTTCAAAAGTTCACGAAAGCACGCTTGGGCGTTGACAGCAATAAACAAAGAGGCAGGCTCCTAGATTCTTATATAAACTCACGTAGGGAAGTATCAAAATGGATAACCGCCAGGACAGGCTAAAGGTTGCTAAAATGTTGGCATCCTCTTTCTAGGAAAAGCAGCTATTGCAGGAGCGCAGCTTCAGCGAGATGTTGGCGAGAGGTGGCACGTCACCTTTAAACCTAGCTCCCTGGGCCTCACTTGTCTCTTTTCTTGCTGCCGTCATCTGTTTAAAAAAGAACGTTAGTTGGCTTCGTCGGCTGGTCAGCTTTGGCTGGCCATCCGAAGTCCTGGAGAAAAAGCTGCGAGGACACTCTTTTTAGGCATTGATGTGGGGCGCACAAACTGTCATTTTAGACCGGTTGATAATGCCTTGCTTTCAAGTCTCCTGTCAGTGCGCTAAAGCACTTTACGCAAGAGCATTTTAAGAGCTCTTCCAGTTTGATCAAAAAATTTTACTGATTTCCTGCGCCCGTGCGGAGGTATTAATCTCCGCTAAAAAAAACGAAGCCGGCTGGCTCAAAGACGGCTCTCAGCCTCGTTTTGCTCTTTCATGTTTAGACGAGGTTGTGAATTCATCTTTTTTTAGCGGGAACTGCTGTATGAAAAACGGCTAAAGGCTTACAATCGACCAACTCAAGGGTGTACCAATCCGAGGGCGCACAAATCTGGAAACACGAGGCAAATCCGTGAAAACGCTTACTTTAGGCATTGATGTTGGAGGGACAAACACCGACTTTGCCATCGTCGATTGTCATGGTATGCTTCTGGGTTACATAAAAACGCCCACCTCACAGCCAATCGAAGAGGGTCTGGCAAGGGGATTAGCACAGCTCAAGGAAAAGTACCCCAATGAGTATTGCCTGATCCAACATGTAAATATAGGCACTACTCAGGCCACCAACGCGGTACTAGAGGGCACGAGGTTAGCGCGCGTGGGCATCATTCGTCTATGTGGCTGTCGCGCCCCGAAGCCGCTTCCGACAAGTAATTGGCCTGCTCCGATACGCGCGGCAGTAGTGAACGGTTTTTGCGCTATTGGGGGTGGCTTCGAGTGCGATGGTAGGCCCATGAGCCTTTTCTCAATTAATGAGACCGAAGAGGCCATTAAGGCACTTTTATGCCAAGGAGCTCAGGCTTTGGCTGTGGTGGGTTCTTTTAGTCCTCTTTACCCGTCGCAGGAGCTTGAAGTGGGAGCTCGTATCGAGAAGCTACTAGGTCCTCGCTTTCCCTATACATTGTCCCATGCAATTGGCAGCCTGGGGCTGCTCGAGCGAGAAAATGCGGCGATCCTAAATTCTGCTCTCATCCCGCTTTTGGGGGAAAGTTTCAAAAACCTGGCCTCGCTCGTCCAAGCATGCGGAATTCAAGCAGAGGTTTGGATGACCCAGAATGACGGCACGCTGCTTTCTGTGGCAGAAGCAGGTATCTTACCCCTTAAAACTGTCGCAGCGGGGCCCACAAATTCTTTCATTGGCGGATCCAAGCTTGCCACTACTTCGCAAGCGGTGGTGGTCGATGTGGGGGGTACATCTACCGATATCGGTTTAGTGGAGGGAGGGTTCGTAAGAAGATCGCTACATGCGGCCACCCTGGGCGGCATTGCGCTGAATTTTTCTATGCCCGACCTCTGCTCTTTGGCTATTGGCGGTGGCACAATCGTTGAGGACGGCGCCGTAGGCCGCGCGAGCTGTGGCTATCGTTTCAAAGAAAGCGCCCAAATTTTTGGGGGTCAGCAGCAAACATTGACAGACTTAGCCTGTTTGCTAGGGCTGTTAGATATATCTGGCGCGCGCGTCGACCGAGTTACTGCCTCCCGCGCAAACGCGGAAAGGATCTTGCAGGCGCTCGCTGATAAAGTCATTTATGAAATCGAAAAACTCGCTCGGGGCCGCAAAGATTGTGCGGTTATTTTGGTGGGCGGCGGCACAGCAATCCTGCATGAGGTGATGCGGAAACGGTTCAATCGAGAGCTCATCACGGCCCCTTTTGCTGCTGTAGCTAACGCCTACGGGGCTGCCTTAGCAGAAATAGGAGCTATTTCTGTGCGCGTGGTTAAGTTAGCTGATAAGCAGGTAGCGCTCCAAGCTATGCAAGAGGAGGCGGTTGCTGGCGCGATCAAGCAGGGGGCGTGTCCGCATAAGACTAGAGTCACGCGCATTGAGGTGCTCCCCATTCCTTACAGTGCAGATCACTTAACAAAATTGGTTGTAGGTGCTTCTGGAGGTAGAATGTGGATGTAATTTGGAAAAGATCGCGTGCTGCCGGCGGGGCGCTTTATGCTTGGACTGTGCGATTGATTGCCATTTTTTGGCTAAACTTATTCCCGCTAAAAAAAGAAATGGGCTCAGCGAGGACTGAAAGCAGGCTTAGTTTGCAACAAATTCGTAATCTCGACTACGGGTGAGGAACAAAATGAGGCTGATGGCCGTCCCGGAGTCAGCCTTTTTTTAGCAGGAGCTGCTGAACTTAGTTCGCCCTTCTTTAAAAAAACCTTATGGAAGTACGATACCGTCCTTCCAAACCGATAAGGAGCAAGAATGAATGCAGATCAAATTCAGTTGATGGGATGGCGCCGCTTAACTTGGCTTCAGGTTGGCTCGGCGCTATGCTTGCCTATATTATCTGTCGCTTATGAAGCGGCGCAAGCGTACGGTGTGGGAGCTGCACTCATCGCTATTGTATTAGGTAATTTTTTGCTTTTTTGCTTGGGGCATTTGGCTGCCAGCATTAGCGTGAAGCATCGCGTTCCTACCACGCAGCAATCGGAAAGGCTTGTGGGCACTTTAGGGAAGCAGATGTTTAGTTTAGTGATGGCTGCCACCGCGCTAGGCTGGTTTGCGATCCAGCTGCAGTATGTTGCCCAGCAGGTTCTACTACTCGGTGGCTGGCAATGGGGCCCGGGCGTGCAGGTTATCGCTGCTGGCTTAGCTGTCGCCATGGTGATGGCTAACTACTGGGGCATCGAAGGAATTGCGCGTTGGGCAGAGAAAACCACGCCGATCCTTATCGCCGCATTGGCTGTTCTTGTGGTACGCCTCTGCTGGCAAGGGTCGGCCCAAGCAGGGGAGGCCATCAACTGGAGCTGGAGCGCATTTTCTCTTTCCCAGGTTCTAGCGCTTAATATCGCCTACACCATCGACTTGCCGACTTTTCTGCGTTTCTCTAAAACGCGCACGGATGCAGTTACGACGAACTGGATCACTATTCTGGTTGTGTTCTCGCTGGTGGAAGCAGTGGGCGCCCTGAGCTATTGGTGCTATCCTGCCACGAGCTTACTCGTTGCCTTCTCAAATCTACCTGGCTCTTTTTGGATGGCCCTGCTAAGTTTTTATCTAGTTTTTCAGATCTGGGCGGTCAACCACATGAACCTTTTCAGTGCGCAAACGTCTCTTAGAGTTTGCTTCCCCAAGTTGACTGAAAGGCAGGCCTGGGCGATCTCAGCGCTGTTTGCGACGGCGTTGTGCGGCATTCCCTTACTGGATCGGCTTGAATCTGTTCTGACAACCCTAGGAATTTTAGTAGCTGGCGTAGGAGCTATCATCTACTGCGAATATGTCTTGATTTCGTGGAAGCCTAACTTGCGACGGGCTTATATTCCCGCTAGCGCCGCTATTGCTTTAGCGGCTTCCTATTTAGCTGGCTTGGCAAACTGGGGCGGTGTACCTGTACTAGAGGCTTTTATCGCTTCTTGGGTGGTTTACGCGGTAACGCGTGCATGTCTTGAATTTATTGGAGCTTATCGTGAAAGACGTCTGGATTACGCTAGATGACATGGATACACTAGCTCTGGGTGCCCAGGTGCTAGGCTCCGGAGGCGGTGGGGATCCGGGATACGATCTGCTCGTTGCAAAAGAGCATATGCGACAGCATGGGCCCGTGCGTTTAATGGACGTGGAGGATATCCCTGATGAGGGCTGGATCCTGCCTATCTACTGGATGGGCGCGCCTATGGTACTGTTAGAGAAGCTTCACTCTGGGGAGGAGTTTCACATTATTGTGAACGAACTACAGAAGAGAATCGGGGCTCCTGTGGTCGGTCTGATGTCCGCTGAAATAGGGGGGTCTAACGCCATGCCGCCGTTCTATACAGCTGGCGCGCTGGGGCTGCCAGTGATCGATGGCGATACCATGGGCCGGGCTTTCCCTTTTTGTCACATGTCTACCTGCGGTTTACATCGTCTTAAACCCGGTCCTGGGGTCATCGTTGCTACAGCCACGGGCGCGTCGGTTATCTTGGAATCGGAAACATCGAGCGAGATGGAAAGGCTTTTGCGTACTCTAACGACGGCGATGGGGTCCGATGCGGCTGTTTGCTCACACCCTATGTCTGGGGCCGTTGCCAAAAAAACAGCCTTGCGCGGCTCAGTTTCTCACGCGTTGGCGATAGGCCGCTGCTGGCAAACGGCATTGGGAGGCGGTCTAGATGTAGCGGAAGCTGTCTTAGCCACTTTTGGCGGTTCTTTGGTCGCCTCCGGCTATATCAGCGACGTGGAGTACTGGATCGAATCGGCTTTTCAGCATGGGCGGGCGGTTGTGGTGGCAGAAGGTACGCAATTCAGTGTATGCTTCCAAAATGAATTTTTGGCTGTGATTCCGCAGGACGGCTCCCTGCCGCTAGCTTGTACGCCAGATATCATTGTCATAGTTGAGTCAGAAACAGGTCTGCCGCTCGCTGTAGAGCGCTTAAGGTACGGCCTTAGGGTTCAGGTGCTCGCTTTGCCCGCGCCTGACGTTTGGAAGACAGAGAAAGGTTTAGAGCTCGTTGGTCCGAAGGCCTTCGGTTTTTCTTGGGATTATCAACAGGCGGTGGGCGTATGTCGAAGCTCAGTTTAGGTATCGATGTTGGTGGCACCAACACAGACTTTGCTATCGTGGACGGATCCGGCAAATTGATCGGATCTTATAAAACGTATTCCACGGCCCCCATCGAAATGGGAATTACGCAGGGTCTAGCCGTTTTACGCACTCGCTACCCCACTGAATTTACCGAGATTGACCATGTGCACATTGGGACTACGCAAGTAGCCAATGCTGTTTTAGAGGGCAATCGTCTGGCGACAGTCGGGGTGATCCGCATGTGTGGGTGTCGATCGCCAAAACCTTTATCCGCCTGCGATTGGCCCATAGCTTTGCGCGCAGCTGTGGTGGTGAGCTGTAGGGCCATTGGTGGAGGATTCGAATGTGACGGTCGGCCGATGAGCCCCTTCAGTCTCAGAGAAGCAGCGCGCGCGGTGGATGAACTACTCAGTATGGGCGCCCAAACGCTGGCGATCGTAGGGTCTTTTAGCCCTATCTATCCAGAGCAAGAGCAGGCAGTGGGCGAGTTTATTGAAAAGTTGTTAGGTCCCGAATTCCCTTATACACTCTCCTCTTCCATAGGTGGTATGGGTTTATTGGAGCGGGAAAAAGCAGCTATTTTGAACTCTGCGCTCATCCCCTTTCTTGGACATAGCTTTAAGGGACTCGCTTCGTTGGTGCATTCCTGTGGGTTGACTGCAGAGGTGTGGATGACCCAAAATGACGGTACCCTGCTATCTGTTGATGAGGCCGGGAGATATCCGCTAAAAACTGTCGCTGCCGGCCCCACCAACTCCTTCGTAGGCGGTTCAAAATTAGCTACCACTGAAAACGCCATCGTAGTGGATGTTGGAGGTACCTCCACCGATATAGGAGTAGTGCGAGATGGGTTAGTGCGCCGCTCGCTGCGAGCCACTACCGTCGGGGGTGTGGCGTTAAACTTTGCCATGCCCGATAGCTGTTCCATAGCGATCGGTGGGGGCACACATATTGATAAAGGATCGCAGGGGGACTGGGTGGTCGGTCCCGCTAGCTGTGGTTCGCGCTTGCCAGAACTCTCGCAGGTATTTGGTGGACCACAATTGACACTCACCGATCTAGCGTGCGTCTTAGGCGACATGGAGATCACAGAAGGGCTAACCTCGCTTGTGAAAATTGGCCAATCTGAAGCGAGTGCTATCCTGCGCTCCATAGGCACCCAGGCAGCTTGGGAGATACAAAAACTTTCTCGTGGGATGAAGGACTCTTCCGTCGTACTAGTGGGCGGAGCCGCCGAAGTATTGAGCCGCGTGCTGCAGGAAGAGTTCACCACGAGTCTTTCGCTCGCGCCTTTTTCTTCGGTAGCCAATGCGTATGGTGCTGCGCTGGCCGAGATTGGTGCGACTGGCACCCGCGTTGTGAATCAGGCAGAAAGGCAGCAAGCCTTGGATTTATTGCGCCAGGAAGCTATTGATAAAGCGATCCAGCAAGGTGCTAGTCCCAGTAGTGTGCGCATCACCTACGTGGAGGTGCTGCCTATTCCCTATTCTGCTAACCATCTTACAAAATTAGTCGTTGGTGCGTCGGGGAGGCGCTGGTAGCAAATGCAAATAACATTAAATGATCTCGAAGCGCTTGCTTTAGGGGCTGCGGTACTTGGTTCTGGCGGTGGTGGAGACACAGCGTATGATTTGCTGTTGGCTCGCGAGGAGCTGCAGCAATATGGCCCAGTGGCTTTAGTTCCCATCGAAGAAATCCCCTCAGACACCTGGGTACTGCCGGTGTTTTTTATGGGCGCGCCTCTTGTCTGTCTCGAAAGATTGCATTCGGGGAATGAGTTTTCTCTGATCGTGAAACATCTGGAACAGGTCATTCCTTGTAAAGTAGGCGGGCTCTTGCCGGCGGAAATCGGAGGATCGAACGCCTTGCCGGCCGTTTACGCAGCAGCCGCTTTGGGGCTACCTGTAGTAGACGGGGACCTGATGGGGCGGGCTTTCCCCTGTTGTAATATGTGTACACCTGAACTGCATCAACTAAAGCCAGGTCCGGCAATTGTGGTTGACACAGCAAGCAATGCCGTGGGTATCGTTCGTGCCGTCTCCGGTGAGGAGATGGAGCGCCTTCTCAGGGGTCTTACGACGGCCATGGGCTCTGACGCAGCTGTTTGTAGCCACCCAATGCCTCAGCCAGTGGCGGCACAAGTCGTACTGGTGGGCACGCTTTCTTACGCTCTGCGGTTGGGTAACAGCATCCTTAGCGCCCAGCAAAGAAAGCAAGATCCCGTCGAAGCTGTCTTGGAGGCCTGTGGAGGCCGTATTGTCGCGTCTGGAAACATCATAGATGTCGAGCACTGGGTTGAATCTTCCTTTCAAAATGGTCGTGCGATTGTGGCGGGCGGCGATAGCCAGACCGTTATCTATTTCCAAAATGAATTTTTAGCTGTTTTTAAAGAAGGGCAGCCACGACCTTTGGTCACTACGCCGGATCTTATTGTCGCTTTTGAGCACGAGACAGGCCTGCCGGTAGCTGTCGAGCGGCTGCAATATGGCTTAAGGGTATCGGTAGTTGCTTTACCCGCTCCCAGCGTCTGGACGACCCCGCAAGGTTTGGAGCTTGTGGGGCCCGCAGCGTTTGGATTCGATTGGGAGTACTTACCAGCTTTAACTAGTTAGCTTACGGGTATGGCTGCGGATGGTTTCGTGGAGGTTGAACTCTGCGTCCTGAATTAAATCAGAATGGATGCACTCATCGATGGATATCTTGCCCGAGCGTGTGCGCGCTAAAGCCGACAAGTGGGCTCCGCAGCCCAGCTGCTGCCCAATATCGTGAGCCATGGTACGGATGTAGGTGCCTTTGGAGCACGCTACGGTTAGCTCTAATTCAGGGTACTCGTAGCGCAGCAGAGAGGTGTGCAAGGTGACGGTAACGGGTGGTCGCTCCACCGTGATGCCCTTGCGCGCAAGCTCATAAAGCTTTTTGCCCTGCTGTTTTTTAGCTGAGTACATGGGGGGGATCTGTTGTACGCTGCCTTGGAAGTGCGTCAGTACCTCAGTCAGCGTCTCCGCCGAGGGCACAAGATCGCTGTAAGCGGTCGGCGCGCCTTCTCCGTCGTATGTCTCTGTTTCAACGCCCAATCGGATAGTGGCTCTATATTCTTTATCTTGAGTAAGGAACTGGTCGGAGAGGCGCGTAAATTGACGCCCAATCAGCAAGATCATTACACCTGTGGCCATGGGGTCAAGCGTGCCGCTGTGACCGATCGTCTTAACCCCTAAGCGATGCCGCAACTGATTCACTAGGCTGAAGGAAGTGCGCCCAGCCGCTTTGTCGACAAATAGGATCCCTGAAGCAGCATCGCAGCTAGGTTTATTCGGTTTCAGGTTCGCATCGCTCTGGTTTGGGGTGTCGATCTTGCTCTTCATGATGAATCTTTTGTAAAAGTTCTTCGATGCGCATTTGTTCGTTGACGCCATTATCAAGGACAAAGCGCAGAGCAGGAAAATAGCGCATACGCACCTTTTTCGAGGCTGTACCGGCGATAAACCCGGCGCTTTTGTCCAAAGCAAGCATCGTCTCTTGCTTATCAATATCGCTGCCTATCACGCTGATATAGACCTCTGCATGCCTAAGATCTTTGGTGATATCCACAGCCGTTACCGTGAATAGCTCTGAGACGCGAGGGTTCTTCAGCTCCAAACGGATCACGTCTGAAATAACCTCACGCAACAGAGAATTCAAGCGCTGCGTACGTTGTTTAGACATAAAGGGCTCTCATTTTGCTACAGTTGTTGTTCGATGTAGACAATTTCATAGGTCTCGATGATATCACCTTCCTGTGTGTCTTTAAACCCGTCGAGAAGAATTCCGCACTCGATGCCCTTTTGGACCTCGCGGACATCTTCGTTGACACGGCGCAAAGAGCCGATAGCGCCTCTCCAGATGATTTCACCTCGTCTGGCCACTCTTGCGCGATGGTTGCGCGAAATGGATCCTTCAGTGACTTGGCAACCTGCGATGAGGCCCAGTTGTGAGGATTTAAAGACTGCTTTGACTTCGGCTTTACCTTTCTCGTTCTCTTGCGGAAGTTTGTCCAGAAGAGCTTGCATGAGTTTTTTCACCTCGTCCAAAGCGTGATAGATGATGTCAAAGTTAAGGACGCGGATGCCCGCTTCTTTGATAAGGTTGTCTGCATGGCTTTCCACTTGGGTGTGGAAGCCTAGGATGACCGCTTTAGAAGTAGCAGCAAGTTGTACGTCTGATTCGGAAATTTCGCCCACTTCGTCGTGAATGATATTGAGGGTCGCTTTGTCTGAGCGAATCCTTTGTAAAGCGGTTTTTAACGCTTCTAAGCTGCCCTGCACGTCGGCACGTAGAATAACGTTGAGCACTTTTTTCTCGTGTTCTGCTGCTTGAGCGACCATGCTATCGGCTGTGAGGATACGACCTGTGGAGAGACGCTTCTGGCGGAATTCCAGTGCGCGTACTTCTGCAATTTCACGAGCCGCTTTTTCTGTGGCCACAGCGATGAACTCTTGTCCCGCCTCGGGTAGACCCGATAGGCCGGTGATTTCAACCGGACAAGAGGGTGGAGCGCTTTCGAGCTCTTTGCCGAATTCATCCCGCATAGTCTTGACACGGCCCCAATAGATGTCAAATACCAGAGCGTCGCCGCGGTTGAGCGTGCCGTTCTGCACGAGAAGGGTGGCTGTAGCGCCAAGACCTTTGTGCATTTCGGACTCAATGACGCGCCCACGAGCGCGCATGACGGGGTTTGCGCGCAGTTCAAGTATTTCAGCTTGTAGCGCAAGCATCTCGAGTAGTTGCTGGATCCCCTGACCGCTAACGGCAGAACAATTTACAGTGATGGTCGATCCACCCCAAGCCTCGGCTAGCAGCTCATGTTCGGAAAGCTGTCGGTAGACGAGTTCTACATCGAAATTCGGCTTGTCGCATTTGTTGATGGCGACGACGATAGTGACGCCAGCAGCTTTTGCGTGGTTAATCGCTTCTACGGTTTGAGCGCGGATGCCCTCATCCCCGGCGACCACGAGCACGACGATATCTGTC
Organism: uncultured bacterium; assembly: GCA_964445105.1. Classification (GTDB taxonomy): domain Bacteria; phylum Chlamydiota; class Chlamydiia; order Chlamydiales; family JAJFMA01; genus CAWBNS01. Next base: position 18,743 of record CAYUJS010000002.1, on the reverse strand, counting down.
ACGTCGGCACCGCGAGCGCGCATCGCTGAGAAAGCTTCGTGACCAGGCGTGTCGATGACAGTAAGGTCGCCGACTGAGGTCTGACAGCGGAAAGCGCCGATGTGCTGCGTGATGGCGCCGGCTTCGCCAGAAGCGGTGTTCGTCTTGCGTATTGCGTCGATTAGGCTTGTTTTGCCGTGGTCGACGTGACCCATAAACGTTACAACCGGTGGACGCGTGGTCAGTACGCTAGGATCCAGTGCTAGCACCTCTTCATGTACCGTTTTGTCAGTGATGCGGATGCGCTCTTCTTCTGCAGTATCAATCGTGATTTCGCAACCAAATTCATTACCGAGTAGCTGCACTGTGGTTGGGTCGTCAAGCAGATCGTTGATGGTGAAGATAGCTCCTTGCAAAAAGAGTTTTTCAATCAGTTGCGAAGCCTTGAGTTTAAGTTCAACGGCCAGGTCTTTCACAGTAATCGGTAGACGGGTCTTGATGCTTGTGGGCCTAGTAACTGGCGCTTCAAATTTTATCGCTTTCTGATGGCGTCGGCGGCGATAAGAGCCTTCTTCCCCTACACGTAGACCTTGGCGTGCACGAGAGTCAAAAACGCCGGTTTCTTGTCGCTTAACTGCAGGTTTAATATCGCGGTATTCTTTGAACTTCTTGTTACCAACTTTTTTAGCTTCATCTTCAGCGATGTCTTTTGTTGGAACATTGGGTACAGCTCGTGGTCGCGGCTTGTCGCCAGCTCGATCGGCTGGGGCAGTAGAGGCAGAAGCAGGTTTAGGGGCAGGTTTGGGCGGGATTAAATCGCGAACGTGTCTGCCTGTAGGCTCAAGGCGTTCTCTAGGAGGAGTTTGTACAGGAGGTTTCTCATAGCGACGTGTGAAGAGCGTTTGCTCTTTACGCGGGAAGGAGGGAATGCCAACTGATGTAGGCGCTGGAGCGGTAGGGGCAGGTGTTGGCGTAACCCCGACAGGCTGAACAGGAGGACGTTCTTCGACAATGGCGGGCGCCGGCTCCGTAGCGACTTCAGTTGCAATAACAGGCTCATCCATCACCGTAGGCTGTGGTTCAGCTTTTGCGGATGTAGGAGTAACTAGGCCCTCTTCAAGGCTGGCAGCAGGGTTCGATTCCTCAGCTTCTGGGGCCGTATCTTGCACAAAAGCGGATTTGGTACGTGCACGAACGCGAGGTTTGGAGTCCTCGGCTTCTGTGTGCACAACCGTTTCTGGCTTGAGTGTTACTTTGGGCCGCTTGGCCAACGCGGCTTTCTTTGCATGCTCTTCCTTGTCTTCAGGAGTTTCTTCGGACAGGGACATTTTGAGCTTGTCCTTGATTCCGGCGAGGTTGACAGCTTTGGCTATCTGCTCGTTTTTAATTTTTAGTTTTAGGTTTTTGGCCAAAGTGTTACATCCTCTGTTTTCGTATTTTCTCCAGGATATTGTCAGCGGTTTCTACGCTGATCCCGGCGACCTCGGCAATTTGCTGAGGGGTGGCTGTAAGTAATTTACGGATTGTGCCGAATCCTTCGTTAATCAGGTGCTCAACGACGAATGAACTAACCCCTTCGATTTGTGCGATCGGCTCATCTAGCGTGGGGTCTTCGGATAGCGAAAGTTCAGTGCGCTGTACGGCCATGGCGCGATTATAATCGCTCATACGCTGGACGTCCAGCTCACATTCGATGAGTTGACTATTCAAGCGGGCGTTCATACCGCGTTTACCGATGACAGCGGGATAATCTTCATCTTCGACAACAATGGAGACAGTTTTTCTGCTGGACTGCTCATCTTCGTCGATGCTGATTTTACGGATCTCTATAGGAGAGAGCGCATTTTGCAGCAGCTCGATGGGGTCTTGGGAAAATGGGATGATGTCAATTTTTTCGTTCTGAAGCTCTCTGACGATGTTTTTGACTCGATTGCCTCGCATACCGACGCATGCGCCGACAGGGTCGACGCGGTGGTCTGTGGAGCGTACCGTCAGTTTGGTGCGATAGCCAGCATCGCGTACAATTTTGTCGATCACAACAGTGCCGTCAGATACCTCGGGGACCTCTTGCAGAATAAGCTGCTTTACAAATTCTGGATGGCTGCGCGACAGAACTACTTCTGCTCCGCCATTATCTGTATCGTGCACGCCCAGAAGCAGTGCAAGGACCTTTTCGCCGGGCTGGTATTTTTCAGTTTTGGGATAGAAACGCGCAGGCAAAATGGCTTCTACCTTGCCGAGATCAATGATCATGTTGGAGCCGCGTACAAACCGCTTCACTGTACCAGAGATTAGCTCATTGGCGCGATGGCGGTATTCTTCATAGATGACATCTCGTTCGGCGCTACGCAGCTTCTGGGTGATAATCTGGCGTGCTTTCTGTGCAGCAATACGTCCGAACTCTTTTGCAGCCACTTGGATATCGATGAACTGGCCGACATCGCAATCGGGATCTAGCTCGCGAGCTTCTTCGATGCTAATTTCTTGTGTGGGATTCTGCACCTTTTCGACGATCTGTTTTTCACAGGAAACATCTATATCGCCGGTTTTGGGATTGATCGCGACAGTTATGTTAGCGGTGCCCTCAATGCTTTTTCGTGCTGCCGCGCGCAGTGAATCCTCGATCGCGGCGATAATGATTTCGCGCTTAATCCCTTTTTCCCTTTCCAAGTACTCAAATATGGCGACTAGGTCTTTGTTCATCCGTAAGCCTATAAAATGTTGTCTATATTACATAAAGAACCGAAGGCATTCCTTCGGTTCTTTGTATTCCGCAGAAGACGCGAAGTCCTCAACGGTTATCCTTCGTCAGTATCGGTATCTGTGCTTTGCTGACCTTTGCTGCGCTTGCCGGCTGACCCTTCTTCTTTGCTTTCTTCGTCTTCAGCTTTGGCTTTGCGTCGGCTGCCGACCACGATGTCGTCGCGATTGACCTGGTTTTTATCGATGAGTACTTCTTTAAGAGATAGCGCGATTTTTTTATGTTCGCGATCGAGCTTAATCACTTTTACGGTGACTTCACCGCCCTTACTTACTACATCTTCCACTTTGCCAAAAGCTTGGTCAGAAAGCTCGGTGACGTGGATCAAGCCTTCGATGCCGTTTTCAAGTTCGACAAATGCCCCGAAAGCGGTAATTTTAGTAACAACGCCCTTCAGTACGGTCCCGACAGGAATGGTCTTCTCGATGTTATCCCAAGGGTTTTGGCTAAGCTGCTTCACGCCCAAAGTGATTTTTTTGCTTTGCTTGTCCACGGACAAGATTATCGCATCGACTTTATCACCTTTATGGAGCACTTCTGAAGGGTGCGAAACCTTTTTAATCCAGCTAAGATCGGAAATGTGGATCAGACCTTCTACACCGGGTTCTAGCTCAACAAACGCACCGTAGTTGGTGAGGTTTTTCACTTCAACTTTAACCGATTCATCAACAGGATATCTGGACTCGACGTCATCCCAGGGGTTGCGTTCCGTTTGTTTGATGCCGAGAGAAATTTTGCCTTCCTCTTTTTGCACAGACAAAACAATCGCCTCAACCTCGTCGCCTTTGTTGACGACTTCGTTAGGATCGGTCACGTTTTTAACCCACGACATTTCTGAGACGTGGATCAGGCCTTCGATACCGGGTTCAATTTCAATGAAAGCGCCGTAAGGCAGCAAATTAACAATTTTGCCCCGCACACGGGTACCGGGAGGATAGCGTCCTTCGATCTCTTCCCATGGGTTTTGTTCTTTTTGCTTCAAGCCGAGGGCAACGCGTCCTTTGTCTTTGTCCACGTTAAGGATCATTACTTCCAATTTCTGGCCGAGCTCAATCATTTCCGAAGGATGCTTGATGCGCTTCCAAGTCATGTCGGTGATGTGTAGCAGGCCGTCGATGCCGTCTAAGTCGAGAAATACACCGAAATCGGTAATGTTTTTTACGATACCTTCGCGGACATCATGAATTTTAATTGTCTCGAGTAGTTCAGCTTTTTTCGAGATACGTTCGGCTTCCAACAGCTCACGGCGAGAAACGACGACGTTTTTGCGCTCGATATTGATTTTGAGAATCTTGAATTCGAACGTTTTACCGAGGTATTCGTCCAGATTTTTGATACGTTTGTTATCGATCTGAGAGCCGGGTAGAAAGGCTTCCATGCCGATATCCACCATGAGGCCGCCTTTGACTTTGCGCGTAACACGACCTTTGACGATGGAACCCTCTTCGCAATGCTCGAGTATATATTCCCACTGGCGCAAGCGCTCGGCCTTCTCTCTCGAGAGAACGATTTGGCCAGACTCGTCTTCTGGTTCATCTAGCAACACTTCAATTTCGCTATCTAGGCTCAGGCTGGAGGGGTCAGAAAATTCGGAAATAGGTACCAGGCCTTCAGATTTTAAGCCCACATCGACAACGACGTGATCTTTTGTAAATTCAACGATTCTGCCTTTGAGGATAGTTCCAGGTGCAATCGAGTTTACATGCTCATCTGACTTAATGTCTCGTCCCTGTAAAAGGGAACGAAATGTTTCTGCGTCTTCTTTTTTGAAGGAAACGTCATCGACGATTTTTTCCTCGTCCCAGGTGTGCTGTGTGTTGTTAGACATTTAAAGGTTTCTCCCTAATTAGCTACTTAGGCGCCAAGAGTAACAAAGGCCCAAGAAAAATACAACGCCAAATTGTCAGCAGCGCGTCAGGTCGGGTATGGTCTTGCTAAGCTGGTTTTTTTTAGCGGGCACTGCTGCTTAGGCAGGGCCCGTTTAATGTCTGTAGGCCTTCTTGTAAAGAATATCCTGAGCAGAGTCCACAAGTTCTTCTGTTTCTGCATCGTACAGATCGAGCGCAAGGTGATATTCTTCTAGCTGACAAGCGGGGTCTGTTGAAGAGATTTTGGTAAGGCAGATCTTGCCGAAAAATTTCGGCCCCGAATTTCCATCCGGTGAAGGCGCGGCGGGGTATCTATACTTAGGGTGGCGCTGAGTCTTGCTCATGCAGCCAGTGAGCTTCTGCTCGCTTTTGGGATCGCACATCAAAATCGTAAACCGGCCATCGTCTAGGGCAGCTTCTTCTACAGCATCGCGAATCATCTCGCAGGGGATGTAACAGTCGGTACAGTTCTTGAATTTAGTAATGATAATTCGGGGACAGTCTGTGCTTTGGCAAGATGAGGTTTTCGCCAGCCAACGCTCTATTAGGGTGCGAGTCGCTTTACAAGTTTGGATGCGAATTTCGCTAGCGCCATAGCGCCAGTCTACAACGGTAGCCCGGGAGTTGTTGATGGAAAAATTGTGCGCTATCTTATTTAGACTGCAAGAGGTCGCGCTTAGAAGTAGGAGGCCGCAGGTGAATAGCTTGCATGCAGTTTGCTTAGCGGGTGTCATAATCAGCATCTCGGATCGGTTCAGAATTTATAAAAACTACGCTAAAACTCGATGAAATTTAGTGTTTATAGCGAGAAGAAGGATTAAATACAAGTGGCGGCTGCGCAACAGGGGCGACCTAAGATGTTGATTATGAGATCCGGCCTGTACGATGGGTCACATACCAGCTAAGCGTCAGGTTCGTAAACTGGGCGTGCTTCAAAACCGGCTTCACGGATAGCGAAGAGGGCTTGGAGGATAGGCTCCCAATGGGCCTCGCGATCGATCTTAAGGAGCACCTGCGTCCTGGACTTATCTTCAGGCAGGAGGCCTTTTTGATGTTGTCTGCGTAGTTCACTTTGGATTTCGTCAGCACTGCTGAGCTGATGATCGCGCAGCTCTGTCACCCATCGGTATTCGCCATCACAGGTGATGCTAAGATGAACGATTTTGAGATCCGTTGTACCGCTAGCAGCCGCTGAGCGCGATTCGGGTTGAATGGCGACGAGATCGATATCGGTGTCTTTGGTTGTGACCCGCGTGACTGCCAACGTGGCGAAGAACATAAGCATGAGGAACAAAAAGTCCAGCATAG
>CAYUJS010000002.1:0-12817 GCA_964445105.1 uncultured bacterium | reverse complement strand
GAGGCATTAGCTCTTCGGAGGGTAAAAAACTCATCTTACTCTCCTATTCTTTCTCTACGAGGCTGATTAGGGCTAGCGATTCATTTTCTACCACGCTCAGAAGGTTGACGACCCGATATTTGAGTGATACATAGAAGATCATAGCCAAAATTGCCACAAGTAGCCCTGCGACCGTGGTTCCGACAGCGATGCCAAAGCCATCAAAAATGGAGGCTAAGCTTTCGCTGGAATGGCCGGTGTTATAGAACGCTAAAAATAGCCCCAGAACAGTTCCCAGCAGGCCAATCATAGGGGCAATGACCGCAATTTCGTTGAGCAATGAGATCCGCTGCCATAGGCTATTGGCCTGTCGCCGGCCTTCCAGCTGTACCATGTCCATCATTACTTGTGGGCCATGTCTGCGCGATTGTAAACCGGTTGCTAAAATGGGAGCACAAAAATTGCTGTTTTGTTGGCAAGTCTCTAGCGCTGATTCGAAGCGTCTTTCCGATAATAGTTGGCGCACGGTTTGCGTGAAGTCAGGAGGCATAAAATCGTTGATCTTGAGCGTAAGCATGCTGTACAGCCACAAGCTTAGAGCTGTAACGGACAGAGAAATGAGTATAGAGTAGATTACGGGACAAGATTTAAAGATGGCCGCCAAATCTAGGTGTGTGTCGGTAGCCGCAGCAAAAAGTGTAGCGGTGTTGTAGTCCATTCTAGCCTCCTACGATGTAAAATCGCAGGTAACTTAACAGGCATGCGTCCAATGATCAAGGATTTGTTAGACCATAACTAGTGCGCCACTGGAAACCGTCTTAACTATCTAATCAATGCTTGCACGGTATCGGACAAGATCTTTTGCAGCTCAGCGAGCTTTTGGTTGGCCTTTGTCGCTAATTCCTCGATCTGGTGTTCGAGGTGTCTCTGGCTGCTAGGGCTTTTCCAGATCATTTCTGCGATTTGCGCTTCCTGGCGTAGCTCTAGATGGAGCTCGCTCGCTCGGGCGATATACAGCTTTAGCTCGGATTTTATTACCTGTAGATTGGCGGCCGGTGCGCTACCGGCTTGTTCGATCAATGAGCTTAAAGAATCGGTCTGGTGTAGCGCTTGCTCAAGCTGGGCGCTCAAGCGGCCCAGGAGCACAAACGAGCGATCGAAGTAATCCTGCTTTGCCTCTTCATTTTCGTTGATTGGGGAGCCTGCTGCGTTCCACTCTCGTACAACGTACTCTGTTTCGCTCGTGTAGGTGACTTCTTTAATCAGCTGCCCCTGGCTGTTCCATTGCCGCGCACTTTGGGTAGGGCGGTCGTAATTAAATTCAGCTTCTAAAAGGAGCTGTCCGGTTTCGCTCCAGATGCGTTCTTTGCCGTGTCGCTGTCCGTTTACGAAGGATAGTTCGCGCTTGGGCATGCCATTGGCGTAATAGAGTTTTACATCGCCATGAAGTCTACCTGTTGCATAGTCCAAAGTGGATTTGAGGGTTTGGTTAGGATAAAAATATTCCTGCCTCCCGTCTAGTCTTGCCTGAGAAAAGTGTTCGATACTGTGGAGAGCGTTGCACAGGTAAAACTTGTGTAGGCTCTTAAGCGTGCCATCTGGGTGAAATTCTTTGTGCGCTTCGCGCATGGTTGAGCCTTTACTTAAGGGTGCTTGCTGAGAGCTGGCAAAGGGGGTATGTAGGATTTTAGTCAGCAGGTCGATGGTGTCCTTTGCGATCTTGGCGATTGTTTCGTAACAGGCCTCATAAATGAGTGTTTTTTGTAGAGCGATCTCTTTTTCCGAAAAGTTATGTTTAGTGTTCGCTAAGCGGCGAAAATGCAGGGTATGCAGCTCGATAAAAATCGTTTGGTAAAACTGTAGCATATATTGATAGGCTGGTTCTGCGAAAAGTTTTTGTAGCGCATTGTTTTCCGGTTGCTTGCCGGCCTCACGATCGCCCAACAGCCCTTTGGCAATGTTTTGAAATTCAGTACGCGCGGTAGCGCACGCCCTGTGGCATCGTTCCAAACTTTCTAAAAATTCATATAGAACGCTATATATGGTGTCTTGAGTCATTTTTTGGGGCATGCTTGCGCGCTGAATTTTTTCGTGAAGTAGAAGATCAAAGTCGAATCTTTTTTGCAGCCAAGAGGCGGCTACTTCGTCGAGAGGCAGGTGCGGAATCCCCTCAAACCCGATCCCTCCAGCGCTGGAGTTGATAAGAGTTACTTCGGGGTGCTTGTTTGCGAAACGGCTGAACCAAAGCGCTTCAGTCACCCACTTAATTTGCGTGGAGACTGGGTTTCCTAAAACGTCATGGCGCGTGATGAGTTCGTCGTGAATCGATTTGGTTTTGAAGTATTTTTTTCTTTCATGCAGCGGATGATTGAGGACTCCGGGGCAATAGGAAAGCCCGTCCGTGTAAGCGAGGTCAACGCCGACGAAAATAATAGGGTTGCAGCCCATAGCTTGTGCAATGGCCAGGCTGAGATTGATGACATTGTAGCCGCCCTCTAGCTCTTCTGTTGGCAGACCGAGCTTATTCTCAATCCAGCGGAGCAAGGGTAGAGTGCTGCCTGCGATATATAAGCGATCGCCCTGAAGTAGGTGGAGCGCCTCGTGAAACATGCGATTGCGGTAAAAATAGGGGGTCTCAAAAGCTTGATTTGTGATTAGGCGGGTAAGCTGCGCTTCGTTGGGGTCAACGCCTATACCAAAGTGGGGAAGAAGCCCCGCGCTGTTCAGGGCGTTCATGGAGGTGCCGCCGGCGAAAATTATCGCTCGGTCTTTTAACGTTTCGAGAAGAGGCAGGCTGCGCGCTAGTGATGGCCCGGCCCCGCAAATGATCGCCGGGACATCCTTGAACTGACCGAATAACTTGTTTCCGAGATAAGCTTGCGGCATGAGAGCAAAGTTTCGAAAAAAATTATTATAAAATACCTTGCTTCCGGCGTACTCTAGCAGGATCTGCTTGCGTGAGTTCATCAACACATCTAGCTGCTCACGCAGCCATTCCAGTGTCAATGCTTTTGTAATTTTGTAGTGGTTTAATGCGCTAATGGCGTAATCCCTTGGAGCGAAAACGACTGCTATGGTTTGGAGCGCAGTGGGCGATTTTTCGTCGAGGTAGGTGAGCCACACTTGGTCGTCATCGAGCATGGCCGTACTACAGCTTGTTTGCAGCAGGCTGTGCATGATGTCAGGGTCGTTTTCAATGAAGACTAGGTAGTGGTCTGGGTCGCTGCGAAGCCAAGGCAAAGCCGCTTCGTAGTAGTAACCCAGGCCAACTCCGAAGACGATCAAAATTTTGATGTTGCGCAGGTTTTGCTGGGCAAACCAGGCAGCGGCCTCTAGGACAGGATTAGAGGCGTGTAAAGAATCGGTGGTCCCATTGCGATTTATCTTGAGGTTGAGCGAGCCATCTTTATTCGTTTGGAACTGGTAATTAAAGCTCGCTTTTCGCGATAGCACACGAGCGGCGTCAGGGTTTGACTCTGCCCATCGCTCGCTGTTTTGCCTGAACTGCTCATCGCCTAACATGGTGTTCCGTTTTTGGCAAGCTTAGCTTGGCGCGATGCTTTAGTCAATAAATCATAAAAATTTATTTTTAATTTAGGGCGAGTCGTTTTTTGAGATTTCCTCGGCTATCCTCCAAAAAGTGGGCAAGGAAATTATGATTTTGGTCTTAAGGAAAGATTAATGACACAGAATTTGAGCTGGCCTTCACCTGCACTCTCGCCAGCCTTGAAAGCATATCCTTTCAGTAGCTCAATACTGTTTTCATGTATTGTTGCACGAGTGGTTGTGTTGGATTTTCGAAGACTTTGTTTGCCGGTCCCTCTTCTAAAACTTTCCCTTCAGCTATAAAAACTACTTGCTGGGCAAGGTGCTTGGCGAAGTTGAGGTGATGGGTGACTAGTAGTATGTCTATGCCTTCGTTTTTTAATTCCGAGATTAAATCTAGCACTTCTACGGTCATCAGTGGGTCCAGGGCAGAGGTAGGCTCATCTAGTATCAGAATTTTTGGTTGGGCCGCCACTGCGCGTATCAGTGCGACCCGTTGCACTTGCCCACCTGAGAGCGCGTAGGGCTTTTTATGGGCATGTTTATCCAAAGCAAAGCGGCGCAGGAGCTCTAAGCTTCGTGCTTCAGCTTCAGCGACGGACAGCCCATGCACGCGCTGCAAAGGCAGCAAGATGTTTTCCAAAGCGGTGAGATGAGGGAAAAGATTCCATGATTGGAATACGATGCCTAAACTTCTGCGATGCTCCAGGAGTGCTTTTTCTGTAAAGCAAATGGGGCTGTCGTTGAGTGTGATCTCGCCGTTGTCGGGGCATTCTAGGCCGGCTACTAAGCGTAGAAGGGTCGATTTACCACCCCCTGAAGGTCCAATGATCACTAAAGTTTGGCATTCCGGCACGATGAGGTTGGGTAGCGACAGGGATAGGTGAGGGCCAAAATATTTATGCACACCTCTTGCTTCAAGTTTCATAGGTAAACCTCCGTTCGAGCTGTTTACTCCAGAGCGAGATTGGCAGCGTCAAAATAAGGTAGGCCACCGCTAACGGCAGAAAGCTCTCCAGAGTGCTGTAGGTCGCGCTGTTGACTTGCTGCGCCGCATTACTCATCTCGCTGATGCCGATGATCGAAAGCAGGGAAGAATCTTTAACGATGGAGGCAAATTGTCCTGCTAAAGGGGGAATGATCCTCCGAACAGCCTGTGGGAAAAGGACAAATCTAAAGGCTTGCCAGCGCGAGAGGCCGATAGCTTGAGCCGACTCTCTTTGAGTGGCGCCCACCGCGTCCAGCCCCGCGCGAATCATCTCGGCGATGTAGGCTGCGTGGAATGTTGAGAGCACCAATACGCCAGCCACGTAGCGGTTTTCTAATCCCACCTGGTAACCGATAACGTAGTAAAAGAAAAGGAGCTGTACCAGCAGGGGAGTGCCGCGAATGGTTTCGATACATGTTTTGGAAAGAGCTTTCAGTATTCCTATTTTTGACTTGGAGGTCGAAGCGAATAGAAGGCCGATGGCAAGGCTGAGAAATAGGCTTGCGAGCGAGAGCTCAACCGTGACGATCCAGCCCATGAAAAAGAGCTGGCGGTATTCCCATACTGCTAGCCAGTCATAACTCGTTGCGCCCCAAAAAAACACAAGTCCTAATAAGGCCATTACCATCATTATCTGTAATAAAAAGGTCCGGTGGCGCTTCATAAAATAAACAGAACTCCTTGCTCTCTAAAGTTTGCTTGGATTTCTGATAGGTATTTATCAGCTAATTTTTTAAACCCGCCGCTGGCACGGTAGCTCTCGATGAACTCATTTAGCTGATGCAGTAGCTCGGGTCGGTCTTTTTTTACTGCAATGCCCCACCGTTCTTTTTGAAAGGCGGCGAGTGCTGCGCGCGTTGTGAGGGGATTTTTTTTCCAATGTGTATAGACGGCTAATTGATCGTAGATAAAAGCATCCGCCTTACCTTGCACAACCTCGAGCACGCACATGGCTTCTCTATCTAGGACCCGTACAGTGGCTTTATTAAGGTGCTGTTTGGCATATATTTCGCCGCTAGTACCGGATTTGACCACGACTACGCAAGAAGGCTTATTGACCCGAGAGATGTTTTGTAGCGTGGATGTGTTGCTGAGGAGCAAACACAAACCAGTTTCCATGTAGGGAATAGAGAAGTCCACCGCTTTTTTTCTTGGCTCCGTGATGGTCAAAGACGAAATGATAAGATCGATTTTATCAGTATTTAGGGCGGGTAGCAGCCCCAAGTAGGCGATGTTCTGGATTTTCATCGGGCGATGCAGATGAGCGCCAATAGCCTTTGCTATATCCGCGCTAATACCGCAAGGCTCTCCTTTTGTAGAAATTATTTCAAAAGGAGGATAGCTTAGCTCCATGCCTATACGCAAGGGAGAATCAGTGGCTTCCACGCAGCAGCATAGACAGAGCAAAAAAAAGTAGATCATGACGTACGCCCAGATTTTGAAGTGATCAAATTAAACGTATCTTTTAGCCAAAAATAGCTCGCGAGCCCCTACTAGAAATCCACAGAGGGCCTTTGTTTGTCAAGCAACAGTTAAAAAAAGAAGCCGGCTGCCTTATCTACGCGCATTGCTCGCTGCCAGCCCTTGGTGGGTCGGCTTCTTGATCAAAAAATTACGGCAGAGCGGCGCAAATACCAGTCTACCGTTTTTTTAGCGTGTATTCCTGATAGTTTTTTTAAATTATTTTAAATAATGTCTGTTTAATAGGTTTATTTAAAATATTTATTTTAATAAATAGTCAGTTGTATAATGAAGTTGGTTGCTATGGGTATTGAAATAAATATTGATTGGAGGATATCTATATGAATTTTAGAAATCTTGTTAAAAATTCGCTCTTTGAAATTGCTCTACTTGCGCTGGTAAGTGCGGGCGGGCTGCATGCCACGACGATTAACCTAGTCAATACGTCAGGAACATGGAATAACGTCACTGGCAGCCCTGCCAACCTTTCTGGCTTGAATGGCAGCTTTCTCAGCTGGGGGTTTTCTTCTGGGACACCCAATCAGATCAAGAGTGGCTACAGCTTTGCCGGTGCGTCGGCGATCGGCGTTCAACTCAATACGCCATTTGTGGTTGGGACTTTCGGCTTTTTTAACTACCCGATTAAGGGAAACTCGATCACAGGTGCAACTTTGAACCTCAACGCCATTCTAAATGTTAACGGGGTTAAAACAGTTTTTAGCGGTAGCTACGCTTTTCAACACCACGAAACCCCCGATACCAGTCTAGGGTGTTGTAATGACCTTGTCAGCATTTCTAATAACCGGGCGACCTTGGGGACATTTAAAGTGGACGGTCAGGATTACACCATTGCACTATTGGGTTTTAACCCTTCGCTCCAAGGACCTTTCCTTACTTCATTTAGCGTGCCAGAAGGCGTAGCCGGCAGAACGGCACTGTACGCAGAGATCATCAAACCAGGTAGTATTGGTGCTCCAGAGCCTGCCGCCTACCTTTTGCTGGGCGCCTTCCTAAGCGTGGGTGCCTTGGTGGCCACGCGTGGGAAAAAAACCTTGAGGCGCACCTAGAAAAAAGTCGTTGGCAAAAGCTTGCGACAGAGCGGTTTAAACACTGCTCTGTCGTTTTGTTAGCGCAAACCGCTAATTATTTCCTACTGGGTCACCACTGCCTGAAATTCTTCAGGGAGGGTTTCTAAAAACTCTTTCACAGAACCTATTTCCTGATCCAAGGTGGGAGGCGCGGTCACAGTGAAAGCTTGATGTTCCTCTGCTTGCTCGGTCAGAAACTGTACCTCGTCTTGAGAGAAAATTTGGTCGCTTTTCAGAACAATCGTCTTCTCTTTTAGCAAATATTTGCTCCTATGTTTGGTCTTGGACTAGCAAAGAAACGTGGCCTTGCTGCGTCGCCTCTTGCTGTAAGTTAGTCCATGTGTACTGAGAGAGTGGGTAATGGATGCAAGGCAGCATACCGACGGCTTTGATCAACTCTTCTTCTTCGATACCAGCACCAGCGAGCGCCTCTGCGGAGCTTACTACGCCTTCGTAGCAGTTGTTGCGCCAGCTCGCTGAAAGGATCCTAATTTCTCCGTCCTCTTGAGGGAGATAAATGCCTAAAAAAATCTTTGAAACCTAGAGAGACTCTTAAAGCAGGAGCCCCGACCAGGAACATTTGGTAGTTAGGTAAAATCCAGTAATTTCCCTTTTGGAATTTTACTGTCCCTGCGCCATCCGTTGCGTCTGAAGGGGCTGTCACGAGCGCCGCTGTGTAGGGTGGGATGGTAATTTTGCTTTGTTGCAGCTCAGCAGCTGTCAGCGCGCTTACAAAAGCGCATTGCGCTATCAGAAGGCAAGTATACGGCTCATAGATTTATATCTTTATTTTGGTGGTTAGAAAAATTATAATACTTCGTTCAGTCTCGTTCGTTAGCTAGCTTGGCGGCTCTGCCGCTGCGCGCGTTTGTCCCTTAGCGTTTTTTTTACCCAAACGGGTTTTCCGTCGTCTTTGCGCAGGACTAATGTTTTATCCCCTTTGGTGATCTTGTTAGCCACTAGGAATTTTCTGTCTTCTACGGTCACTTTAGAACCGGAGACGTAGACAGTATCATTGATCTGCAGATCGAGAGCATTTTCCTCTAAAAACCACTGAGGCCCTAAATGCACTTCCAGGTGATCGTCTTTTGGTGTTTTCAAAAATACCACCAACGCATGCCAGCGCGCCAAACGCGGTTTGGTTTGTTGAAAGCTAATCACCGTTCCTGCATGCTCTTCGAAGGTATTGGGGTTGTATAGCTTGCCAATCCGAGAGTTCTCACCCCATCTTATTTGCGGCGCGGTGAGATTTGCTGTATCGGCTATGAGAGCAGCGTAAACCATTAAAGACAAAGCGGTGGTAAGCAGTGCGAAAGACCTCATTTTTCTTCTCCAAGGCTAAGGTGTAGTGTAATGTTTTCTATACTGTTTCTTTATGAATAACGCAATCTTATAGGGGGCCTTCGTGGACAACTACCTCAAAGTGCTGCTTCCAAAAGAGCGCGTAGCTAGACGGCTTTCTGTCTCAGAGTTTCAGGAGCTTCTAGGCGTTACCTACTCGCCACAGTTGAGGTTCTTGACGGAGGAGGTGCGCCAGTATTTGATGCGCGCAAGGCCTTACTTTCTTCGTCTTCGTCTGGCTGGCGTTTGGGGTGAGAGGCGAAACGCCTGCCTAGAGCGGATAGCGACGGGTTATGAAGCTGATGTAACAGTGCGTTGGATAGGAGAAATTTTGGGCTATGGCCTCTACAACAATCGTGAGTTGGAAGAGGGCGAATACATAGGAGAATATACTGGTTTGGTGCGACCTTTGTCGCAAAGTAAACCTGACCATAATGCCTACTGCCTACACTACCCCACACGCTTTTGGTCAAATCAGCTGTTTGCCATCGACTCAGCAAACGAGGGCAACTGCATGCGCTTTTCTAACCATAGTGACAAGCCCAAAATGGAGCTTGAATGCGTTTTAGACCGGCAAGGCATTATTCATTTTGTGTTGCTGGCCAAATGCTTCTTGCCTAGAGGCACCCACCTCACTTTTGACTACGGGGCGAGCTACTGGAAGTATCGCGAATCGTTGCTTTTCTGATCCAAAAAATATAATTTCTTATGAATCAAAATTTTGCACCTATTATCGAAAATAACTCGTAAAGTCGGACTAGTTAATTTATAATGAATGGATTAACCCTAAGTAGTCCAATGGAAACAACGCAGTCTAATACACTAGTTATGAAGTTTGGGGGGGCTTCTGTGGCAACACCGGAGCACCTTTCTCATGTGGCCGACGTGATTATTGCGCGTTCTCAGGATTATGAGCGCCTTGTCGTTGTCGTGAGCGCCATGGGCTCTACGACCAATGAGCTCGTGGCTTTAGCTCAGAAAGTGAATCCGAATCCACCGACGCGTGAGTATGACATGCTGGTAACTGTTGGCGAGCGGATCAGCATAGCCTTATTAGCCATGGCCTTGGAAGGCAAGGGGCGTCGTGCCGTGAGTTTTACAGGCAGTCAGGCGGGCGTGATCACCTGCTCTGCGCATGCCAATGCCAAGATTATTGATGTACGTCCTAAACGCCTGCTACCTTACTTAGCGAAGGGCTATGTGGTGGTAGTGGCCGGTTTTCAGGGTGTGAGCACCGAGGGTGAAATCACGACCCTGGGCCGTGGAGGGACAGACACAACAGCAGTGGCGCTCGGGGTTGCTTTAGGGGCAGATAGGGTAGAATTTTACAAAGATGTGCCCGGTATTTTCAATGAAGATCCCAAGGCAAATTCGCAGGCGCTCTTACACACGCACCTCTCCTACCAACAAGCTTACGAGCTTACCTCCAGCGGTGCCAAGGTTCTACATCCTCGCTCCGTCGTGCTGGCGCAACGTAATAATCTGCGTTTGCACGTGCGCTCGTTTATGCAGCTGGATGCGCCAGGCACGTGGATCGTGTCTAAGACGGCACAGTCGACACCCCGGGTCTATGAATAGGTATATCAAGACTATTTTGGGTAGCCTATTCGAAGCTTATGAGCGGAGATCAATGTGTTAGGCGACAGATACGTTCGAGAGGGGCTGAGGAATAGGGCAGCCAGCTAGAGCCGGATGGCGATGGATTGCCCCTGATTCGGCCTCCGTTTTCGGTTTCTGCGTACCGCTCTAACCGCAGGCACTTAGAGGAACGCTCAGGCGATAACTGTCTGAAAATTTTTTTCATCTGCTGGCGCACAGCAGTATTGCTGAGGAACGCAGGCGTAAACTTAATACGGAACTTCCCTTGGTGAAGGCGTCTCCTTCCTGAGGGATCGCCTGACCTATACACGACGCTTGAGCTGATAGTTCGCGTCCAGAGCCGTGCCGAATATGATCAAATTATGCATCACTTACCTATCGTGAGCACCGAGCTGCGCCTAGGCGTGCGCTCGGCATATCAAGCTAGGCGCGTATTAGAGATTAAGGATTTAAAGGCGGATCAGAAAATTGCGGAGATCTATCAATGCGTTGCCTACCTTACTTAACGCCCGCCCAACGAGCTCGATAACGATCTCTTCGTCAAGATTCAACATGTACTTGTGGCGTGCTCAGACAAGTTCAAGGCCATTTGTAAATACTGCCATTTGAGCCGCATTATCCACCTTGCAGTATCTATTCCTGAGACAGCTACAAACGTTGGTGAAGAGAGCGCCGAGGCGCCGTCACCTACTTTTGAAGCTTTACGGGGTGCCTCTGCGCGAAAACACAAGCGAACAGCATGTGCTAGGTATGATTGTGGGGGTGAATTTTCTGCGCGACAAAAAGATTCTGGAGCAGAGGCACTTCTTTTGCGTGCGCTGGCAGTGACAAATAGAGAATCTTCGCGCTATAAAAGGCTCTTTCTTCGTGAACAAACAGCACGGAAAAAACAACTGCACAATCTATCTTGAATTCGAAAAAGCAAACGGAGAGGGGTTCACGTCAGTAGAGATTAAACGGTTGCAAAGAGTGTTGCCATCGGACTTGAAAGATTGCGTCAAGCACCCCCATGCATCCGGTGTTCAATCCGCGCAACGAAGAAGAGATCATGCGCCACATTTTGATGTTTAGTAACCAGATTAAATATCTCAGAGATATCCCCTAGGTCTATATCACTTTCGATGAGCAGACTTATCGGCATCTATTTTTTGCTCTGGTTTTCGTGAGATTACGCAAAGCCAGTTCGCTTTCCGTGGCAGAATTATTCCAGGCCAGCAATACACCCTTGAGTGTCTGCATGGCTGCGTAAAAACTGTGGAGGTTGTACGGCGTAGCCAGCTTAAGGAAGCGATCGTGTTTCGGGTGAGCATCACTAAAGATGAGTTTTTACATGCCGGTAACTCGATTGATATTTTTAAGGCTCGCCAATATGTGGTTTCGGAGTTGTCGAGCAGTATAGGCGAAATCCAAGACTATAACGGAGGCATCATTTTCGAGCAGAACGAGCTGCTGGGTGCTATGGCAAAATTGCTCGATACGCAGGATCGGGTCAATTATTTTCTCTTGGAGAATTTTTTCTATTCGCTGAGCCCCGTGATTATGCGCAGCGTTATGGAGCCAGCTGCGCTCAAAACGTTCTACTTACTTTCACTTTTGGCGGTGGAGCAGCACTCAGCCATTTTGGAAAATGTTACTATACTTGCTAAACAGGACGTGGAATTTTTATTTGTCTTGGCTATTCTCGACAAATCGAGTTTACGTGTGCGTTTGCAGCAGGTTATTGCGGCTTTACAAATCCTGCCCACCTCTCTGGCTAGAAATATGGTTATGGGACATTGCTACATTTATCTGTGCTGTAACAAAGCGCTTAGAGAAAGCTTTATGCAAGCCTTCGAAAAAATATTGGGTATAAGGCTGGCTCCTCACACAGAACCGCCGTACTCGCTAAAAAAAGAAATCGGCCCGGCGAGGGCTGACATTAGCTCCAGTTTAAGGGACTGGCTGCAGACAAGGACCAAATCACTCGGCCTCTGCGCGTAGATCTACAAGCAGGCGTAGGATACTAAGCTTGCGCCAAGAGCTAGGTACAGAGGGGTCTTCACCATCTGGAATCCGTAGAGCTTGTGCATTAGATTGCATATGGAAAGGATGATGAGGGCTGGATAGGCGATTTGCAAGACAGGCTCGAGGATTTTAACGATGCCTTCAAAATTCAGAAGAGCCGTCAGGTAAGTAGCAGTTAGCGTGACGATCAAGCTGCTGGTGTAGCTCAATTTTCCTTTGGTGACTCTTTGCTGTAGGTACTCAGCAAAAACTGCTGACAGAGCCATCGCTGTTGTTAGGCAGGCTAAAGCCACGGCGGCGGATACCGCTAGGCCGGCTGCTGGCCCTAAAACTTTCAGCGCCACTGCGCTAAGTATTTGTGATTGCGAGACATTCACAAGTTCAGTCGAGTAGCCGGCTGATAGAACAATAAAGCCCACATAGAAAATACCAAGTAGAGCCGCGGCGATCAAACCTGCCTTGAGCGTGAGGCTCACCAATTTTTTCGGGGTTGCGCTGCTTTTTGAGATCAGCTCTTTTTTCAAACAAACTAAGACCACTGAGGAAAAAAATAGCCCTCCCAGCAGATCCATGGTTTGGTACCCTTCTCTCACACCTGTTAAAAATGCTTGCAATGGCTCATAAATGCTCGGCGGCGCGCCGGGAGATTGCATGATTCCTTTAACTACAATTAAGCTCAATAAGAAGAGCAGGATAGGGGTAAGATAGTAGCCGAGGATATCTAGCAGGCGGCTTTCGCGATAGGTCAGGATGAAGATCAGGCTGCATGAGATGAGATTAAAAATCCAAGAGGGCATCCCAGGCAAAAAGT
>CAYUJS010000001.1:56591-91882 GCA_964445105.1 uncultured bacterium | reverse complement strand
ACCAAGCCGCTCATATACGTGAACGGCATTTATAACACCTACGCCAGCGCCATCGCATCCGCAACAGAGATTGCATCGGGCGTGCAATCGCGAGTAACGCTTGTTTGGAATGACTTTTGTCAGAACAGACAAGAGGGGCCAGAAGATGCGTGCCTCTTGGTCAAGAGACTACTTAGTGGGGAAGAAAAGGACTATTCCGATGACCTGAGCCATCTTCTTGTCGAAGAAATCGAACGATACGCTGGCGGCTTTGAGGACGAGGACATAACAATATTAGCCCATAGCCACGGCGCCACCATACTGTCGAAAGCGTTAGGCATTATGCAAGCTGAACGCAAATCGGCAATAATTCAACGATGCCGATTCGTTACTTGTGGGGCCGCGCTCCTGATCAAGTTAGATCATCCCAATAACATAAAAAACTACATACACCACGCCGACCTTGTCTCGCAAATGGCAAACGGGCTGCTAACCAAACCCAGCCCAAGCGATGACTGGTTTTCTACTACGATTCAAAATTTTGCTCGTGGATTTCTGGGGGTACAAATAGACAATGAACGAAGTAATGAAGCAGTCCGTACAGCCCGCGAAAGGTTTGAATCGATCATCCTACCGGGCTCTCGGTTGCTGGAATTAGTGAAGGATAACGCACAGCCAATAGGCAATGTCCTAGGACAAATTCTACAATTAGCGCCGGTAAAAACGTGGCTAGAATCTCTCGGTGTGCAACAAGACGATGCTGTTAGCCCGGAGACGAAAGCCCAGGCTGTTCGGGATATCGCTGTGAGTTTGAACAATATCCTCGCTTCTAACCCGCAAGAAGATGAATACAACACTACCTTCATAGAAGGCGACGCTCTAACCCCCACCATGGAATCTATCACGAAAGGCGAGGTTAAAGTACTGGACGCAGCTGGTACTCAAGAAATATTAAAAGAAATTTTGGCATCGCATGCAATTTCCAATTATCTAATTAATCCAGGTGTGCGGGACTTTCTAGGCTGGGTGCGATAATCGTCTACAAGCCTTTACAAAATTAAAAACCCTTAAAAAGCCACGACAGACAGCACATGCGGGGGTGGCGCCCCCAAAAAGCAGGTGAGATCAGGACCGAATGCTGAGGGGGTGAATCGTGTTGATTGAAAGTGCGAATTTTAACCTTGATGCAACATGGGTGCTCCGCTATACAGGCGGACTGGATGAGACCGTTCCCATTACAGCAAATAGTGATGAGCGCGGGGCTATTGTGTTGAGCATGCCCTGGCGGTTTTCCTATCTAGAGATTAAATTAGTTGACTTTGACCGAGTTAAACGCGAATTCACTGCTACTTATTTTGAGGGAATTTCTGGTACTTCTGCTTCCATTATTTTTAAGCAAGCAAAGAACGGTCAACTCACAGGAAAGGTGCCTGGCCCCGGCCCGACCCAATTCTGGACCATCGAAAAGGCCTAAGCATACACCAAGAGAGGCCCGTGCGCAGCCTCGTCACCCCAAAATTCGTGGGCTCGCTGGAGCTATCGATTAAACGGTACATCCGCAAGTGCTTCAATTGCTAAATTTTTGTTGAAGAGAGCGCCTCAATCCCCGGCAGAGTTCCGAACTGGATAAACTCCAGTGAGGCGCCGCCTCCTGTGGACACGTGGGTCATCTTTCCGTCAAGTTGGCACGCTCTGAGGGCGGCTACCGAGTCGCCGCCACCCACCAATGTAATTGCCTTGAGATCTGCCAGTATTCTAGCGATTGCAAACGTCCCCTCGGCAAACGGCTTCCTCTCGAAAACGCCCATGGGGCCGTTCCAAAGAACGGTACCGGCATGCTCGAGCACACTCTTGAATGTTTCCACAGTTTTCGGTCCTATGTCCACACCCATATAGCCGTCTGGAATCCCATCCAAGGCAAGGATGGTTCCTTCGGATTGTGCCCCATCTTTGAGCTCTTTGGTGATGACTATATCCTCGGGCAGCCAGAGGGGCGTACCCCTTTTTTCGCAGAGAGCAAGGATCTCTTTGGCTGTGGTAAGCTGCTCCTGATCGCAAATAGAGCTGCCTATCGCCAGTCCTCGGGCCTTCATGAATGGAAAGGCCATTGCGCCACCAATAAACAGGCCATCTACTTTGTTGAGCAGAGCTTTGACCACGCCCACCTTGGTCGAGATCTTAGCCCCGCCTATAACCGCATAAAAGGGAGGCACTGGTCGACCAAAAGATTGTCCAAGGAAAAAGATTTCCCTTTCCATGAGCAGCCCTAAGGCCGCTTTTTGGGGAAAATAATGGGTAATGGAAACCACGGAAGAGTGCGCTCTGTGCGCTGCGCCAAAGGCATCGTTAACGTAAACATCCCCAAATGCAGCTAGCTGCTTTGCAAAAGAAGGGTCTGCTGCTGGATGCTCTTCCGCTTTGTGAAAGCGCAGATTTTCGAGCAAAAGGATCTGGCCCGGCTGAAGGTGGCGCACTTGACGCTCCACCTCGTTCCCAATGCAGTCTGAAGCAGTTTTTACTGAGATTTTAAGGAGCTCACTAAGCTTTTTTGCACAGGGCTTTAGAGACATAGCCTCCTGCCGCTTTCCCTCGGGCCGCCCTAAGTGGCTCATCAGTACGACGGAGCCGCCCTGATCCAAAACATACTGGATCGTCGGCAAGCAAGCCGCAATGCGGCTATCATCCGCAATCTGGCCTTGCGCCAATGGGACATTAAAATCCACGCGGATAAGCGCTCGTTTTCCTTTTAAAGGCAGGTCTCGGACCGACAATTTGCTTTTCACCACAACTCCAAGCTGGCTTTATCTAAACGAGTGACGATAGGGGAAGACTGCAAAACGAACAAGCGAGAAGTCAGGGCGCAAAGACCCACATCAGCTGAGCTGATTTTGCGAGCGGAGCGAGACAAATCAGCACAGACTCCGGATTATTAAGCTAGTCTCGCGAGCTACCCAGCGCAACGCCTAAATAGATAATTGTCTTGAAGTTAAGGGGCGCCTGTGCTAAACTCTGACCGAACAATTTGGGTTCATTTTATGTAAAGGGGTTCTGTGTGCAGTTGGCCTTTACAACTAGCAGTGGTCTGGGTAGCTTCTTGGCCACGTTCGTTGCGAACCAAGCGAGAATGCAAATGTGTTCTCAAAACTATCTCACTAGGTTAGGGGGATAGATGTCCGAGCCAAGTCGACCAGAGTTTGGCCGCATGCAGCGGATCTTTTGGCCCGTGCATCGCTCAGAGCTGCAAAAGCTCTTGCCGATGCTATTGATCGTGTTCCTGATCACCTTCAACTACAACATCCTTCGCTCGATGAAAGACACGTTTTTGGTGACCGCTAAGTCATCAGGGGCGCAGGTAATTCCTTTCGTTAAGGTCTGGGCCATGTTCCCCATGGCTGTGATACTCACCGGACTATTTACCTATCTGTCTAGCCGTTGGAGCAGGGACCGCGTCTTCTACATAATGAATGGCCTGTTCCTAGCTTTCTTTTTCTTGTTTGCCACAATTTTATACCCCTACCGTGAAGCATTTCATCCGCATGCCTTTGCCGACCGGCTCACTACTACTCTGCCCCAAGGTGGTCAGGGATTTGTAGCGATGATACGCTATTGGCCCTTCACTCTTTTCTACGTAATGTCAGAGTTATGGAATGCTGTGATCGTATCCACCTGTTTTTGGGGCTTTGCTAACCAGGTAGTGACCGTTTCTGAGGCCAAAAGATTCTATGGGCTGTTTGGTGTGGGACTTAATTTTTCTGGTATCGTGGCTGCGCCCATATCGATGGCGCTGATCAAATATGGGCATCTTATTCCGATCTCAATTTGGGAGCCAGGCGAACGCTGGCTGTATTTGAAGCTCTATCTGATCTTGGCTGCAGGAGGCTGCGCTCTACTGTTATTTCGCTGGCTCAACCGCCACGTCTTGACAGAAAAACAACTGGAGTTACCTGTTAGAGAAGCAAGCCGTGCCAAAGCGTCCCTATCCCTATTCGAAGCCTTTGGCCACATCTTAAAATCTCGTTATCTCCTTTGCATCGCAGTCATTGTCGTCGTTTACAACGCTGTGATTAACCTCGTAGAAGTGGTTTGGAAAGACCAGGTCAGCGTGCTCTACTCCACGCCAAAGGACTTCAACTACTACATGGATGAGGTGATGCTGATCATTGGGATCATAGCGACCCTAACCTCATTGCTGATTTCCGGTAATTCGCTACGCAAGCGCGGCTGGACCTTTACCGCCATGCTCACCCCCATCATCCTTCTCGTAACCAGCGTAGCCTTCTTTGGCGCTATTTTCGGACGCAATGGCTGGTTCGGGATGGCGTTTTTAGGCTTCATCCCTCTGACCTGGACAGTGTTTTTAGGCTCTTTCCAAAATGTCATGAGTCGCGCCGCTAAATACACCGTATTTGACGCCACGAAAGAGCTGGCCTTTGTCCCCTTGGGCTACGAGGGCAAGGTGAAGGGAAAGGCCGCTATTGACGGTGTGTGCTCCAGACTGGGCAAGTCGGGTGGCTCCATGATCCACCAGGGGCTACTCTTCGGATTTGGCAGCATTGCAGCTAGCACTCCTTGCGTGGCCGCCTGTCTGCTCGTCATCATCGTCGTTTGGATGGGTGCTGTCTATTTATTGGGGCGTGAATTTACGGGGCTAACTGCAGAAAATGCCGACGAAGGGCTGGTGCTCGCGCCTCGTACGCAAGTGCTAGTAGCAGAAGAGAGCTTGGTGGCGAAACAGCAAACTGTTTGACCTAGCTGGTCACAGGCTTGTTCGCTTGATTGATATGTTAAAAGTACCTACAATATTTTTCGTTATCTAGGAGAGATATGGCTGCCACAACGGTTCCAGAATTTGGGTTACTCCGTTCGGTCTTTTGGCCGATTCACCGCCATGAAGGGCGCATGATCATACCCATGTTCCTTTTGCTGTTCCTCATCTGTTTCAACTACACGGTAGTGCGGAACATGAAGGACTCTCTGATTATCACAGCAGAAGGGTCGAGCGCCGCAGTTATCCCCTACATTAAAGTGTGGCTGCTGCTACCCATGGCTCTGTTGGTAACCGCCCTGTTTGCGAAGGCCTCGAGCCGCTACAGCCAAGAGCAGGTGATCTACATACTGATCAGCGGCTTCTTAATCTTTTATGCTATCTTTCTTTTGTGGCTCTACCCAAACCGCGAAGCGCTACAGCCTATTGCGACCACCAGATGGCTGGAGCATACCCTCCCCGCTGGCTTCCAAGGGGCGATCGCCATGTACCGCCACTGGACATTTGCGCTCTTTTATGTGCTGTCGGAGCTTTGGGGTTCAATCGTGTTGACCGTCCTGTTCTGGGGCTTTGCCAATGAGGTGACGCGTATCGGCGATGCCAAACGCTTCTACGCCGTATTGTGCGTGGGCGGTAATTTAGCCGCCGTGGTAGGCGGACAGCTTCCTCAGACCCTCCTCTACTTTATTCCGACCGAGGGAGAGTCGTTTGTCTACATCACTATTAACATTGTGATTGTCAACGGCCTACTGATCATGGGGATTTTTCGCTGGCTAAACTGCTACGTATTCAATGACCCTAGATTCAACGGATTACATGCCGCTTCCTTTGCCACCAGAAAGAAAGCTAACCTCTCCTTACGCGACTGCTTTGTACAGCTAGCGCGCTCGAAATATCTGCTATGTATTGCGTTGTTAGTTGTGGGCTACAACTTAGGAATCAACATTGTCGAAGTTGTGTGGAAGGACCAGGTGCATACCCTGTATCCTGAGAAAGAAATTTTCAATGCCTACATCGGAAATGTAACCTCCGTTCATGGGCTGCTAGCGATTGTATTGACAGGCTTGATCCCGGTGATGATACGCAAGCTGGGGTGGACTAAGACCGCTCTGATTACGCCTGTAGCCATGTTAATCACAGGCGTTACATTCTTTGTCTTGCTCTTGAGCCGGGCCGTACTGCCTGTCGATGGCATGACCCTCCTAACCGGAGCGGTATTTGTAGGCGCTGTGCAGAATGCGATCAGCAAAGCGTGTAAATACTCCCTGTTTGACACGACGAAGGAGATGGCCTTTATCCCTCTAGACCATTTCGACAAGCTGCGCGGTAAGGCAGTGATCGACGGCGTGGGCTCTCGCCTAGGTAAATCGGGCGGATCGTTGCTGCAGCAAGGCTTGCTACTGATGTTTGGTAGCCTGGCAGCTAGCGTGCCATGCATTGGAGTGATTCTATTTATCGTGATTGCCGCCTGGATTGTGGCAACCAAGTCTCTCGGACGCAAGCTTCACCTGCTGGTCAGCCAGCGCGGTGAAGAAATTGGCGAAGAGAACGAACAAAAAGAGGTGGTCTTGGCAGCCGCAACGGAATCCGTTGTCGATCACAAACCGGCCGCCGCAGCCTCTTAGATGAGCTCTTGAGCAGCCGTTACTTCTTTCGCATCATCGACGTGGCAGATTTTTAGCGACCAAAATAACGCGTGCGTTAAAATAGTCGCGACTAAATTAACAAGTATGTTATTTTGGTCGCATGAAAAGAGTGTATGAAGTCCTCTTAAAGAGACACCTGGAAAGCCATCGCCAGATGGCTTTTTTGTCGGGGCCCCGCCAGGTGGGTAAAACGACCAGCAGCTTGGACGCTTCAGTGGGCTGTCCACTCCACTATTACTTCAACTGGGACAACGACGACCACCGGGCTTTGATCGTGGAGGGCCCGCAGGCTGTCGCCCTCAAGGCTGGGCTCAATGAGGTGCAAAAATCCCTCCCCGTCATTGTTTTCGATGAAATACATAAATATCGTCACTGGAAACGCTTTCTGAAAGGCTTTTTCGATACTTATGAAAAAAGCTGCCGTATCTTGGTTACGGGAAGCGCCCGCTTAGATGTGTACAAACGCGGCGCAGACAGCCTGATGGGGCGTTACTTTTTGTACCGCCTTCATCCACTGTCCGTAAGAGAGATCGCTAGTCCAAACCTGCCAGACCAGGAGATCCAGCAACCGCGCGAGATCAACTGCGCTGATTACGAAGCGCTATTGACCTTTGGAGGCTTCCCAGAACCTTATATCAAGCGAACTAAACAGTTTTTTAATCGATGGAAACACCTACGTACGGAGCAGCTCTTTAAAGAGGATGTGCGCGACTTGAGCCGCTTGCAGGAGACGGGGCAAATCCAGCTATTGGCAAGCATACTAGAAGAGGAGGCTTCTCACGCCTTAAACCACGCCTCACTAGCCGCTAAAGTCAAAGTTTCCTCACCGACGCTGCAGAGGTGGATGGAAATTTTAAAAAACCTCTACTTTTGTTTTACGATCCAGCCCTGGTCGAATAACTTGAGCCGCTCTTTGCTCAAAGAGCCTAAAATTTATCTTTGGAACTGGGCACTTATTGCAGATAAGGGAGCCCGCCTAGAAAATTTTGTCGCGTCACATCTTTATAAAGCTGCGCAATTTTGGACCGACGCCGGCTTTGGCGAGTATGGACTCTACTATGTACGCGATAAGGATAAGCGCGAGGTAGATTTCCTCGTGACAAAAGATCGCAAACCTTGGTTTTTGGTTGAGGCCAAAGCTTCTGGGAATAAGGGAATTCCTAAGTGGCTACACTACTACCATGAAAAATTAGAGACGCGCCACGCCTTCCAGATCGGCTTCGACCTGCCCTACGTGGACCGCGATTGCTTCGAGTACAACCAGCCGATCATCGTCCCAGCCACCACATTCTTATCCCAGCTCATTTAAGAACCTAAATTCGTAAAGGACAGAGCGGCCAGCTTTGCGTTCTTTTGGCCTCTCTAGATTGCGCAGAGCAGGAATTTGAATGGCTGGCTTGGCAGCCGCTTCGACAAACAGACGCCCGCCAGGCCTTAACAGCTGCAGTTCATCTATCAGCGCGATCAGGTCGTGGTAGTTGCAATGCTCGTACGGGGGATCCGCATAAATAATGTCGTAGGAGCGGGTTTGCTTACCGAGCAGCTTTAGCATGGGGAAAACATCGCCTCGCAGTACGATGCTCTGTTCTTTGCAGCCAAAGGTTTCCATGTTTTTTTCGATGACTTTTAGCGCGTAGTGATCCTCTTCAACAAAAGTTGCAGAGCGTGCGCCGCGGCTTAGCCCTTCTAGCCCAATGGCACCGCTGCCAGCGTAGAGATCAAGAATATCTGCCCCCTCGACAAACATCTGGCAGACATTATACACCGTCGCTCGCGTACGCTCGGAGGTCGGGCGAGTCACCAGGCCCTTAGGGGCAACTACGGGACGATTATAAAAGTTACCGGCAATGATACGCATGTTAATGGAAGGCCAAGGGTAAATTATGAGTGTGGAGGAGCCTTCTTGCTTTAGACAAAGAGAGGCTACTGCCGGTTTTCAGGTAATCTTCGTAGAGATCATACGCTTGCTGCAGGGCTAGCCCCTGCTCTAGCTCGGCTGCCTGCACCTGCGTGCCCTGCTGAAAAGAGATGAACTGCTGAATATCTAGCCAGCTGTCGTAGTACT
Source organism: uncultured bacterium (assembly GCA_964445105.1). Lineage (GTDB taxonomy): Bacteria > Chlamydiota > Chlamydiia > Chlamydiales > JAJFMA01 > CAWBNS01. The sequence goes on along the minus strand of CAYUJS010000001.1, from coordinate 83,427 downwards.
TGCCCTGCAAAAAGAGGTGAAAGTCGTCGGCGCTATCAGTATGGCCGTAGAAGACATAGGGCTTTTGTTGATAAAGGTGAGGCTGACGGTTGAGAGGCGGATAGAGCGACAGACCAACACCAGGAGAACGCGCCACGGCACTGGCAACAATGTCTTTAGCGATAGGGCGGCGTATCTGATTCATCAGCCTGGCTAATGCCTCTGCAACAGAACTACGAGCATGGACTAGAGCTCCCTTGTTTTCTGCGGCAAGGAAATCCAACAGAGGCAAATTGTTGCCAGATCCGGCTGTCACGCAAAAAAGAGCGACCTTACCTTGGTTGTGGTCGGTCCAAGAGGCAATGCTACGGCGTTGCTTATCCTTGCTTAAGAACGTGTCCCCGTCAGAAAGCAGGATAGCTGCATTCACCTCGTTGGATCCGACAATATCGGGGATAATGTTTCCCAATGACGAATAGAGATCAGTAGAAGCAAACATTCCTCCATAAGCCTGTCCTTGCAAAAACTGCCGCGCCGACTCAATATTCCTAAAGGTAACTGCGCTCATTTGTGTAGCAAAAGGGGTTACCCGATCATCAAACACTAGGATATTGAATTGATCTTCTGGTCGTAGCGTCTGCAAAGCCTGTATAACAGCCGCTTTCGAAGCGGCATAACGCTCTTTGTCTATCGAATGCGAGCGATCGATAAGGAAGACGACGTTCTGAGCGATGGTCTTAAAAAGAACGTTGCCCCTTGGGGTAAGCGTGACGCGAAAAGTTATCCCCTGCTCGTCAGCCTTAGGGGCATATTCCAAGGTAACGTCAAAATCACCGCTATTTGCCATCGAGCCTGAGGGTTCCTGCGCGGTATGGCTCAAAGCTGGGTAGGCCTTTCCCACAGAGCCACTGATGGCGCCTAAATCTGAATTGCCCACGCGCACACTCAGTTCATCGTAAAGCAGCTCAGGGAGCGATAACTGGACATTGCCCAATAGCCCATCTGCCATAGCCTCAAGTGAATTTTTGGGAAGATCGTGCGCCGTCAGGTCGAACGAGGAACGAACGTTTTCGAAGCTAGGAAAATCGAGGGCGACTAAATCCATGGCCGGAGGTGCGATCTCTGCTAGCGGCGCGCGCGTGGTGCTCCAATCGCTAGCGATCGCATGCTGAGAAAAGTCGCGGAAGACATGCGCTAAATGCTTGTTGATCTCTTCTTGTCCGACTTCACGTAACGAAGCGATCGGTTTTTCGTCGACTATTGCCCCGTTTCGACCCAAAAATTCCATGGAAAGGTCATGCAACGAATAGATGAAAGCCAGATGCAAGCCAACAGCTAGGCAAATAACTAAAATGAGCAGCCGACGCTTACGGTCATCGATCTTCATGACTCTCCTTGAAGAGTTGAAAGCAAGAATTGTGCTTGATCACACAGATATTTTGAAATGGCAAATTGCTCTGACAGCACTGTTTGGCAGAGCTGTTTGGCAGCTTCGTATTTACGTGCCGCTTCAACAGGGTCTTTACGTTGCGCAAGATCCCCTTCGAGCTGCGCAATGCGCGCATCGAAAAGGATCATATACGCTTGGTAAACGCGATCCAGGCGCGGGGAGCTACCGCGCTGCACATGATACTCCTTGGAGGGGATATCTTTTTGACTAGTGTACTCTTCTTTTGCGGTCTTGAGTAGTGCGAGCAAGCGTTTAGAATCGCTTTTGGGTTGTAGCCTCGCATAATCATAGGCAGCCTCTAAGTGAATGGGCTCGCTCGCAAGCGTTTTGTGCGTTTGCAGCAGGCGAAGTTCTTGAAGCTGAGGCTCAGCTTTTTCTCTGCCCATTAAGAGCTTTATGCGAGCAATGCGTAAACGCGCTGCCTGCTGGATATAAGGCTCTACGCTGTTTAATTGCACATAGCAGGCCAGGGCATTATCGGAGCGGCTTAGCTGTTCATAAACATTCCCGAGAGCTAAGAGAGTGCGCGGCACCAACCGCCATGATCGACCGGCATTCTGATGATAGGCGAGCACTAAAGCCTCGTAGACTGCTGCCTGTTTCTCAAGCTGCCCGGCCCAGCCATAGAACGCGCCAAGCTGCACAAACCCCTCTTCATAATCGCTTTTGTCAAGCGCGGGCTCGATAATAGCGATCGCGCGCTCTGCCGCCTGACGCTCTTTTTCCATAGGGAGAGTTTCGGGCTGATATTCGTTGCCAACTAGCCTTAAACGATCATAAAAATAGTTGCCCAGCCAGAGGCGTGACGAGTTGGGCACATCGGCCTCTTTTTTAGAGAGCAAGTACATCAAATGTGCTGCGGCTAGGTCTTTATCTTTATCGCGGTTGCGCTGTAAATAGGCCTGAAATAGGTGTTGGTGAACCGAGTCAGGTAGATCTGCTTGCAAAGTAAGCGCTTTTTCTGCTTCCAAGATAAATGAATGAGGGTCCCGAGACTGGGCTAAAAGAACATAAGCTAGCAAAAGGTGCGCCTGCGCGTCGTTCGGCTGGTTGATTAATAGTCGATTGAGAGTAACGACAGCCTCGGTGTACTTATCTAGCTGATACTCGGTTTTGGCCAGCTGTAATTGGTAACCGGAGCGAATTTCTGGGGAAAGATTTCCCTGCTCCAATACGTTCTTAATGTCTTGAGCAAGCTGCTCACGCAGTTTTCGGTCAACTTTACTTTCGCCTTGTATCTGATACAAATCTACACGCACGATGTGTTCGAGGGCACGCGTCTTGTGGGGGCTGTCGGGAAAGCGCGAAACCAGGCTGAGAAACCATCGCCGGCTAGCCGCCCAATCTTTTTGCTCTTGCGCAAGAAGCGCGCGGTCTAATAAAGCGTCGGCGAACTCTTCAAAGTGCGGGTAGGAGGCCAAAATCTGCTCCAGCAATGTACCTGCGCGCTCTGCATTTCCCGCCTGCCACTCCGCCCGCGCATGCAACAGCAACATTTTAGCAAGGCCCGCATCATGGGGAAATCTCTTTTGGTACTGCGCGACCCAGGCGCGCACTTGATCAATCCGTTTTAAGGATGCAGAGCTGGCCGTAAGCACCATGAGAAGACACCTATCACTGCCCAATGACGTATTTAGTAAAGGCTGTAGTAGTTTGATTGCTTCCTCAAACTCACCTAATTGGTAATGGCTACGGCCCAGATAGTAGTGAAAACAAAGCAGATCCTCTTTAGATGCAGCTCTCTCCCATTCTGTACGGGCGTCGATGATCTCCTCAAACTGCCCATTCTGAAACCAAAGAGCGATTCGCTGGCAATTAGCCGCAGCAGTCCGCTCCGAGGCCGAGCTCTGCATTTGGCTGAGCGTGGCAATAGCGCTGTTAGGGTCGTAGGAAGCCTGTAACTGCCCCGCCAACATCAGTAGAGACTCTTTTTGGTCGGGCAGCTGCTCAGCTAGCTCGAGGTAAAGTTGAGCAGCTTGTTTGCGCTGTCCGATCGACGCCCAGGCGCCAGCTAAACCGAGCTTTGCGCGCGCACCCGTACTTGTGTTTAAGATGCGCTGGTAGTAGCTAATCGCACTTCGTACAGAGGCTTCATCGTTATTGCGCCTCCCTTCCCTGGATAACGCTTCAGCGTAATAAAACACCCAGAGAGGCTGATCTCCGATGAGAGCATCTTGAGGCAGCGTATGGATACGCTCTTCTAGTAAGTTCTGTAGCTTTAGGTCTGCATTTAGCCGGTAAAGGCTATCTGCACGGCGCGTGAAGACAGCCTCAGCAAACTGTCTGGTTTGGATGTCCTCAAAAACACGCAACGCTTCGCGAAAATTACCACCCCGCCACTCCGCATCTCCCCAATAGACCAAAATTTGGTCCTTGAATGGGCTGGTCGGGTAGGCCACAAAAAACTCTCCGATCTGCAATTTCATGGGCTCAAAATCGCCCATCTGCCACAGCTCTTTAATACGCCGCATATGAAGCGTTTGCGCATCGCTTGCCTCAAGACAAGAGCAGGCGGACCATAGAAGTAAAAGCAGTAACCATCGGATCATTAAAGCTGTCTCAAAGAATAGAGATGCAGTGTAGCAAAAAAGAGGGTTTGCCGCCAATGACGTAAGGGGACTGCCGGTTAGTAGAGCAAATAGGGTTTGCGCCGCTCCATGAAAGCTCTTCTTTCTGCTTCGTGGAGCCCTTTTAACTTCCAAGCTATGTATTTTTCGTCTCTCAGTAGGCGGAAAACCTCATCCGTGCCATTGATTTTGTGGAAGAGCTCTAGCCTCCAAGGCTTATCTTCAAAAAAAGGCTTAATTTGTTCTGGATAGAGGCTCTTCAGTATGCCTAGGATCAGGTATTGCGTTTGGACGGGCCTGAAATTTTTCCTATCTGTCACGATGATCAGTACACCGTTGCATGTCTCTTTTACGTACTTACCCATGAAAGGGCGGAAGTAAAAAGGCACGAAGGTGACGCCTGCAAATTTTTGTTCGTTGAGTTTTTTTGCAAAGGCATCGGCATCGATCCAAGGAGCCCCCACAACTTTAAACGGAAGGTTACAAGCACCCCCCAAGCTGAGGATCCCTAGCTCGCCGATGATACCTGTAGTAGGATAAAACAAAGCAGTGGAGGATTCAGGCACCTGGGGGCTAGTAGGTATCCAAGCCAGTCCCGTCTCGTCAAAAAACATATCTCGGCGCCAACCCTTCATCGGCACTACATGCAGTTTACAACCTACTTTGTACTCGGCGTTAAAATACTGTGCGAGCTCACCCACGGTCATGCCATGGCAGTAAGGCACGTTTAGATAGCCGACAATCGAGCGAAAGCGCTCTTGTAAAACAGGCCCATCGATCAGTAGCCCACTGATGGGATTGGGTCTATCTAGAACAACAACCGCGACTCCTTCTTTGGCGGCTGCTTCCATGGCGTAGAACAGGGTTGCTGTATAGGTGTAGGAGCGAGAGCCGATATCTTGAATATCAAAGAGCAAGACGTCTAAATTCTTTAACATTTCTCGCGAAGGGCGCAAGGTAGCCCCGTAGAGACTGTAAATAGGGATCTTATCCAAAGTCTGGCTATTCTCAACCTTCTCTAGCCCGCGTTTTTCGCCATTCAGGCCATGTTCAGGTGCAAATAGGGCGGTTATTTTGAAGTTGAGCGTCTTACGGTGCTCCCTGAGAAGGTCAACAGTGGAGACAAGCTCGGAATTGACGGCTGTTTGGTTAGTGATAAGGCCGATACGCTTGCCAACCAAAAACTCTTTGTGAGGGGCCTCGAAAAGCAGATCGGCTCCCACACGCACATGTGCCTTATCGCCTCCCCACGCAAGGGTGGCAAAGAACAGGCACAAAGCCAAAATGCGGAAATGTATCATTTCATTAATAGCTCGTAAACTTCGGCCATGAACGAGGCAGCTTGCTCAGATGAACAGCCGCCCCGTAAGTAATTTCAGTTATTTCAACTGCTTAAAACCAATAAAAATATTCCTACCTATCTGTCTAATCAAGGCCTGCTGCGCGCTTTTCCCGATCAACAAGATTGCCAAGCCAGAGCAAAGAAAGAGCACCGACAGCATGATCCCGTTGATCACTGCGTCCTTAGTTCTCATCATGGGAAAATCTCTATCGCGTCTGACCGAAGCTTCTCCAAGTCTCATGGCCATCTCAGGCCCCATCGCCTTGAAGTAGGCGAGCTTCTTGTCTAGCGATCGTTGGCGTGCCATAGCGCGTACCTGAAGATCCAGCTCTTTATACTCATCCGGGTAGCTTTCTTCAAGCCTTTCTCTCTCTTCGCTCATGATATGGCTCCAAAAAATCTTACGAGCTATCTTCATTCTATCGCTATCGTTTTCCGAACAGAGATGTTCGGGCTGGATATAATTCTCAAGGGGCGAAGGTACGTAAGCGATCTGATCATGCGCAACTTGGAATTTCATAGTGATGGTTGCGAGGACGCTCTCGCGTTCCTTATCTGTGTGCGCTACCACCTCATAAGGAAAGTTACTAAAATCTCGTGTCGTAGGCTCCCAAGGTTTACGACGAAACCCAGGTGGCACGGTAAGCTCTTGAACCACGGCCCGGCTACGCTCAGAAAAAGCGTCCATAATTTTACTCCTTTTAGTTAATTCAGATAGACGGCATCGAGGCCGCTACGTAAGTTACCAATATTCAAATAAACACCTTAATTCTCATAAGAGCGCCGGTAGAGCCCAAGGCAGTACCTCCTCTGTTCTTTGCTGGCCCCCTCTCGGATTAGGTCCGCTGTTAAATCGCTAATTACTTCATAGGTTACAGCTTCGTTGTCTCGCCTATATTGTTCGAGCAACAAACTAAGCCCCGTTCGAAAAATTTGATTGTCGTCAATCGGATTTTTATCGAGGCGCTCTAACACCAATTTGAACAGCCCGATGGCCCTCCGAGCGAATTCTCCCGCATAGACCAGATCTTCTTTTTCGTAAAGCGGACAGCCCATAGGATCCGTCGCATATGTATCTTTATCTAGTGCCCGTTCGATATATTCCTTGTCGTATACATGTCCATGAGGAGACAAAACTGGAAAGGTTATAAGATCAAGAGAAATGGGATCTATCAAAATTGAATTTGGGCCCACTAGTTCATTTACGCTCTCTTCATCGATGTACCGCTTGATGGTGTTCAGAAACAGACGATACTCTGTTTGCGTCAGGTTTTGCTTCCATTCTTTGTACTCATGGGAATTTTCAATGACTACTTGCCCCCTGATTTTTGCTCTATGGAAACCGTAAATGAAACCCATAGTGCCGCCCGCGCCTACGCCCAACGCGGCCCCAGGTACCAGGCCTTGCTGCCCATACGAGCAAGCGCCCATAAGACTTCCGATTGTGGCTCCTCCAGTAGCTCCCAACGCCATCCATTTAAGGGCTTCTTTGGCGCAAATTGTCATGACCGAGATACGCAGTTGACTATGATCTGGGAAACTCACTTGACCCAAACTCGGTCTCTCCCAAACTGTGGAGTAAGGCCCCTGGCGTAACCTCGCTTCGATGCTGCGACACTCATCCGACAGCTTACCAATAGGTAAGGTGCGATTTTGAAGAGTGTTCCAGTTGAGTGCAGAATCCATAAAAACACCTATAGTTTGTTGTAAAGATCAACTAATTTAAACGTATAATAACCAAAAAGATCAAAAAATTTACAAACACTTTACAATAGTGCCTCTAAGCTTTTCCTCAGTCCAGCCCAACAGCTTAAAAATAAATTTTACAAATTCCCGGTTTAGCACTATTTGCATCCTAGAACCAGATGGCAAGACAACTCGCTTTGAAGCGAAGGGCACTAAGGGCTCAAAGCTCGGCTCGGAAACAGCATCCATAATCCTATCCCTTTAGTTAGCTACCTCAGGCAAACAGCCTCAACCGCTACACGAATAAAGATTCAAATCAGCAAGATTTTTTACTCGTACCGTTTTGCGGCACCTAAGATTTATCACAAGCCTGCCTTTTTGAACATAATATTTTTCTGCTTGTAACTGTTTACAAGATCTAGTGAACCTCACATATAGCTGAAAAGACCGTTTAAGCAGCAGCACCTACTAAAAAAAGAAAATTACGCAGCGAGGTTAGTTTGCAGCAGATGGGCTGCCTTTTTAGAGGAAACTGCTGCTATTTAGGCAACCGATCTTCAGAGACGATTGATAATTGATTCTCCATCAACTTGATAGGCACTGGAAACATTTCGATGGAGTAGATACGCCATTGGCCGGCTTCGTAGAGCAGCACGAACTTAACGACATTTTTCTGTCCGTCGAAAGATTCAACCAACGATTGCACAGTCACGACATCGCCCGAGACCGCTATGTCGTCCGGGCTCGTTTTTTCGTACTCCTCTTGGTCGTGCTGTATGGACCTATTACGGTAAAGAGGTGGAAAGCGATGAATAAAATTTTTAAAGTCGGCAAATGGTACGTTACGCCGAAACCCCATAGAGCCATAGCCGTAATAGGCTTGGCTGGGATTGCTGTCTGCTAACGCTTGCAGAAACCCGTTGACCACCTGAAGCGCTTGAACGGTCGGCAAATCTTGCTGAATCTGGTTTTGGCGGGCTGCGCGAGTAGGCAAATCGACGGGTAGAGCAAACAACGAGACATAGCTTACCGTACAGAGAAAGAGGTACCAGCGCATGAATAAGCATTCCGTATGGAAGAACCCGACTGAAGATAGCCCTCCAGTCGGGATCTGTAGGTTTAGGACGGTTCAAGTTACTGCACGCGGAACTGCTGAGTCATTTCATCGCCATTTGCAGTTCTGGCGATGAGACGGTAGTTACCTCTTGGCCAGCCTTGACTTGGCGGGGTGAACACAAAGGAAAGCACGGCATCGCCATCTCGATCAAGTACTGTCTCCACGGGCGGCACCCGAGTTTTTGTCTCCAGATGTTCAAGAATCAGGTTGGCTTTATCCCCAGTCTGTCCGTTGCTGACCACCACGTCCACGTGAAAATCCGCAGGAGTCGGAGAAAACACAGCGCGAGAGGCTTTAACGCGCCCTTGATGGTCAGTCTCACTGCCAATCAAGATCTGAGTGATTTCCGCGCCGTTCGCTTTTTTTAACGGTCGTGAAGGGTAGCGCTCGGCCTTGGGCGGCTTATTGGCGTCCCCACGTTTCGACGGTGCGCCCCCCAAGTCTGTGTTGAGGGCTGTCACCTTTTGCGGGTTGAAGGATTGGTTCCCCTCTGGAGGATAGAGCTGGATACTCAAAATGCACCACTTGCCGCCTTCGTAGATCAGATCAAACTCCGCTTTATTCACCTCACCCTGTTGTGATGATAGCTGCCCTTGAAAGGTGCCGATATCATTTTTAAAGGCGAGGTTGGTGAAGTTGGCCACACTATTTTCAGCCAGCGCAGGATGAGCTTGGACGAACTTCTCGAAAGTTCCCAACGGCGTAGATCGCTGAAATTCTTTTGCTGTATAGGCGTAGTAAGCGCGCGATAAATCTCCAGCGCGCAAGGCAGCAAGTTGCGCCTCGATCGCGTTGATCAAATCAGAGGTGTTGAAGGCAGAAGGGGCCAAAGCCGAGCTCGGCTTAGTCAAAACCTGCATGCTCCAGATCTTCCAGCGCCCTTTTGGCGATTTGATCAATTGGTATTCAATGACAGTGGCACCATTGGGAGAATCCAAAACCGTTGTGATGCTACCAGCTTCATGGTTGACAGAGGGCTCTTTAAAGGTTACACCCTTATGTCCTGCAAGAGCTGGGTAAGCCTTTACAAACTCTCTAAAAGCATCCAATGAAGTAGCTGACTGGAACTCTCTGGAAGTGTCTTCGTGATACGCCTTGGAGAGATCACCAGCGCGTAAGTAGGCTAAAAATGCTTCAATAGGTTCTTGCAACGCGTCTGACTCTGTAGGCGACGCGCCCCTGGTCGTGTGATCTGCGGGCAGGTTAAGGCGCATGCTCCATACTTTCCACCTGCCATCTTCGTTGGCGAGCTTGTACTCCACGGTGGTGGTGAGCTCGTCGCCATGCACAACGGCTTCAATCGTGCCCTGCGTTCCATCAATTTTTGCTTCGTTAAAAGTTGTAGACTGGTGCCTTGTCAGAACGGGATAGTTTTTTACAAATTCCTTAAAAGACTTCAAAGGAGTAGTTTCCTGAAAATCCTTGGAGGTATACCCGAAGTAGGCCTTGGCGATGTCATTGCTTCGTAAAGCCGCGAGCTGGCCTTCGACCGGCTCGACGAGCTCCGCGCCTCGGCTAACGACAGTACCGGAGGTTAAGGCACCACTAGCAAGCAAGCGCATGCTAAGGATTTTCCAGCGTTCCGCTTCTTTAACAAATTTGTACTCAACCGGTGTTACGCCGCCCTCTAATGAGATCAGCGTGCCGTTTAGCGTGCCAATATTGTTCTCAATGCTTCGCTCGTTAAAATGGGCCCGCATGTTGCGCGCTAGGGCTGGATGGGACTTAATGAATTCGGAAAACGCCTCTAACGAGGTCGCGGTTTTAAAATCTTTGGCGGTGTACTCGTAATAGGCCCGCGAAAAATCTTTGTCTCTAAGCGCAGAAAGTTGTCCATCCGCTGTTTTGACAAGATCCTGAGTGAAATAGATCGCTAACGCAACGGCTACCGCCGCTAGGATAGCCAAAGATATAGCGACCTTAATCCAGCTTGGAAGACCCCTCTTCTCCTGACGCTGGTGCGTGTCATGTTCTGGCATAGCTCGTCTCCTCCTTGCTGGGATAGTTCCATTCGATTGATAGGCTTCTACCGCCTCACCATCAAATTTGCTAACAAAAAAATCAAATAAAATTTAAGAGCTGACGGAGGGCGTTTTCAGGTCATATGCGCTGAGCCATAATACCCAATCAGCGTTTCAGCTTTTTCATAGTGATACCGCCTTAGCTCTTCGTAGACTTGCAGTCCCTTGGCATTCATGCCTTGCTGAAAATAGAGAACCCCCAGGCGGAATAAGGTATCCATGTCATCCGCTTTAAGTCGCAAGACAGTCTCGTACTCCCGGATCTCCTCCTGTGGCATCTGCAAGTCGTGGTAGCTGTAGGCGAGCTGCGCGTGTATCCAAGGGTCGTCCGGCGCATAATCATTAAGAATTTTAAACTCTTCAATCGCTCTTTCAGCTGCATAGCGAAATTTTTCATCCAACTCCCTTGCCAGATGTGCGGGGGGCAGCCAGCGGTCCTCGTCGTAGCGGTCCGCTGTGCGAGGGCTAACATAAAGCCCTGAAAGCGTGACATAGGCATTAGCTAGTGCGGTATGTACCTGCAAATGCGTGGGCTCAGAACGCACAAGTTTAAGAAGCTCGTCTATGGCTTTTTGCAATAAAAGTTCGCGGAGGCGGTGCAGGTCTTCCCAATGCCACCAGCAGCTAAAATACTCCATGGTCGGCGATATGACCTCCAGCCAGCGAGGAGGGTGATAGTAGGAGAACTCTAGCCCTTCCAGCGAACGCGTGCAGTAGATACAGGCATTGGCTAGCTCAAAATAACTTTCAGGCAGACCTTCCTGATAGTCGTAGAGCTCGCAGCACATACCGACAAAAGTATCTCGAATACGAAGAAACTGGACTGGCTTTTTCGATACTAGATAAATCCGCAAAATGAAATAGGTAAATAGCGTAAGAAATAAGAGCGCAAGCATGGAAGCCAGGAGAGCAGAATCGCTGAGCCGTATAAAAAAAACCGTCAGCGCCAATAGTTCGGCTGTGCCGAGAAACAGAAACAAAAAATTAAAAGCCACGTAGGACCTAACCACGCGATTAAAAGGCCCAAGCATTGCGTCGACCACCACCTGTGTGAGATCGTTGCGGTCATCACGCCCTCCAGAAACATCTGAGACTGAAATCGCCATCTACACCTTTTGCGGAACGCGAAGACCCTGCCGAAGCTCTTCTTGGTAAAAAATTCCCAGACCTAGAAAGACAACGAAGGCACAACCAAAGAAGCCCCAGCTGATTGTCTCGTTGATAAAAGCCCAGCCAAACAAAGCCGTAACCAGGGGTGTGCAAAATCCCGCAAAAGAGAGAAAAGTGGCCGAAAATCGTTTCAGGAGGAAACCGTAGAGATTGTATGCCAAAAGATTGGAGACAATGATCAGGGCGATCACAGCGTAAAAAAACGGCTCATAGTCTGAAACAGGGAAGGGATGCCAACCTTCTGACGCGCGAGAATGCAAAAGCGCCAATAGACCCCCGACTAACATGCTCCAGCCGTTCACTAAAGGCGCAGGATAACCATTTTCGCGCACCAATTGCCTGAGGATAATCCACCCGTAGGCGCTAGCTGCCGCAGCCACTAAGACGGCAAGCTCGGCCCAGCTAAAGATCCACCAGCCCCCCAACAGCTCTTCAGAGGGAGACTGCATGAGCAAGATGGGAAAAAAGCCAGCAAAGCCCACTAGCAAACCCAACCACTTCCTCTTTGTCAAACGCTCATGAAAGACTAAGAAGGAAAAAAAAGCCGCCAAAAAAGGAGAGAGACTGTAGACGAAACATGTTTTGGAGGCTGTGAGGTACTGTAAGCCCCAAAATTCCATCACATTGGTGAGGTAAATGTTAAAAAAAGCCAGACTAAACAGGCGCAAATAATGTTCTCGCTTAATCACAAATAGGTGTCGATACATAAACCATTGGTAGGTGAGCATGATTAGACCAGCAACAACCATGCGCGAGCCCACCAAAAAGAAAGGTTGTGCGTAGATCAAGCCCACTTTAGAGATCACAAAAACACTAGCAAATAGACTGTAAAGCACAAAAACGAGAATCATGCCAAAATAATAGCACGGATAGTTTTTGGGGGGAAGCAGATGTTGTTCTAGGCGGCTGCCCCCACTAAAAAAAAAAACCGGCTCAGCAAGTGCTGACAGCAGGTTTAGTTGGCAACGAATTTGCTGGATAAAAAGCCAACCGATTAACTGCTGTGGTCTAGATCACTTAAGCGCCTTCATTAGCTCTTCGGCTTTGGTGGGGGCTATTGCATGTAAGGCGTTGTAAACAGCTGTCTGCTCGGCGACAAGGGCTCTGTAGTCTTCGGTAGTAGCTTGTAAAACAGTATCAAACAAAGTCTCGAGCAATAACACCTGCACCTCGATATTTCTCGGAGCTAGTTTAGCCGCATGTTCCAAAATAATTTTAGCATCTTCTGGATTTTTCAAATTAAGGAGTGTGCGTGCCAAACTTATATAGGTTGGGATATCGTTAGGGCGGAATTTAACGGCGTTTTGTAGGGCTGCAAAAGCCTTGAGAAGGTTTCCCTCTTTTTCAAATTGAAGGCCGATTTTTTGCCAAATTTCACCATCTGTAGGCGCATATTTCAAAGCGTCGATATAGGCTTGGAGGGCTAGTTGCGGGCGCATGGAAGAGTAGTAGAGCTCTCCCAGTGCAACGTAGGCAGAGACGTAGGATGGATCTAGCCTTAAAGCCGTCGTAAACTCCTTTACAGCTTTGTCGAATTGGCTGGTCAAAGCCGCTATCTCACCTAGCAAGTAGTGTACCTCGGGCAAATTAGGATGCTCCCGGTCGATTTGCTCTACGTAAAAACCGGCCTTGTGCAGGAGCGCTAAGTAACGCTTGACCTCTTGAGGGTTCTGGCCACTTTGTACAAGACGCAGCAATTGCGTGGCTTCGCGGGCAAAAAGAATGCGCAGCAGAGGGCTGCTGGGATCTTGATTAACGCGGTGCTCGAGATCCGTTACAAGCCTTTCCAGCTGCCGCTCATCGCGCGTGAAGCGACCGATAAACTGGATCACCTCGCGATTGTCTGGCTCCAGCGAATAGGCCTTTCGCGCAATCTCCATGGCTTCGCTTTGATGAGAAAGACGCTGATTAAGTGCAGCCACAGCCAAGAGGTTATGGATGTTGGACTCAAATAGGTTTGGCAGCTCATTCACAAGAGAGACAGCTTGTGCATAAGCTCCCCTAGCCTCTAAAAAGCCCAAAAGCGCGCGCGCTTGGCCAGCAGTAAGCTGAGCAACAGGAGGAAGACGCTTCAACACACTCCAGCTATCCTTTTGGCTGCCGTCGATAGACATCGACGTAGCAATCTGTAGGGAAAAAGCGAGATCTATGGGGGGTATTTTATCCATCCAAAGTTTGGCAACGCGCTGCGCTTCAGTTAGTTGATTGGTGTGTATCAAACTATCAATATAACTAACTGCTTCATTGGGTGTGAGGCTCTGCGCATTTTCAAGCAGGCGATATTGGCCTACAGCCAAGTCGTAGCGCTGAAGGTGGCGCAAAGAGTCAGCGTACGCCCCGCGATATGAGGTAATTTCAGCGAATTGATCGAAGAATTTTTGAAACCAAAGCTGAGCCCTTAGATCGTCCCCTAAACGTGCGTAGGCTGTCGCAAGAAGCGGTATGGCTCTTTGTGTAACCTCAGGATAGTCAGCCGCCTCAATAGCCGCTTGTAGATCTAGCACGGCTTTGGTCTCAAGGTGCAGTTGTAAAAGCGTATCCGCCCGCTCCACGAGCATAGAGGGAGTAGGTCGCTCAATAATATTGAAGTAGCGAATAGCTATGTCGTTTCGGCTTTTGTTTTTTTTGAAGAAGAGGCCAGCCAGATAGTTACGATCTAGCTCCACAAAGCTTTGCTTTTGAAAAAGACGAAAAGCGAAAGAAAAAGGGCCATCATCTGGCCTTTCTGGCTGCCTTAGGAGACTGATTAACGCCTTCTCTCCCGCTTCCCTCTGCCCGAGCTCTAGCTGGCTTTGCAAAATAATCCCCTTCACAGCATCTAGATCGGCATAAGGAGACCGGACCGCCTGCAATTCTTGCTGCGATTCAGAAAATTTGCGGAGCTGATAAAAAGCAAAAGCTTTGCCAACAAGAGCTTCTGGGGTAGGTTTTTCTAGTTGCTGTAGCCAAAAAAGGCCGCCTTCCCATTGTCGAAGTCCGATAAGTCCAAGGCCTAAGCGCAGTATAGCGCCCGGTTGCAAAACATGTTGTTGCGCAACGCGATCAAGAAGGCGCTGGCCATCTTTTCCTTGTCCAACGAGGATCTGAGAAACAGCTAGCGCTTCTAAAGTATCGAGGTCGGGAGAGCTCACTAGCGAAAGATACTTGACCGCTTCAGGGTAGTTCGCTTCGAGGTAATAAGATTTCCCCATTATGCGTCGAGCCGTTTGGTTTTGCGGTTCAAGTTCAAGCACCCACTTAGCACGCCTTTGCGCATCTTGTATTTTACCGGCGGCCAGCAGCTCCCTAGCAGCTGAAAGCAATTTGGCAATATTCTGGTCCTGCTGAATGGGAATAGTGGTTAAATGCAGCTGCTGGACGGCCTGCAAAAGATACGGCATCTTGTCAAAATCGTCTTTAGCTACCGCATTCTGATAAACCTTTTTCAAGGTCTGCTCCAGGTTTTGCAAAATTGCGAGCCGCGCCTGCCCAGATGGGATCTCTAAAGCCAGCTGCATGAGTTTGAGGCCTCTGGCTTCGTCGCCCTGTTGTAACCAAAAAGATTCTGCAATGCCCACAAGTCGATTGGCGAAAGAAATTTGCGCCTCCGGATCTTTTTCAATCATTTTCCAGAAAGTGATGTAAGGAACAGTTTCCTGGAATTCAGCCCGATCGGCGGGCAGCGTACGCAAGATGATGTCGGTAGCCTTGTCTGCCAAATTTCTGGAGAGTTGGGCGGGGTGATCGCTAAGTAGCTGTGCGGAGGCCCAGATATTAGTCAATTGCTCTAGTTGGCCTTGCTGCAGCCACTCATTCGTGGATTTTTCCAAATCACCCTGCAATCTTGTGCGCACGTCTCCCGGAGGTAAAATGCGATGCAGCAGAGAGGCCACGTCCTGCATCTGCTGCCAGTTTTTTTCTGCAAAAAAACCCTTCAATAAATCGATAAGTTGTGCACAGGCCCCTTCGAGCCCCTCATTCGCACCCCAAGAACTTAAGATCGACGCATAAAACGGTAAGTCCGCGTAGGAATGCTGCACAATCAAATTTTGAATGAGCGTTTCGATACTAGTAACAAGCACCTTGCGCTCATTATCATAGCGGTGAGATTGAATGGGCACACGATGAAGGTAGGAAATCGCCAGCTTGAAATAAGGAGCCGCTGCAGAAGCCGGTTTATCCTGGGCCTCTTTGATATAGCTCCAACCCAAAAGAAAATCAAAATCATCCCGATCTTGCGCAGAATGAGAGCGCTTTAGCGCCTTTTCTAAAGCCTGCCTGGCGGCGATGTATTGCCCAGTTTCGATCTGGCTGTGAGCGAGATGCTGTACAATCCAGGCTTGGTCAAACTCTTGCGAGAAGGTTTTTTCCATCCAACGGGAAAGTGCCAGATGAGGAGGCTGCTCTGTTTTATTCCACGCATCCAGAGCAGGTCCAAATTCACCAGCCTGATAAAGATTGAGCGCTTTAAAAAAAACAGTCCATGGTTCCTCTGGCGCCAACAGTGTCAAGCTCGCAACCACCTCATTGAGAGTGGCCTGGTCGTTAGTGAGGTAAGCGTTGAATGCTTGATTGTAGACAATCTCGGGTAGCAAGCCCTCGTTTTTATGTTTTTTAGCTTGGTGAAGAGCCTGATCAAAGGCCCGTTTGGAGGATTCAATTTGATTGAGCGCGCGGTAGAGATAAGCCTGATAGAGCAGCAGATTTTCCCTTGGGATGTGGCCTTCGGCCTTGGAAAGCTTTGTAAAGGCCGGTTCGTACTGCCCCTTGAGAAAATCTTCCGTGGCCAGATCAACGCCGATATCACTCTGAAAGCTAAAAAACATATACCCAACCAAAAACAGAATCAGCACGACCGTCGTCGCCATAGCTGCCCTAACATACACCATCGATTTCAAGTGAGCGCCTCCTTAGTTTTATGACTGGCGGCTAACAACTCAGCCTCTTCTTTCGTAAGGCAGGCACCCAGCAAGAACCTTTTTCCCTCGCACCAATTAGGTTTTAAAACCTGACCGACAACGGTAAATCCGTGAGCTTTGCTATCTGCAGTAGCGGGCTGATGCTTTGCGTTTTGGCATCCACGTTTGGACTCTATTTCCTCAAGCGGCGAACGATCTAACTCCACCAGATCCGCCAGTCTTTTAGTTATCCGGAATCCGTCTAGTATTTTGCCATTGCGCGCTACCACAAAGATGGCTACGCCAGGTTTAAACGCGGTCGTTTCTGGAGAATGTTCAAATTTTTTCAACATAGGATCCTTGACAAATTTTGCAGATTTTTTTTAACATTTCTTTCAACGACTCTAACGAAACGAGCTCATTGACCAACGCTAGGCCAAGAAAAATTAAAGCCGAGGCTTTGATACCCGCCCAGGTGAATTCTTCGCTGAGAAACAAAAAACCCAAGAGCATGCCACCCACCGGAAAAAAGCACGCCACCGTGGAAATTGCAATAGGCCCAGAACATTCCATCAGCCGGTAGTAGATCGTGAAAGCGCAGACCGTTCCCAAAAAACAAAGACCGCATACACCCAAAATAGCCGTTAGAGAAGGCATGGATAGATTGGTGACGGGCTCGAGGTAAAGTGTGAACGGGAGAAGAATAAGCGTAGACGCTACCAGTTGACTCGCGGGCGCTATAAACGGAGCCTGGCCCGTGATATATTTTTTCGCATATACATGGCTAATCGCGTAGGACAAAGCCGCAGCAGTCGCCGCCATCATGCCTACACTCGTTCCAGTGATCCCCTGAGTCAGCGTAGGTGCAAACAACAGTACGACACCCCCCGCACTACACGAAATGCCTAAAACTTTTTGCAGCGTTAGACGATCCTCAGGTAGAAAAACCTGCGCTAACAAAGCGGTATAAATGGGCGTGCAGCCGTTCAGAACTGCCGCTAAGGCGCTTTCGATAGTCTGCTCCGCGTAGCAAAAAAGATAAAAGGGCAACACTGAAGAAAAACAAGCCATGACAGACGCATGCCACCAATACTGTCGACTTTTAGGAAGCGATACGCCCCGCCAGTAGAGCAGCAACAAAAAAAAGATCGCCGCGCCCCCGACCCTTAATATCGTGATCGTCATAGGCGGTAAGTCCTGTAACGCCAGCTTGATGAATAAAAAAGAGGGGCTCCACATCATGGTGAGGCTAACCATCAGGAAAAGCCGCTTATACACTGTCATAGAGGGCCCTCTGATTGAATGAATAGGAAACGTTAAGACCCACTCACAGTAGCAAAGAACCTATTTTTTTGGGAGCCAGGATTTAGAACAGCCTCACCGATTTGCCAACTCTTTAGGGCCCTCGAAGGGACTGCTGGTACGTCCAACTTGGCATTAAAATAAAGTGCGCGCCAACAAGAGGGTTCATTGGTCTAAGCTGAGCCCTTTGTCTTATGCCTCCGCGCTCTGACTGCTGCTATGACCAGCGCCCCGCCAACCATAATTAGGTAGGTAGAAGGCTCAGGAGCGGGCGTAGCAGGATGATCGTTGTGACGGTGACGATGATCGCCACCAGTACCACCGCTGCCAAATCCAAACCCTCCTCCTCCGCCCGCGCCATACCCGAAATAGCCTGACCCGATGGCGCCGCCACCGCTTTCGGCTGAACAACAACAATTGCAGCGATCGGGCTTAGCCTGACAATTATCATCGGCACATTGAGGTTCACCTGCCCTACACGAATCATCCTCGTTCGCCTGGCAGCTGCCGTCAGTACAGCAGGGCGTATAGGCGCAATCCATCTCTTCATTATCGCAGCCAGTTGTGGAATCCGCCAAACGATTGAGATCGTGCCAAAGCTGGGTGTTTGCCACATCCACCCCATTAGGAAGCTCGTTCGGGTCCAGAATTGGCACATATTTTTGATCGAACAGACTCTCTTCTGCTGGGTTGGCGGTTCTGTTATCTTTTGCCGCAAGTAGGGCACTGCCCGTTTCGTAGCGGTAATCGCTCCCCACCTTTTTGACGGTCTGTAAGAGACAATAAGGACTCTCAGCAGCTATCAAAATTGTTCCCTTAGAGGCATCCGCCTGAAAATTCGCAGGGCCCAAGCCGTAAATCCCCATAACACGGAGCGAGGCAGAGTCAAATTGCCTACTTTTCATCGGCATCATCGTCTCGATGGCAAGCAAAGTGAACGGAGGAAAGCGCCCCGCGTCGATCGCCAGTGTGCGCTCCCCAAGCCCAGCTACCGAAGCGTGAGAGTGAGTAGCAAGAGTCAGGTAAACAAACATCAGCGCGGCCGATAGCATTCGCAGCATCGTGTTTGATAACACGCCGGCGGACATAGTTAGCCTCCCAATCTTTCAAATACCATTATATACTAATATTTATATTTTCATGAGCGCAGGTTCCAGCTCAACCTAAAAACGGCTGTCAAGTGCAATCGATCGTATAAGGACGTTTATTTTGAATTTATTATGGAAGACTCTTGTTTAGCCTCTTGAATGAGGGCTTCGGCACGGTCTGTTTTCTCCCACGTAAACTCAGGCTCGTGCCGGCCAAAGTGCCCCCCGTACGCCGTTTTTCGATAGATGGGACGTCGCAACGCAAGCATTTGAATGATCCCCTTGGGGGTCAAGTCAAAGACCAACGGGACAGCGCGCTCTAAAAGCTCTTCTTGGACTTTGCCGGTCCCAAAAGTATCTATTTTGATGGAAATCGGGCTAGCAACGCCTATGGCGTAAGAAAGCTGAACCTCACACCGCGAAGCTAGCCTCGCGGCAACAATATTTTTGGCGACATATCTGGCTGCGTAGCAGGCAGAGCGATCCACTTTGCTGGGGTCTTTGCCCGAAAAAGCTCCTCCTCCATGACGCCCCATGCCCCCATAGGTATCCACCATAAGCTTGCGCCCGGTAAGACCGCAGTCAGCTTCGGGACCGCCCATGACAAACCGGCCAGTTGGATTGATGTAGTAGAGAGTATTGGCGTCGAGCAGATTCGGTGGGATAACCCGGCGAATAAGAGTCTTCATGTCCGCCACGATCTGCTCATAGCTTACATCCTCCGAGTGCTGTGTAGAAAGGACAACAGTGTGCACACGCACTGGTTTGTATCCGCCGTCATACTCAACCGTCACCTGGCTTTTGGCATCAGGGCGCAAATAAGGCGCACTTCCGGACACCCGCTGGTAGAGAAGATCAGTTAATAGCTGGTGCGACAACATTATAGGCAAAGGCATTAGCTCCGGCGTCTCATCGCAGGCAAAGCCAAACATGAGACCTTGGTCTCCAGCGCCCTGTTCTTTAAACAGGCCCTCACCCTCCTCAACGCCCTGTGCAATATCTGGCGACTGCTTATTAATGCTGGAAATAATTCCGCAGGAACGAAAGTCAAACCCCAGGCTGCAGTCGACCACATCGCGAAAATCTACCGTCGCCTTAGTGGTGATCTCCCCGGCGATAACCACCAAACCGGAACTGACCAAGGTTTCGCAGGCTACTTTTGAAAAAGGGTCTTGGTCGAGGCACGCATCTAGCACCGCATCGGAAATTTGATCCGCTACCTTGTCTGGATGACCGCGAGAAACAGCCTCTGAGGTAAAAAGAAAATGTCTCATAAAAGATACCCGTTTTTTGTCGGATAATATATCTACCGTAAGAGTAATTCTCAATCCTTTTCGAGTGCTGATGCTTAGGTCGATCTGCTTTTGTTTACTCACTTTTATTTCTTTGAATGGGGTGGAGGAAATATCTTTAAATGAGCTGCATCTGGTGGAGGTTTCCCAAAACATCAGGGTACGAGGCTTCTGCTATGAGGCTCAGGATGGACGTATAATCCTAGCCAAGGAGCCCAACCTAAGGTCTTGCTGCCTAAACAACGCGCAGCAGCTCGTCATTGACGACTACGAAGGGACAACACAGCCCAACCATACGGCTGTGCTTCTAGAGGGCCTGCTGCGCCTTGAAGGAGATACTTTTAGGCTCAGCAACGCAAGGCACGTTGAGCAAGACGCCCCTTGGAAAGCGCTACTTAAACAACTTTGGCCCTTTGGGCGCAAACCTGATAAAGCGGGAGCCAAGCTCATTTGCCAACCACTGCTTCAGGATCAGACTCAGCCCCAAACGGAAATTCCGTGATCAGCGCGTGCGCTTCTTGCACACTGGAAGCGCGGCTGATGCGATGGCGGAATTCTCTTGTGCCGGAAGAGTTTTTGAAATACCAGCAGCCTATCCGTCGCATAGCAATGAGAGCGCCTTGCTCGTGCTCGTAGTCGACTGTATGGAGAAAATGCTCCATGAGTTCTTCGCGAAAATCGGTCAAATTTCTCTGCTTGAACGGCTGCCCCTGCGATAACTTCAGAATGTCTTCTACGATCCAGGGCTGCCCCATTGTGCCTCTGGAAACCATGACTGCGTCGCAACCTGTCTGTGCTTGCATGGAGAGGGCGGCTTGGGGTTCAAAGATATCCCCGTTCCCGACAATCTGAATTGTTTTGGCAGCGTCGCGACAGCGTTGGATATAATCCCAGTTGGCATCGCCCCTGTAGGCCTGTTCACGCGTCCGGCCATGAATGGTGATGGCAACGGCTCCGGCCTCTTCAGCGATACGTGTAATCTCTGGAGAGATAATGTTGTTGTCGTCCCAGCCGGCGCGAATCTTTACGGTGACAGGGATATTTACGGCAGCCACGATATTGGAGATGATATCGCCAATGCGTTGCGGATTTTTTAGCATTCCAGAGCCGCTGCCATCTTTAGTAATTTTATCTACAGGGCAGCCACAATTGAGATCGACGACATCGAAACCCAGATCTTCAACGATGCGGGCAGCAGGTGCGGCCATCTCGACTTTACTCCCACATAACTGAGCACCGATGGGGTGCATGCTGGCCTCATAGTCCAGCAGATGAAACGTGCCCGGGTCGTACCGCACAACGGCATCCATCTTAACCATTTCGCAAAAAATCAGCCCAGGGCGGTATTTGGCGGCCATGCGTCGGAACGGCAAATCTGAACAGCCAGCCAGCGGAGAATACAGAACGCGATTAGGCAACAAGAGATGGCCAAGCGTCCAAGGCTCGTGGAGCTGCTTCACCAGATGATCCATGTGGCTAAGGCTTTCACAGCGTTATCCAGAAATCCTAGCGCCAAAAAAGCCACGATAGGGCTCAAATCGATCATACCCAAAGGCGGAATGAAACGACGGAAAAAATTTAGATAGGGGTCTGTGTAATAGGCGATAAACTGCATGATCTTTGTTTCTGCCAGCTCAGGCACCCAGGACGAGAGGATCCGAGCAAACAACATGATCGTGTAAACCAAAAACACTCTGTCGATCACACCAATAACAAAAACGGCTTTCATAAAGCTTCTAGCCTCTTACTAAAAGGCTTATTTTAACAGACAAAAGTAGTTTCTTGCTAATAAATTCTGCCAGGACCTTGACGCACATGCAGGACCTCGCTATCATGCTTGTTTTCTACTCTTATTAAGGATGCACCCCAATGCCTCGATTGGCCTTACTTTTATTTTGCTTCTCCTTGAATTTGCTATGCGCAGAACCGCCTCTAGTGGTTTCGGTCCCAACAGAATCCGCGCGCGTGCCGGTTTATGTATCTAGAACGCGTGTGAGCGAATCACAATTCAATGCGGAGTATGCGGAAAAACTCAATGAAATCCTACGCGCTGATCTCTCTTTAGGCGGCAGAGCACAGATCATCAAGGTGAGTCCTGAGTGGGAAAAATTAGCTAAATCTAAAATTGACCTTGCTAAATGGCAAAAATCGTCTTTTCATTTTGCTATCCTTCCACAAATTAAAGGAGATCAATGGATCGCGCAGGTCCTATTTCTAGACGCTAGTCAGGCGAAACAAACGGAGGCGCTTGCTCTAACAGGCGAACTCGCCCATGACCGTCGTCAGATCCACCGCCTGGCTGATACCCTCTACCGCCAGCTATTCGCTGTCGATGGCATCGCGACCACCAGGATCTTGTATACCGTCAGAAATAGTAGAAAACAGCTTGCAGAGATTTGGGAATGCGATTACGACGGCCACAATGCTCGTCAAGTCACCCAAGACCACTCCTACGCCGTGACCCCGGCCTATATACCTGCTAAGACGGGCGCCCTCCCCTCTCAATTTACCTACGTCTCTTACAGACATGGTCAACCTAGAATTCTACTGGCTTCGCTCCATGGCGGGCAACCGAAACTAGTTACCCCGCTGAAGGGGAACCAACTCATGCCAGCGATAAACCGCCAACGAGACCTTATAGCGTTCATTTGCGATGTGACCGGTAGCCCTGACTTGTTTGTTCAGCATTTTGAACCACAAGCAGGGGCCTACGGAAAGCCGCGCCAAATTTACACAGCAGCCCACTCCACACAAGGCTGCCCAAGCTTTAGCCCCGACGGCAAGCAAATCGCTTTTGTCTCGGACAAAGGAGGAACGGCGCGTACCTACATCATGCCTATCCCCGCGGAAGGAGCGGGGCTCAAGGATTTGGCACCTAAGGAAATTACGCGTCGCGCTCGCAACGGAACAGCGCCTGCCTGGTCGCCCGATGGATCTAAAATCGCCTTCTGCGCGCTTACGCAAGGCCTGCGTCAAATTTGGATCTACGATTTTGAAAGCGATACGGACTGGCAGCTCACAACAGGCCCCTCGCACAAAGAAAACCCTAGCTGGGCGCCTGATAGCTTTCACCTAGTTTACAACACCGCCGACACGAATAAGGGTGAGCTGTTGATCGTCGACATCGCCAATCGGATACCTACGAAGATAACCTCCGGGCCCAACGAAAAATGGTTTCCGAGTTGGGAACCTAGATAGAGAGTCAGAATGACCCGGCAACGCCTCTTTTCCCTTTCCTATTTGGTCCTGATTTGTTAGGATCAGCTTCTGAACTTTCCTAAAGAAGGGATTTACCATGAAGAAGTCAGGTTGGTTACTAGTAGTAGCCTGTTTACTGGGCACAGTTCTCGTTTCTGGCTGCCGTCGCTCAGGTGGTGACATGTGGGAAGATACTAAATCAGCAAACCGATACATAGGCAAGGGATTTCGCCAACTCGGCGGTAAACAAGGCAGAGATCGCTTGGAGGCCTGCTCCAGAGAAGAGTTCAGCCGCGTGGGCGAATACGCCGACGATTTTTGCGACTTCGAGCCGCTCCAAGACGCCGCCGCACAAGGCCTGATCAACATGGAAGACCTGCGCCTACAGCCGCGACAGCTCCCTGGTGAACCAGGCAGTCCAATTCCCGGTCTTGAAGCTTTTAGCGATCCCAGCGCCAGACCAGAGCTTGCCAAGATATTTCAAAACATCTATTTCGATTACGACAATAGTTTCATCAAAGGCCAGGCCAATGTTGACAGAGTACAACGCATGGCCGATTACATGCGCAGCCATCCTAACACCTACATTTTCGTAGAAGGTCACTGCGACCAGCGCGGAGCGCAGAAGTACAATCAAGCGCTAGGCGCCAAACGAGCAAACTCTGTTAGGAAAATGCTGATCGAATTCGGTGTTGATAAAGATCACGTGTTCACCGTTTCCTATGGCAAAGACAGACTCGCGGTGTTTGACGACTGTGAAGAAGGGTACAGGCAAAATCGTAGAGTTGAATTTAAGATTTACGAAACTTAACTCAAAAAAGGGATAAGCCATGCTGCTAGTAGCCAGAAAAACTTTGTCATTCGTTTTTATCGGTTCAGCCCTCTGCGGACCGCTTTGTGCAGAGAGCCAACCAGCTAACCAATTCAGTCCTTCCTACGATACGCAGGGCTCTTTTCGGCGCGGCTTGCCCAAAGAACAGATCGCTCAGCTCAAACGCGAGGTCACAGCTCTTCAGTCCGAATTTGAAATGCTTCAAGAGCGCCTAAACTACCAAGACAATGACTTGGAAACCATTCGACAAGACTTAGGGCAAATCAGTTTCAACTCAAACCAACGTGGCGACCAACTCGTCAACTTAGAAGCCGCCACTAATTCGCTGGGGCAAGATGTAGCCAACGCCTGTAAAGATAACGAAAGGTGCCAGAAGATCCTCGCACAATTTCAAACGCAGGTGCGTCAGGTAGAGAAGAACGTAGAAATCCAAGGCCAAAATATCCGCAATCTGGAAAAAGCTGTGCACGCCCTTGTAGAGCTGATGCAAAAAAGCGATCGATCTTCCACTCCACGCGTGGGCCTCAACTCCTCCGTTTCGACGCATACCGTACGGGAAGGCGATACGCTTGAAAAAATAGCCAGACAGCATAAGACCACCATTGATGCCATTAAAGAGGCCAACGGACTTGTCAGCGACCGCATCGTCTCGGGTAAAAAACTCAAAATTCCAAGCTGAGAATTCTTGTAGGCCAGTCGGCCTTTTTGACTCTGGTGTGGGAGGACTGACTATCTTGCGAGAGGTGGTCAAGCTGCTTCCACGCGAATCTGTCGCCTACCTGGGAGATACGGCTAGGCTTCCTTACGGAGATAAAAGCCAAGACACCGTAATCCGCTACTCTCGACAAGGTAGCCATTTCCTGCTCCGTCAGTCTATCAAGGTACTCGTACTAGCGTGCCATACAGCCTCATCGCATGCCTTGCATGCGCTGGAAGCCGAACTGCCCATCCCTGTCATTGGCGTAACCGGACCAGGCATACAGAAGGCTCTAGAGACAACTACACATGGTCGTATTGGCGTGCTCGGTACAAGAGCCACCATCTCGGCTGGCGTCTACCAGCAAGAGCTCATCAAGAGCGACCCTAGCCTTCAGATACTCGCCATCCCCTGTCCTTTGTTTGTCCCTTTGGTAGAAGAGCGGTACTATTCTCACCCTGCTACGCAACTGATCATACAAGACTACCTTGCTCCTCTGCGAGACGCTAGCGTGGACACGGTCATCCTAGGTTGTACGCACTATCCCATGCTGGCACAGCTCATCCAAAGATACCTGGGCGACACCGTGACGCTGATCGACTGCGGAAAAGCCTGTGCGGAAGCTCTAGCACAAAAGCTGCGGGAAACCGATTCTCTGAACGCAGAGCGCGCAGCTGCCACCTACCAATATTTCGTAACAGACGACCCGCAGCGGTTTCAGCGCACCGGCACGGATATTATGGGTTGGCCTATCCAAAACGTTATTTTGGAAAAGATTCAAGAGGAAAACCTACCACACGCCTAGGCCTGTGTCAGGCGCCCATCCAGAGCGGCGCCTTGCAGCCGGAGGGCCAAGAGCCGCAGGTAGCGGGCAGTTGAGAAACACAACCTCTTTACTATCCACACGCTGAAAATAAATATTACGCCTAAATTTGTCTGCTGATCCATATTCTAAAATGGGCTAGCATGTATGTGAGGCTTAAGACATCAAAAAAAGCAAAACACCCTACACTGCAAATTTTGGAGTGAATCAGGACTGGCAAGAAGGTCCTACAGCACACTGTGGTATCGCTTGGGACCATCAAAAGCGAGAAAGATCTAGTTAAGCTATGGAAACTAGCCGAAAATCTCGTTCAGAAGCTCGAGCAGCAGAGCCTGAAAATCGAAGGTAAAGCTTGTTTGAACGATCTAAAGCATGAAAAGGCGGTCTATGACGGCTTTGGACAGGTGGTAGATACGCTAATGCTTATGGCAGGCTTCGCTGAAATAATAAACAAAGTCAATGAGGCCGTTAAATCAATGATCGTGTAGCGCGCGTGTCTACGTCAACAAGAGCACATCTACCGCTCAATAGACGCTATATCCCCTTTTAGCGCTGAAGTAGAACAAAAAGCCTCCGAAACGGCTCCCAAGCTGTCCCCCCTCTCCTATCAAGCGCTCTATTGCAAACGCGGGTTGTCGTGCCTAAAATTTATCACTTATCACACTAAAAATAAAAAACTTATGAAAATAACTGTCAAACTCAGAAGTAAATGGGGGTAAAGCAGCATCTAAAAGGCCCTGAGTCTTATTATAGGTGCCATCGGCCCCCCTAGAGTAGCCTAAAGACGGCTCAACTCAATCTTCGCAATGAAAATTGAGGTCACCAATAAAAATCTTGGCTACTCAAAGCCCTTTTTACGCTCCGGGGAGCACAAACAGACGCTCTGCCAATTTGGTATCCTAGGTACTTGACAGCCGTCTGCACTATTCCGTAAGGGATTAGATACGGCTGAGTGCGAGCTAGCTGCCGCATGAGACCGCAAAAATATAGCCAACCTCGCTTCGCGTCCGATGCGCCAGTTTCTTCTAGCGCTCGAAAGTGTTTGCGCATTAAGCCTGTATCAAAGTTGCGCCTAAATTCTTGCAGTAAGCTGTACCTATGGGAATGGCGCACTACGGCCTCTGCCACGTAGGCTACGTGCGCTCCCCTCTGCAGCAAAGCCGCTACAGCACAAGTATCTTCGCCCAACAACACTTCTTGGAAACCACCCACCGCGCTGAGTGCCTTGTTGTTGTAAGCAGCGCAGGAGTTCGAACAAAAAAAGGTGTGCACGCCGTACTGAGGGAGGTCTGCAAGGCTTCTTAACTGGCTCGTTGGTGGATAATTGAAAGATCTAGCATAAGCCTCAAATGCATCGGCTCTTTCATGAGGGATTTGACGCGCATAAGCCACAGC
>CAYUJS010000001.1:0-56581 GCA_964445105.1 uncultured bacterium | reverse complement strand
AGCCGCGCGACCTGCCACAAGGGGCTCTACTAAATACGTTAACATCTCACAATCTACCGCATAAGCATCAGGCGTCATCATGACCACGATCTCAGTGTCTAAGCGCTCTCTAGCCAATTCCCTTGTCAGGCCGTGATTGAATGTTTTTCGCGGGACTACCAATACCTCCGCCCCTAATCGCTCTGCTTCCTCCACAGTGCCATCCTGAGAAGAGGAGTTTACCACAAGAACGCGGGGTCGTAGCACAGAGTTTAAAATGGGTGGCAAACACTTTGCTAAATGCGGCTTTGCGCAGTGTGTAATAAAAACTACTCCGACGGATGGTTTCATGCAGGCTGCCCAACGGCGCACCGCTGCCTGTAGTAGTTGGCCATCTCATCCCAAGCCTGCTCTTCGTCCCAGCCCGTGCGATCGACTGGATCGGTATTAAACCGCGCCACTGGCTCTGCAAAGAAAGTCTGCTCCGCACAGACATACTCACAAGGCCGGTTCAAGCGCGGGCGCATGGCCTGTGCAAGCCTTTCGGTAAATGTAGCTTGCGATTCCACATAACCGCTTGGATAAGCTTTAACCTCTTGGCTCATGCAGTGCCCTGTATAGGCCCTAGCCAACAAAGAAACCGGAATATTATCTCGCACATACAGCGGTGTCTGCACCTCTGCAATTTTATCCTGGAGCCACTGACGTAGCAGATAGTCCACATAACGCGGCTCCTCAAACGGACCGAAAGGATTCGCGATTACGAAATGGCTCAAAAACACACCAGCCTGCTGGCAGTAGTACTGAAATAACTGCTTGGTAAGGCCCTTGGAGACGCCATAGGGAGAAAAGGCGCGCAGCTCATCGCTTCCAGCACCCTCCCCAGGCGAAAAAATAGAGCCGGTCAGTACTATTTTTTTTATTCCGCGCCCAAGGACCTCGCGCAGTCCATGGGTGTTATTTGCTACAGCACCCAATACATCAAATTCAGCGCTTTTATAGTTTCTAGTCTCTGCTCCATGGTGACACAGCAGATCCCACTGCTCTTCTAAAACTTGTAAAAACCGCGCATTGCCAAAAGGACAATCGAATACGCTTTGCACTGCTATAGAACAAGTTTTATCTACCCGCTCTCGACGCAGTCCCTGATAGCTCTCTCTGGAGCACCGAAACAGAACCGTCACCTCATGCCCAGCTTTGGCCAGCTCCTGCACAAACCACAAACCAGTAAAAGAAGAGGCGCCGGTGAATAAAATTTTCACTTCTCACCATAATCAAGGTGTGCAAGATCCTTTTCGGAGATCGTCGTAGGGTGGATCGGCCACCGAATGCCGAAGGCAGGGTCATCCCACCGAACACCGCACTCAAAGTCAGAATGATAGAAGGTAGAAACGAAATAGATGAGCTCCGTCTGATCCTGCAAGCTAATGCATCCATGCGCGCAGCCCTGCGGTACGTACATCATCAGACGGTTCTCCGCTGTCAATTCATGTGCGTACCACTGTTTGAAGGTGGGTGAACTGGCGCGCAGGTCAAGCACCACATCCCAGATAGCCCCCTGTACACACCGCACCAGCTTGGTTTCTTCATGAGCAGCTGCTTGATAGTGCAGGCCTCTTAGCGTTCCTTTCTGCTCGCTAAAAGAATTATTAATCTGAACCCAGCGAGAATTTAACCCCATATTTTCAAAGTCATAGGCACAAAATAAACGCCCAAAGAACCCGCGCGAGTCTGTCCTAAAATGTGGCTGCAAAACATACGCGCCCTCAATAGACGTCTCCAAAAACTTCACCTTGTCACCTCCTGAAAACCTGAACCTGAAACCGGAGGAAGCACAGTCACCAAGCCAATTCGATCAAAATCACCTGCTGTCGGCTCCGCTTCCAGATCGTAATAATAATCGCCCTCTTTGAGGGGCCTAATATAAGTCACCCGGCCCACCAGCAGCCCCTTAGGAAAAATTCCATCCATACCTGTAGTCGCCAAGAGATCGTTGACCTTTAAAATAGAAGCACGCAAATCGCGGGCCGCGCCCTCTTCATCAGCATAATCGTAATTAAAGCCCGACCCTTTCAGGACGAGCCCCTCCTTTCGCCAAGCAGATTTTCCTGCGCCGGTAAGTTCTCCCTTAGCCAGGTACCAAGAGCGACTCGGGGCCTCCCACCGACTACGCAGTAGCTCGAGCTGGTCCAAGACGCTTTTATTCCCCGCCGCCCACTGCTCTTGGCTAGCTAGCCCTTCAATCAGGGCGTCAAGGTGCCGGGCGATTTCCAGCTGCTGTGCGCCCCCACGCAGAGCTCGTACAGAGGGGTTAACGCCTGCGTCAGCAATAAGCCGCACACGGCTCTGATGCTTGCCCACGTAGTCTACCACCCCAACTAACGAATAACCCACCACCACAGGGCTGTCCTTACAAACCACCTCGCGACGAGCAACCCGGTTATTCTCGTGGCCCACATTAATCCATAAACAACTATTCCAGGAAACCGGCGGGCGGTAGATCACTCTAGCCGACAAAGCGCCATGGTAAGCTCCGAGCAGCCTTTCTGACTCATTTTTACGCCGCTCCGAATAGTCGTCTTCTAGCGGCTTGCTAGTCTCCTCATTCCAACGAACCTTGTGAGAGGATAGCTCTGCTTCGTACAAAAACAACTCGTGAGCCTCTTTTAAGCGCTGTCTAAGAAAAAGATTTTCCGTCTCTAATTGCTGTAAACGCTCCTTCACATTGACCGGCGGGCGATGATCGTTAGCTTGTGCCCTGCCTCCTGCAGTAACTAGAGCCAGCGTGGTAAGCTGATTCCAGCAAGGGCTGAGCAATGCCGCCGTGCACCCTCGAAAACTATCCACATCGCGCTTGGGCAGGCTCACCGTCAGCACCGCTGTCAATGCTAATAAACAGTACAGACGTAAAGCTCTTCCTTGCATCTACTAAGCTCCCACTGCCAAGATCGCGTCAATGACATAACCCAAATTCGCAGGATTCAACCCGGCCACATTAATGCGACCACTCTTCGGCATATAAATAGCGTACTCTGCGCGCAACCTCGCTACCTGATCCGCACTCAACATGCCATAGGAGAACAATCCCTTCTGCATGCGCATTGCCTCGTACCTTGGGGAATTACTCTTCATCTGCAAACCACCCACTAGTGCATTGCGCATTGCGTGTATGCGGTCGCGCATCGAGCCGAGCTCCAGCGCCCAATTGCGAAATAATTTTTCATCTGCGAGCACCTTAGACACTATCCTAGGGCCGTGTAAAGGGGGGGAGGAGTAATTGCCACGTATGATATGCCGGATTTGTTTCCCTACGTGGTCACGACTAGCTGTGTCAGCTGTCAGCAAATATAGGGCCCCCAGCCTTTCGCCGTATAAGCCAAAATTTTTAGAGTTAGACACTGCCACGAGCATATCATGGCCTCGCTGCGCAAAATAACGCAATACAGCCGCATCTTCCTGTAAACCGTCTCCTAGCCCCTGATAGGCGGAATCAAAAAACGGGATTATCCCTTGCTTTTTGATCAGCCTCTCAAGCTCGCACCATTGTTCAAACGTGGGATCTACTCCTGTGGGATTGTGGCAGCTGGCATGCAGCAAAATCACAGAGCTTGCGGGCATCTTCCCGATAGCAGCACACAAACTTTCAAACTCCAGCCCAGCCGTAGCCGAGCAATAGTAGGGGTACAGCTCGGTCTCCATGCCGGCATAGCTACAGATTCCAAAATAATTTGTCCAAGAAGGATCTGACACATAGACCTTGCGAGGGCCATTCAATTTTAGATAATCCAAAGCCACCCGCAACGCACCCGTGCCCCCGATTACTTGCGCGCCGTACAAGCGATCTGCAATGGGTAGGTCGCCAAAAACAACCTTTGCAAGACGTTGGAGATATTCCTGGTGGCCGTCTATGGGCAAATACTCCTTGTCTTGGACGGCCTGCGCCAAGGCCAATTCTGCTTGCCGTACACTAGCAAAAACTAGCGATTCTCCTTCAGAGGTTTTGTAGGCGCCGACGCCCAGATTGACTTTAAAATCGCGCGGCTCTCTCCGAAACGCATCGGTCAAACCAAGAATGGGGTCATCCTCCGGCATCCAGTTTGTTATGGGAAGTATCGACATTGTCGCTCTCTTGCAATTATAAAAGGTAGGGATGATACAGGATCGGCCTAATAGAGAAAAGACCAGGCCACCTCAAGAAAATTAACCGAATACGCTAGCGCAGCCAAGTATTTTTCGCAAACCTGAGGGGGGAGAAAACTGTGGTGCAACGTTACGATCCAGACTTCACGCTGCTGGATAAAGTTATTTAATTCCTTTTCGATCAATGGCCTCGCCCCAACCGATCAAACCGTCTAATAAAATAAATTAAAGAGCCGTCAATGTTATAGGTTATATTATGTATTGGTACATCAATATAAACCAGCTTCGCTAGGCGCACGGTGACATCTTCACTTTGCGGCACTTCGCTAAAAAACTGGTGGAACGGCTTAAAAAAGATGAGCGTTCGATTTTTATCGACAATTTGAAAATGCCCGACAAAAGGAGCGATTTTTACACTTAATTTAGGCTGCACGCCTTGGATAGACATCTTGAGAGCAAGCTGGAGAATCATTTCCATTTGTTCGGCGGAGGAAAAGGGAAAATCATGCAGGTGGATGAGGCGAGGAGAAGCAAGCCTCAAGCCTTTGGCGGAATATCTCTCTTAGGCAAAGTTCATGGGCGATGTCGCCTACCGCCAGCAACTGACTCAGTAAATCGTGATGATCTATTTTGCCTCTTTGCAAAGGTGTTTCCAGCATGATCCCCTCGTGGAGCAAGCCTTCAAAAAAGGGCGGAAATCTTGAAAATTCATGAGTCTGGTTAGACACCAGTATTTCCCAAAAAATAGGCTGGCCATGGTAACTTTCAGATTAGACAAACCTATAAAACCGCTTCCGCTCTATCCCCTGCAGCTGGCCCGCCTGCTTTCCGTACACAAATACTTCAGCCCTCTTCACGGTCTTGCTCCTCAAAAACTCTCATCAGGGGGCCTTCAAAAAATAATTTAATTTTTAACGAGTATAAGATTTTTTGTAGCGTGTCTATCTGAATAGTAGGCTTCCCTTTTTCCACATCATACACTGCTGTTTTTCCTATTTGCGCGAAATCGGCCAGCTCTCGCTGCGTTAGGCCGCTTCGTTTGCGGTGGAAGCGCACCATTCTACCGATGCGTTTAGAATCCATAATGAGCCATTTTTGCTGCTAAAGCAGTAAAATTAACCTATCCAAAGTTTTTGCAACAGAAAAACCGCTGCTTAACAGCAGATTTTACCGCTCTAGCGGTAAAAAAGCAGCCCCCAAACCCCTTACCTTTCCTATAGCTTGAAATACGAGCGGCTACTTACAATGACGATGAATAGGGATGCGATAATTCCTATATATTTTTTAAAACTTAAGGAGTCTTTTGGCTAACCGCTCGCTTAGTCGGGAGCCTTTACCGAGGATGTCGCTGTGAAAATCATCATACCCATGACAGGGACCGGTGCGCAGTTCCGGAAAGCCGGCTACAGCGAGCCAAAGCCGCTCATCAAAGTTGATGAGCGGCCGATGATCGCTCACGTGCTGGACATGTTTCCTGGCGAGACCGATTTTCACTTTATCTGCCGGAACGAGCACCTAGACAACACGGCACTCACCTCCATCTTACAAGAGCTGGCTCCTAAAAGTACCATCCACCGCATTCCAGGACACAAAAAAGGACCGGTATTTAGCGTCAGCCAAATCGCCAACCAGTTCGACGATGAAGAGGAAGTCATCGTCTGCTACTGCGATTTTTCGGTAAACTGGGACTATCGTGATTTCCTGCGTCACACCCGAATGCGCTGTGCCGACGGAGCCATCGCCGCCTACAAGGGTTTTCATCCACATATGCGCAACTCCGTCCAGTACGCTTTTATTCGCGAAGAAAATCACTGGTTGCAAGAGATCAGGGAGAAAAGCCCCTTCACAGAAAACCGCACGCGCGAATATGCCGCCAACGGCCTTTATTATTTTAAACGCACGCGTTACGTCAAAAAGTACTTCCGCCAACTCATGAACGAAAAGATTGCTCTCGACGGCGAATACTACGTCAGCCTTGTTTTTAACCTTATGCGCAGGGATAACCTGGCGACTTCTATCTACGAAGTCCCCAGCATGCTGCAATGGGATACCCCTGAAGATTTAGAACAGTTCCAGTCCTGGTCAAAGATCTTCCAAGCTCTAATAGAAGCCCCGCCTGCTCTGCCCACAACGGACAAAACAGTAAACCTAATTCCTCTTGCAGGCCGCGGGAGCCGCTTCGTACGCGAAGGGTATGCAACTCCAAAGCCGCTCATCCCCGTCTCCGGCATCCCTATGATCGTGCAAGCCGCGCGCTGCCTACCTCCCGCACAAAAACATGTCTTCGTTGTACTCAGGGAGCATCTGGATAGCTACCCGCTCAAACAAGCCCTTGATACCTATGCGCCTTCTTCCACCGTGGTCGCTCTGGACTGGGTGACAGAAGGACAAGCAGAAACCTGCCTCATCGGTCTCAAAGGAGAAAACCACGACCACCCTCTCATCATCGGCGTGTGCGACAACGGCACGATCTGGAATCGCGAGCGCTACCAGGCCCTAATGGATGATCCTACCGTCGATGCGATTATCTGGACCTGCCGCCGGCACCCTGGTAGCAAACGAAACCCTCACTTGTATGGATGGGTCGATTTAGACGAAGCCGGCTCAGTAAAAAATGTATCAGTAAAAGTCCCTATTTCCGATAACCCAATTGAAGATCATGCCGTCGTAGGCAGCTTCACCTTCAAGCGCGCTTCAGACTTCGTCAAAGCCGTCGAACGTCTCCGCAAGAAAAACATTCGCGTAAATGGAGAGTTCTACGTTGATAGCTGCATCAACGAAATGGTGCAAGCCGGCAAGAAAGTCGTACCCTTCGAAGTCGATCACTACATATGCTGGGGTACGCCCGAGGATCTCCGCACCTTCGAGTACTGGCAACGCTTCTTTCACGCATGGCCGCACCACCCTTACTGCCTTTCTAACGATCTAATGACCAACGCGGCGGTCTGTTGCTAATGAAGATCGCCTTCCTTGGTCGAGCCATTCACGAACAGACAAAGAGCGACCTATTTTTCATTGATCTGCTCAAGCAAGTAGGCGATGTCACTATCTGGCGGCGCGAAAACCTAGGCTCCAGAGAGTGCGTGGAGCAGGTTAACGCCCTTGAACCCCACCTCACGGTCTTTTTTCAGCTCCCACCTTCCCTTTTTCACCACCTACTCAAGTTGCGTTCTAAACGAAAAATTTGGGTACCGATGTGGGATGGGTTCCAGCCTCTTAGCTTAAAGAAACGCCTGGCTTATCGCCTGGCCGGCCTGGAAGCCATCAGCTGTTGTAATCCCGTGCATAGACAGCTGAAAAATCAGGGCATCCCCTCTTGCCAAATTCGCTACTTTCCGACTCTCACCAAAAGCTCCCCTCTCTCTACAGCGTCCCCTTACACTTTTTTTCTTTGGCAACGCGATCCCAATATTGGCCTTAACATCATTGCGAAAAACTTTCCACCAAGCGCTGTGCGCAAGGTTATCTACAAATCTGATCTACACAGCGAGGGGCCAGTCGCATTTCCCATCGAAAAATTAGAGGGTTGGCTCCCTAAAGAACAGCTGCTACAAAAAATTGCCCAATCAGACTTCTACATCGCTCCGCGCCTGCAAGAAGGCGTTGGCTTGAGTTTCTTGGAAGCCATGGCTATGGGAAAAATTGTGCTGGCACATAACGACGCTACCATGAATGAATACATTGAAGATGGCCGTACAGGCTATCTGTTTAACAGGGAAGGACAGTTTCGGCATGCAATCCGCCCACCAGCGGCGCTGCAACCAGCCCTTGAGATATTCACCCATAAACTACGCAATCAGTGGTTACAAGACGAAAAGAAACTGCTCCAAATTTTAAGAGCCTGAAACCCAGGCAAAGAAGCCTCTCATGCGTGTGCTAGCTTTAACAGTCGGAACCCCCACAGCAGGCAGCACACGCTTCCGCCTCATGCAACACCGACCCTTGCTTGCAGAAAGAGGTATCCAGCTTGAAACCGTTGAAGGGGCAAGGATAGATGCCTCCACGCTCGAAAAAATCGCCAATGCTGACCTAGTGATTAATCAAAAATGCGTCTTGAGCGTTTCCTGGGCCAAACGCGTCCGCCAAGCCGCGCGCCGCCTAGTGTTCGACTTTGACGACGCCATCTACACACGCCCCGGCAAACCCTATTCTCTCACCACGCGCTGGCGCCTCAACTACCGATTAAAGCAATGGTTAGGCTGCTCTGACCTCGTCATTGCTGCCAATGAATTTCTCAAAGATTACGCTCAGACCAAAGCCAGAAATACCGAGATCATTCGCATGGCCATTGACCTCTCCTCTTTTACTCCTATTCCCAAGCCCAAAGCCAGTGATATCACCATCGGCTGGGTAGGGGCACCAAACAATCTCCACCACCTTGAGCGCCTCGACAACACCTTAAAAAACCTTATTAGACGGTTTCCCCAAGTTAAATTAGCTGTCTTTTCTGGAGCCAAGCCTAACCTAAAATGCCCCTATACCTATGTGAATTTCACTCCCAATGGCGAAGCCTCATTTATCCAACAGCTCGACATCGGCCTGCTACCCCTGTCTAACGAGGAATATTCGCACGGAAAGTCACCCATCAAAGCGCTCCAATACCTCGCTTGCGGCGTACCGGTCATAGGAAACGTCTATGGCGCCACGTCAGAAATTTTAACACCCCTCAACAGCATCGCCGTGCACGAAGACCAAGAGTGGGAAGAAGCGTTGATTGAGCTTATCGCAAATCGCCCCCGCGCTGCCATGTTAGGCAGATCAGGGCGGAATTTTGTAGCCTCCTACCATTGCCATCAAAAGGTCGGCACACAACTCTGCGACTTACTGTTAGGATTGGCCTAAAGCTGGTACCCCTAAAGCTGATACCAGGGAACCGCAACCACGGCCGTTTTTGTGTACGCCACATGCTCGCCACAATACGCAATGGCTCCCTTATCAGCAGGATTGTTCTTCAGGTCTAGCCAACGCTCAATAGGCATCTTAAAATCGGTGTGTAAAGTTTGCGAGAGCTTAATCTCAATGGGGTAACCCACACGGCCGTTGTAAATCAACAGATCTACCTCGTTACCAGACTGATCCCGCCAAAAATATAACGCAGGCGTCTCTCCTAGGTTGTAGAACCTTTTGTAGCACTCGCTCACCAGAAAGGTCTCAAAAATATGACCCAACAGAGGATGCACCTTCAAGTGATCTGAAGTGCGAATGGACAGAAGATAGCACAGCAGCCCCGGATCGGAAAAATAGATCTTAGGCGTCTTCACCACTCTTTTTGAAAAATTTTCAAAATAGGGAGGAAGGATAAAAACTAGCCCACTAGCTTCCAGAATCGAAATCCATTCCCTTACCGTAGGCACCGAGACGCCCAAGGCGTTCGATAGATTAGAATAATTTAGCAGCTGGCCCGAAAGCGAGGCGCACAGCTTGAGAAAGGCTTCAAATGTCTGTAAATTGCGCACCTGAAGAAGGGTGCGTATATCTCTTTCCACATAGGTCAAAACGTAATTTTCATACCATTTATGGCTATCTAACTGCTTATCGTGAATGCGCGGGAAAAACCCGGTTAAGAGTAGATTACAAAGCTGCTCTTGGTCCACTCTCTCTCTTGCGGCGTGCCTGGTGCGATAGACGCTCAGGTAGTCGGTGTCTTCCGGGTAGCGGGCTAATTCCGTAAACGTCAACGGATAGAGCTTAAACGTCACAATACGGCCTGCCAGCGATTGGGTGATTTTCTCCATCAAAAGAAACTGCGAAGAGCCTGTAAGGATGTACTGCGCCGGAGACTGGTCTAAGTCGACCTGCTCCTGCAGGTAGGCAAAAAGCCCCGGTACACGCTGTACCTCATCTAAGATCACGTAAGGGCCGAACTCCGCTAAAAATCCTCTTGGATCTAACGCAGCATACTGCCGAAAATCTAGATTTTCGAGAGAAACGTACCTATAATTTTCGAAAAGGAATTTTGCTAGCGTCGTCTTACCGCTCTGCCGCGGCCCTACAAGGGCAACGATAGGATATTGCTTCGCGTACTTAAGGATATGAGAGCCGATATGCCTAGGAATCATGGTGACAAATTTAAAACGCCACTTTAAATTTGTCAAGAATATATAAAGCTCGACAGCAGCTCCCGCCAAAAGAAGAAACCCGCTCAGTGAGGGCTGACAGCGGGCTCAGTTTGTAACGAATTCGTAGCTAAAGCTACGGATGAGGAGCAAAATGAGGCCGATGACCGCCCCGGAGCCAGTCGGTTCCCCTTTTTAGCGGGAACTGCTAAAGGCTTTAGACAGAGCAAACGAAGCTAAAGGCCAGTTTTTGATCGCCGATAACATCTTTAGTCCATGCCGCCTGGGAGTTTTTTAGCTGGAGCTGCTGCGATCAAAACTCCAGCTAGACAGAAATACCCAGCGCTGACATTTTGCGAATCGGATGGGTTGGGCCAATATGTTCTTACGTCTGCGACAACAAACAAGAGCCTGGTGGGCGGCATGGCTGGTGCTACTAGTCACCGCGCTTATCTGGGCCGCTCGCAGCCCCAGCATCGTGCCTATCCAGCCGGTATGGCTGTTCGGGCTCATCACCTGGACCGTCGGTCTCATTTTTGCCGCCCTGGTCGGTCTCGCTGCCGTCTTAGGCAAGCAGCTCCTCAAACAGATCCCTAACCTATACCTCTGGGCCATCGCCACCTCCTTGCCGATTTTTTCCTACACCTACGACCCCCTGCGCTTGGACGAAGCCAGGCAGTTCATCTGGATCTTACTTGTCGGACAGGCCACTTTTTTTGGGCTATGCCTTGGAGAGCTGGCCCGTATGCCATGGCAAACACGTAAAGCCTGCAGTAAAATCGCTGTAGCAACGCTATGCAGCCTCTGCCTGCTCGGAGCCGCTGGCTCCTTTCTGTGGATAACTTCTTCTTTCTTCAACCCCCCCACCTCCTACCGATGGGATATCCCCGAAAATTTTACAACGATCCCAATGGAGGATCCTTCTAAAGAGGGCCCGCTGATGGTTAAAACGCTCTACTACGGCAGCGGAAGCGACTTACAGCGCCTAGAATATGGAGCGAATGTCAACCTCAAGACCCCCTCCGTCGATGGCTCAGCTTTTATCTCAGGCTGGTCTGGCTTTTGGGGCAAACTCCGCACTAGATACTGGGGCTTTGGCCCAGATGCGCTCCCTCTCAATGCTCGGGTCTGGTATCCCGATGGTGCCGGCCCCTTCCCCCTCGTACTGATTGTGCACGGCAACCATGACATGGAGGAGTACTCCGACCCGGGTTACGAATACTTAGGCAAGCTCTTTGCTTCTCGAGGGTTTATCGCTTTTTCCGTGGATGAAAATTTTCTCAACGGCTCTTGGACCTCCTACTGGGACTCTATCTCCGCAAACCCAGCCCGCTCCTGGCTACTACTCGAGCACCTAAACCTATGGCGCACTTGGAACTGTGAAGAAGGGCATCCCTTCTACGGTAAAATAGACATGAACCGCATCTCTCTTATCGGCCATAGCCGTGGCGGGGAAGCTGTCGCCACGGCTGTGGCCTTTAACCAGCTTCCCTTCTATCCAGACGACGCCACCGTATCCTTCAACTACAACTTCAACATCTTGGGCATCGCTGCTATAGCCCCCGTCGACAAACAGTACACACCCGCCAGTAAACCCGTTCGGCTAAAGGATACGAACTATTTCGTTCTGCAAGGCGCGCACGACGGGGATGTACGCACCTTCTACGGTTTGGCCGAATTCAACCGCGTCTGTCTATCCGATGGCGAATATCGCTTTAAAGCTGCCGCCTATGTCGCGCGCGCCAACCACAGCCGATTCAACTCCGCTTGGGAATGGCTCGATATCGATGCACCGGCCGATAATTGGATGAAAAGTATTGACCTTCTCCCCAGAAGTGCACAACAAAAACTTGCACAGGTTTACTTGTCTGCGTTTTTGGAAGTCATACTGCACAAAAAACTAGGTTATCTTCCTCTATTTGCAGATTACCGCACAGGACACCATTGGCTACCAGAAACAAACTACATCAGCCTTTTTGAAGACTCCAAGGATCGCTATCTCCTTACCCTCGAAGAGGGTTTGGACGTTACCCAGGATGCTAGATCTGGCGCACGTATGAGCGCGCAAGACCTCTCTGTCTGGCGCCACCAGCAAGTCGATCTTAAAAACGGCAAACAGGATATCTCAGCTGTTTACTTAGGCTGGGACGCCAAGCACAACACGGCCCCCTCTTATAGCATCGACCTGCCCATTCAAACAAAGGTAGCCGGTACCGATAAACTGATTTTCCTCGCCGCAAATAGCCACGAGCAGGTTTACTCCCCCACTTGCAACTGTTCTCTCGACTTCACCGTCGAGTTGGAAGATGCCAATGGCCAGAGGGCTGCACTGCCCCTCAGCCATGTCGCCCCCTTAGCAGCCCCCATTTTGGCTCCGCTAATGAAAGTAAGCTTTATGGAAACCGATAATCTGCCAGAAATTGTTTTCCAAAGTTATGCGATCCCGCTCGCAGACTTCACTCGCCAAAACTCCCAATTTAGCCCCCATCAATTAACCAAAATACGCTTTCTGTTTAACCGTTCCGAATCAGGCGTCATCGCCCTTACCCATGTAGGGTTTAGAGCACCCTCTCGTTAAGTGCCAGAGCTTGGACTAATTCTGTGGTTAATTTTCTTTGGCTATTCGATTTTCGGCAAACTAGCTATTTACGGGCGGTAGCAGAGGGCCGTATTGACATTTGCAGTCTCTCGTGAACCTCTCTACCCTGCTTCTACACGTCTCTCAATAGGAATAAGTCGGGACAATTCTAAAACGCTACATCAACAAAAAAAATTTACCAAACTGCATCATTTTCGTTGTTTTTACTATTTCATTTTACTTTTCCGAACCTAATATGCTACCATTGGGCGTGCTATAATGGGCAGTTGATTTGTTACCCCCGCAAAGTCCATTCATAGCTTAACAACATCGGGGGCTAAACGTTACCTTCAGACATTTTTGAGGGTTATAAGGAGAATGCAAGTGGCTAGTAAAGTTAGAGGAACCGTTAAGTGGTTCAACGTTCAAAAAGGATTTGGATTCATCACACCGTCAGGCGGAGGCAAAGATCTGTTTGTCCACCGTTCTAACGTGCTGACAGCTGATCACAATCTGGAAGAAGGTCAATCCGTCGAATACGTCGAAGGAACAGGCCGCAAAGGTCCAGAAGCAGTTTCGGTACAACCGGTGTAACTGATT
Organism: uncultured bacterium; assembly: GCA_964445105.1. Classification (GTDB taxonomy): domain Bacteria; phylum Chlamydiota; class Chlamydiia; order Chlamydiales; family JAJFMA01; genus CAWBNS01. Next base: position 43,228 of record CAYUJS010000001.1, on the reverse strand, counting down.
TCGCAAGATCATTGTGAAACGGGAGGCAGGTCTTCGATCTGCCTCCTTTTTTTATCCAACAAGCTTCACGGAAATCATGGCCCGCCTCTATCTTTTGCTTGCTTCAATTTTATTTCTGGCCCCTCTCCAGGCTTCTCCCCTTATGCCTGAACAGCTTTACCGAAAAATCTCAGCCCTACAAATTCCCCTCACGCAACAACTTCTCATAGCTAACATCAGCGCACAAAAGTTAACGCTTTATGAATGGGGCCAGCCGATCAAAGAGTATCCGATCTCCACCGCAAAAAACGGCATCGGCAGCCATACAGGCAGCTTTCAAACACCCGTTGGTCTTCATCAGATTACAGAAAAAATCGGCTCAAACGCTCCGCAATTTGCTATTTTCGAATCCCGTCTAACCACAGGCCGCGTGTGGCACCCAGGCGGCGCAGAGAACGCAGACCTTATTCTATCCCGCATCCTCCGCCTAAAGGGCTTAGAACCGGGTCTGAACAAAGGTCGAAATAGCCAAGGCATCGTCGTGGACAGCTACGAACGCTTCATCTACATCCATGGGACCAATCATGAAAGTTCTCTCGGCCTGCCCGCCTCGCAGGGCTGTTTGCGCATGAGCAACCGTGACATTCTTGACCTTTTTCCAAAAGTGAAAAAAGGCACTCTTGTCTGGATTACAGAGCGCTAGCGGGCCGTTATGGAAATCACCGGTGAAATCACCTCTCTGGCCTTTGGAGGCAAAGGCATCTTGCGAGCAAACAACTTAGTGGTGTTTGTGCCTTTCGCGGCACCTGGTGAACGCGTTCGTGTGCGCATCACCAAAGAACATAAGCGCTTTGCCGAGGGCGAACTTATTGAGATTCTCACGCCCTCGCCTGAGCGCCTTGCTCCGTCTTGCACTCACTACGGCCGCTGTGGGGGCTGCCAGCTGCAACACATCACCTACGCCGCACAGCTCCAGCAAAAGCAGACCTTTGTCACAGATGCCCTACAACGTATTGGAAAAATCACGCTGGACAAACCCGTCTCCATTACCTGTGCAGACCCAATTTGGGGCTATCGCCGCCATATTCACCTGTCTCTCAGTGCTTCTGAGGGCAGCGCTTGTGAGGGGCGCTACCAGGCCGGATATGTTTGCATCGATGGGGCTACACACCTACCCACCAAACAGTGCCCGATTTTTCTGCCAGGCGAACTAGACATGCTGACACTTGTACAAGAGCTTATCCCAGTGGAGGGCGAAGCCCGCCTAGGGATCTACAAAAACGCTAAGCAGTTTATTTTGGCCTATGATTTCTCGGGAAAATTTCCCTCTAATCTGCAAACTATCGCTCACAAGCAGCTAGGAGGCAAAAAAAACATTCAAGGTATCGTCGCTCGGGGCCGCAATAAAACAAAAATTTGGGGCGACATAGGCGGAAAATTTGCAATAGATGGCCTGCAAATAGCCTTTACGCCACTTGCTTTTGTGCAAAACCATCCCAAGCAAAGCGCCAATATCTACCGTAACATTGTAGCACTGGCCGGGCAAACCGTCCTCGACCTCTATTGCGGAATCGGCGCTTTGAGCTTACTGCTCGCTCAAAAAGGGCGCGCGGTGACTGGTGTTGAAAGCAGTGCGGAGGCCATACGACTGGCAATCTTAAACGCCTCTGCAAATGATCTAGAGGCGACATTTATCTGTGAAGAAGTCGCGAAAATAGCGCAGGAGCTTCTAAAAAAAAACTGGGATACCGTGGTCGTAAATCCTCCGCGCACGGGATTAGATCCGAACACGCGGGAAACACTACTGCAGGCGCGCCCTAGGCAGATTCTGTACCTGTCGTGCATGCCCGCTACCCTAGCGCGCGACATTGCCTCAGCCCAGCAAGCGGGCTATCGCGTGCACTCATGCCAAGCCTACGACATGTTCCCACAAACCACTCACGTCGAAACATTAGTAGAGCTAAGGCTGTAAAAACTCCTTGGGAATTGATTTAATGTAAACATCCCGCTGGGGAAAGGGGATGCTGATATTGTACTGCAATAAACTATTATGGATTTCCCACAGATATGTTGAAGCAGACGCAGCAGATCGTTTGGCACCTTGGGCGTTGACCCATACGACCAGCTCAAATTTAAGGGCGTTTTCGCCAAACCCCATGAGCCACACCTCTGGTTCACGAAACCTAGGCACGTTCTTCAAAGTGTGGTAGACGCGGTCAGCAGCTTCTAGCACAGCTTTACGCACCAGTTCCTTGTCCGAATCGTACCCCACATCAAAGGGAATGTGCAATCTGCGAAATGCATTTTCACGTGTCCAGTTAATTACGCTGTTCTGAATCATGTCGGAGTTAGGCACGACCACTTCCTGGCCGTCGCTTTTGCGCATAATTGTACTACGCACATTGATATGCGTAATTTCCCCGCCGCCCCCTTGATTGAGCTCGACGAAATCGCCTACTTTAAAATTTTGTTCAAAAAGGATGATTAAGCCGCTGAAAAAATTATTCATAATTGCTTGCAAGCCAAATCCGATCCCAACGCTCAACGCACCAGCTACGATAAGGAAGTTGGTAAAGGTGAGGCCAATGGACGCAAGCGCAACCAGCAGTCCAACGGTCAAAATGGAATAGTGAGCCAGTCGACCGAGTGTGTAGAAAGTCGCTGGCGCAATCCGATGTTGCCGCTCGCCCATCTGCCGAAGGCCATGATGCACTAGCTGCGAAATATAGTAGGTGGCGGCCAAAATCGTCAGCGCTCGCAATAGGCCCCAAGGCGTTACTGGTACATCGCCTACGCGAAGCAACGTGGTATCCATGCCGCGGCCCAGGAAATCAAAAGAGCCCTGCACTACATCCCAGCTTTTACTCATCCACCGGCGAAAATGTGAATCATATTGAAACATGCGATCTTCCAGAATCGCGCGCAGCAGATCAGCTTCCGTCATTTTATTCTTAAGTTTTTGCGAGGCGATCAACGTCTGTTGAGCCGTTTTGGCACGCTCTTGGTAAATCGCTCCCAGCTGCGTCAGATCCTTTTCACGATCCTGTAGGGAGAGTTCTAAATAGGCTTCATACGCTCGTTCATATTCAACGGCGCTGACTTCACGCCAGGTTTTCACCTGCGAACCAGTCCGTTTGATGATCTCCTTCCAATCGTCTAGAGCATCGACAAGCTCAGCGGCGTCGCCAGGCCTATCGTTGATCAATGAGGAAGTGAGCGCACGACGCACTTGCAAAAGAACTTGATGCAACTCTGCTGCTGCATAGCCTACGCGGGCCAGTATCACCTCTTGCGTAGCAAGTTGCGCGCGCCCCATACCAACGCGCGTGTCGGGAAACGTTTGTAAAGATCTTGCCTCGCGTTCCGTTAAAAAATCTTTGGCCGCTACAAGATCTTTTTGAGCCGTATGTATCTTCAAGTCTAGCTCTTCCAAATCAGCCGGCTTAGCTACGAGCCAATAGGGGGCTTCCTTAATCTCTTGCTGCATGTACGCTTGCTTAGCTTGCAAGGCCGCTTCTTTATCCTTTACAAGATGCAGTTTTTGTTCGATATAGGCCAATGAAGCGCGATTAGCCATTAGCTCTAGCCCTTTGTGTAGCTTCTCCGTAGATCGATCGCCTAAATCTCGATAAGCTAGCACCAACGCATCCTGCGCATTGCGGGCGGCTGTCAAAGCGCGTGCAAGCTGTCGTTCTTCACTGCGTTCATCCGCGAGTTCACTCTCCACACCACGCAGCCGGTGCAATACGTTCAAATACTCGTCAATTGTGTAGCGCTCTTTGAGAGCGTTGACGCTAGGTTTTTCTGTTTTTTTCTGCAGGGCGAGTTCGGAAAAGCCTTTTAAATTGGTTATGATGCGCGCGACTAAAGGCTTCGCAGCTTCCAGTTCTGCCGTGTCTAGCTTCTGTACGAGCTTGTCTAAATTCGCTTTGACATTGTCCACACGAATTGGAAGCTGATCAAGCGGCACCTGAAAATAGTCCCACCACTGCGGGCCCAAACTCTCTGCTGAGGGGACCTCTGGCAGGGCTGGCGCCTCCGCCTTGGCGACCCCTAAGGGATCTACAAAACTTACCGCTAGCTGGCTTCCCCCCAATACCTTAAAGGGACCCCCGGCCAAGCAAAAAAGACACAAGTAGGCTAGAATTCTACTGTTCATAAAAACACCGCCCCAGGGCATCGAAAATTTCTGTACAAAAATGCGGCAACCTCAGCTAGTGCCAAGCCGCTCCCCCACGAAACGACCCACTCTAACCCAGAGAGTCATTTCATGAAAAGGTTCTGTGTGGGACCTGTTTTAGCACTCAAAGTCATCTTCTGCCAAAATATTCAGCTTGGCGCTTGACACCAAATCGCGATCCAAGTTACAGTATCGCCTTCAAGTTACCTAAAAAAACAGGAGAACGATGATGGTAAAAATTAAGCCCTTAGGAAAACGAGTTTTGGTCAAACGTTCGAAAGCTGTGACTACAAAAGGGGGAATTTACCTGCCAGATACGGCTAAGGAAAAGCCAAAAGAAGGCGAGATTGTAGCTGTCGGGCCCGGCAAGATTGATGAAAACGGCAAACTCGAAGTTGTTTCGCTTAAGGTAGGCGATCGCGTGCTATTTACCTCTTATGCAGGGACAGAAGTCAAACATCCCGAAGAAGAGAATGCAGAGTACCTAATCTTATCCGAAGACGACATCCTCGGCGTCCTTAACTAATCTACAGGAGCAATAGTCATGGCTAAAATATTGGCATTTAACGAAACCGCTCTAAAATCTCTTCTGAAAGGTATCCGTACCTTGGCCAAGGCCGTAAAAGTCACTTTGGGCCCCAAAGGGCGCAACGTTGTGATCAACCGCGGCTTCGGTGCTCCACTGTCTACAAAAGACGGCGTGACAGTGGCCAAAGAGGTGAGTTTAAAAGATAAGTTCGAAAACATGGGCGCTCAGCTAGTTAAAGAAGTCGCCTCAAAAACTTCAGACGTGGCCGGTGATGGCACAACCACAGCCATTGTCCTGGCAGAAGCCATGTTCGCTAGTGGCATGAAAAACGTAACGGCAGGCGCCAATCCCCTATGCCTAAAACATGGCATGGACAAGGCCGTTGCCGCAATCGCTGCAGAGCTCGACAAGCTGGCCGTACCCGTCAATTCAAGCACCGATGTCAAGCAGATCGCCACCATCTCCGCCAACAACGACGAAGAGATCGGCACCATCATTGCACAAGCCATGGATAAGGTAGGCAAGGACGGCATTATTTCCGTCGCAGAAGCCAAGGGCACGGAAACGACGCTAGACGTTGTGGAGGGCATGCAGTTCGATAAGAGCTACGTATCTCCCTACTTCGTCACCAACCCTGAGAACATGTCCGTCTTGCTTGAGAACACACTCATATTGATTGTCGATAAAAAGCTATCAACAGCCAAAGAGATCGTGCCAATCTTAGAAAAAACCATGGCAAAAGGCAGTCGCCCTCTGCTCGTGATTGCAGACGATATCGATGGGGATGCGCTAGCAACCCTCGTCGTCAACCGCATCAAGGGCGGCCTTACTGTTTGCGCGGTAAAAGCCCCTGGCTTTGGTGATCGCCGCAAAGCAATGCTCTCGGACATCGCCATCCTAACAGGCGCTACAGTCGTGACCGAAGAACTTGGTATGAAGTTGGAAGAAGTTGATATAAACGTGCTTGGCTCAGCCAAGACAGTCAAGATCACCAAAGAATTCACCACGATCATCGACGGCGCAGGCAAGACAGAAGCCGTGCAAGCGCGCATCGCTCAGTTGCGTGCCGAAATCACCAACACCACCTCCAGCTATGAAAAAGAAAAACTGGAAGAGCGGTTGGCCAAATTAGCCGGAGGCGTAGCTGTCGTTAATGTCGGCGCCGCCACCGAAACGGAGATGAAAGAGAAGAAAGCACGCGTAGAAGATGCACTACACGCAACTCGCGCTGCTGTAGCTGAAGGAATCGTCCCAGGCGGTGGTGTGGCTCTACTTAGAGCCGTAAAAATCGTGAGAGGCTCGCTCAAATTAGCAGGCGACGAAGCAATCGGCGCCAAGATCGTCGAAGAAGCTGCTTTTGCACCAGCTATAGCGATTGCAGACAACTGCGGACGCCAAGGCAACCTGATCGCCGAGAAGGTCTACGAAGCTACAGGGGCGCATGGTTACAATGGCTTGACCGATGAATTCACCGACCTGATCAAGGCCGGTGTCATCGATCCAGTGCTGGTCACCAAAACTGCCCTCTACAACGCCGCTTCTGTAGCCGGTCTACTACTTACCACCGCGACTCTCATCACAGATAAGCCGCAGCCTAAAAAAGCCTCTGCTCCGGCCATGGACCCCATGGGTGGTATGGGAGGAATGGGCGGCATGGGTGACTGGGGTTAAACCAGGAGCCGACGTCCAGAATTTCAAGATCCGAAGTCGGAGGTCATCAAATGGCTTCCGACTTCTTCGTTTAAGGAGATAAACAATGCCCACATACGCTTACATCTGCCGTGCTTGCGCTCATAGGTTTGATGTCTTTCAAAAGATCAGTGACGAGCCCGTAAAAATATGCGAGAAATGCCAAGCGGAGCGCGTCGAACGCCTTCCAAGCGCCGGCGTGGGACTGCATTTTCAAGGGTCTGGGTTCTATGCGACTGACTACAATTCCAAACCCAAAGAGGCAGCGCAATCGGGTGAGTCGAAAGACTGAAGTGATTGTATTGCAGAAGAAATTGGAGCGTAACGGAGTCGAACCGTTGACCTCAACAATGCCATTGTTGCGCTCTACCAACTGAGCTAACGCCCCAAAATAAGGAAGTCAGATTGTAAGCACTGGCGAATATTCAAGCAAGAGATACCAGAGCAAAGAGCAACCAAATAGCGACGAGGCGCGCTTAGTTGCTACTAGTCTTGGCAAAAAACCATCTTCTGGCTGATCGCTCCTGTTGGGGGACCGCGATCCAAAGCCTCCTCATGATTTCGTCCGTTAGATCATATTAGCAAAGAGCGGGAATGAGGTAGATAATCCCGCTGAGAACGCTCATAGCTGTTAGGGCGAGGTCTTCCCAATCGAAATCCTGGCCTAGCTTGAACTCTCTTATTTTGTAAAGACCCCTGCCGATCATCGAGCCCTTGGAACAAAGATATGAAAGCATCCGAGAGGAAACACTTGCTGAACGTCCTTGTTCAGCAGTAAGGAGCGGTCGGCAATTGGATCCTTTTGGATGGCCGCCAAATGGCCTCTTTTAAAATGTCCATTGCCAGCCATCTGACCTTCAACTATACTAATTAAAAAACATCTAATAGGAGATCAAAAATGGCTGTTAAATCGATGCAATTATGTTGGATCGTCGTCGCCAACCTGAAGCAGGCGATCAAATTTTATACCGAGGTCCTAGGACTAAAGCTACTCTCCAGCACGGAAGAGCTCGGCTGGGCAGAGCTGCAGGGCAAAGACGGCGAAGGGCTAATCGGGCTAGCGCAAGCCAACGATCACTACGCTATCAAGCCCGGTTCTAACGCCGTAATCACTTTTACAGTCGAAGATATGGAACAAGCTCGCCTGGAAATGCAGGCAAAAGGTTTGAAACTGATTGGAGAAGTTACTGAGGTGCCTGGCCACGTTAAGATGCAGGACTGCGTCGACGCCGATAACAACTTTTTTCAGCTGGTACAGGCACTAGACTAAGCTTGCTCAGCCAATTAAACCTAAGAATAATGTTTAGGCCGACGCCCAAGCGCTGTTTTTGGGTTCAGCTTTAGAGGCTGCTGCGAAAGCTTCAAGAAAAAAATCCAGCTCTTGCTCAAGGGCATCGCGGATGGTTTCTGCCTTACGAAAGCCGTGTTGCTCCCCTTCGTATATCACCAATTTCGTCAACTGACCGCGCGCTTTTAGAGCGTCGTGCATTCGCTCGGCCTGATTAGGGGGCACAATTTTGTCCTCACTGCCTTGGAAAAAGATCACTGGGCAATGCAATTGGTCCACGTGGCACAAAGGCGAGCGCTCGTCATAAAGCAAGCGCGCCGCTGGGTAGGGACCGATCAGCTTGTCGTTATAGCGGGCTTCAAATTTATGCGTATCTAGCGTGAGGGCGGTGAGGTCACTGACTCCAAAGTAACTCGCGCCAACCTTAAACGTATCTCCAAAAGTCAGCGCACATAGAGTGGTGTAACCGCCTGCACTACTCCCGTCTATCGCCAACCGGTTAACATCTGCTAGCCCCAGGGCAACTAGGTGCTTAGCCCCATATTCGCAATCTTCTCTGTCTACCACCCCCCAGTTCCCATTGAGAAGCTGACGATAACTGCGCCCATAACCCGTGCTGCCGCCGTAGTTCACGTCAAGGACTGCAAATCCACGGCTGGTCCAGTACTGAATGGTCCAAGCAAAAGAGCCTGTACACTGGCTGGTAGGTCCACCGTGAGATTTCACCAGCAAAGGTGGGACTTGGCCCGCTGGCGCCTGAAAATCTTTATTGCGAGGAGCATAGTAAAAAGCATGGGCAGTGCGCCCCTTGGCACTCGCGTAGCAAATCGGCTCCGCTGTGCTGAAATAGCCTGGGCCAATGTCAGCATCTAAGCGGTCACCGCCAAGCAGTTGCTCACTCAAGGTAGCGAAGTCATACTTCACGATTTTTTGGGTGTCGCCCGGAAAGCCCGCGACAAATGAGACAAACCCTGGGCCAGTACGCAAGCCGGCAATCAGGGTTGTTGCTTCCAAGGGTAATGATTGCGGAGCTCCGCCGGCTATAGGAACCTGCAGTAGGTGCCAGCGGCCGGCTTGCTGGTAGGCAGCTACAATTTTCTCGCCTTGAAACCCCCAGGTAGACATTCCAAAGATCCACTGCGGCACGCCAAATTCAGCCGCCATAGGACAGATAGGCACGCTCTGCTCGCCCTCTAGACGATAAAGATTCCACCAGTTGCTTTTATCCGATACGTAGCAAAGAACTCCTGCAGGAGACCATTGGGGCTGGAAAATCGATTCCTCATCCCCCCCAGCTACCTTACGCTCGCTCGCCAGGCCTTGCGCTGAAAAATCGCCAACCCAAAGCTCAGTTCCATCCCAAGGCATATTCGGATGGTTCCAGGACAACCAGGCCAGCTGCGCGCCATCGGGGCTAATTGTGGGCGAGGAAAAGAAATCAAACTGGGCCGCTAAAACTTTGTAATCACCCGTCGAGGGGTCGATCAAAGCCAAAAAATTATCCACCCGATGCCCAAGATGCAACTCTGCCACAGCTACCAGCCCATGAACAGTAGCCAACAGATCCGCAAATCGCACACCCGGTCTCGTCAAGGGTACTACAGAACTGTCGGCTTGCTGATAGATGCGTTGGTCCGAAAAATTGACGAAATACACAACACCACGATCCACGGTATAGGCGCCGCCGCCATACTCATGAACTTTGGTGCGCACATTGTAAGGTTTAGGGGTCACATCGACAGAAGCGCAGACGCCATCGCTATGAACTAAGACGTTACGCCCCGCCTCTTCAGGGCGCGATTCCAGCCAGTAGATCTCCTCTCCGTCAACAAAGACGCTGCTGTAGCTTTTAGCTGCCGCCGCGATCTTTGCGGCTGTGATGGGTGACTTCCAACTCCCGTAGGAAATCTCCTCTACCACAAGACTAATCCTTCACATCTAATTGGATCTTCAAGTATTCCGAGAGTTGTTTATCAACAGTCTTCAGTTCGTTAGATCCGCGAGTGATTTGACTGATGCTGACGCCAAGTTCCTCGGCGATTTGTCTTTGAGTGAGCTTACCCTCAAGCAAAGCTTTTACAATCAAACAACGTGCGTTAAGTTGATCCTTTTCATCCAAGGTAAAAAGAAGGTCAAATAGCTGATCCAAAAGCTTTGGCGAATCACTGTTTGTGCATAGAGCTAAAAATTGTTTCCAGCCAGTTTTCGTTTTTTTCGACGTCATATGAAGATCCCTTACGATGCTTGTCATTGGCATACAGTGATATAACAAATACTCCAGAATGTCAATGCCTTTTCGCCAACACAAGTGGTTCCCGCTAAAAAAATAAACCAGCTCAGCGAGGTCTGACAGCAGGCTTAGTCTGCCGCGAAACGGATAGACAAGCCGCTACACCAACGGCAAAACCGAACTTTCAATTTTTGTAACCTAACCAAGCGACAATTGCTTTTCTCTAGCCGATTTTTAAGATAGACTGATTCACAACTTGAGAGCTAAATGAATTCTTTTATCGAAATCAAATCTATCAGTAAAAGCTACAAACGGGCTCACAGCCTATTTTGCGCATTAAAAGAGGTCTCTCTCGAGGTAGCGCGCGGAGAGATCTATGGTATCATTGGGCTAAGCGGTGCGGGTAAATCAACCCTAATTCGCTGCCTCGCCCGATTGGAAAGCCCCACCAAGGGCTATATCCTAGTAGACGGGCAGGACATCGCCCATTTGGAAAAAAATGCACTCAGAGCATTCCGCAAAAAAATCGGTATGATTTTTCAACATTTCAACCTACTCAGCTCACGCACGGTCGCAGAAAATATCGCTTACCCTATGGAGGTGGCTGGTATCGCCAAAAACGTCCAGCACGAACGCATCAAAGAGCTACTTGCATTAGTGAATTTGTCCTGCAAACACGATGCCTACCCCTCGCAACTCAGTGGCGGCGAGAAACAACGCGTAGGTATAGCGCGAGCCTTAGCAAACGGCCCAGAACTTCTTCTGTGCGACGAAGCAACATCCGCGCTTGACCCCAGAACCACCCGCGAGATCCTTGATCTGCTAAAAGCTGTGAATCAAAAAATGGGCATCACTATTGTCCTCATCACTCACGAGATGGAGGTGATCAAACGCATCTGCAATAAAGTGGGCGTAATAGAAGGGGGCCTAATCGTAGAAAAAGGGCTAGTCTCGCATGTCTTTGCAGAGCCCAGGCACCCCACAACCAAGCACTTTCTGGAAAGCTCTGCGCATGAAATCCCAGCCAGTTTTTTCAAAGCACCTTCACCGAATCGCAAATTGCTGAGGCTATCGTTCACCCAGCAATCCGCTGGCGAACCAATCATCTCGCAGCTAATCCGGGGCCATCAGGTCGAGGCAAATATTTTGCTAGGTTGGATTGACAACTTGCAAAATGTCATTGTCGGTACTCTGATTATCGAACTTACAGGCGATCCTGAAGGCCTACAATGCGCCTTAAACAGCCTTACTGAAAAATTAGTCCGATATGAGGTACTAGAACATGCAAGCTGACATTGACCTCGCGCTTAAACTGCTACCGTTACAGCTCTGGAACACTCTCTATATGGTATTTTCAGCAACTTTTTTTGCTGTATTGATTGGGCTGCCCCTAGGCGTTATTTTGACAATAACCAACCGAGGCCATCTCAAAGAGCAGGTATACCTACACAAGGCCCTCGAAGCGATTGTAAACATCGGCCGCTCTTTCCCATTTGCCATCCTGATGGTGGCCCTGGTCCCCTTCACCCGCTGGCTCACCGGTACTAGCTTGGGTACGACCGCCTCGATTGTGCCCTTGACTATCGCTGCAGCGCCCTTTGTCGCCAAATTAATAGAAACCAATTTGAAAGAGGTAGACCGACACGTCGTCGAAGCGGCCATTGTCATGGGGTCGACCACCCGCCAGATCATCGAAAAGGTACTCTTACCAGAAGCGCTCCCCGCCATTATTACAACGATCACCCTGACCGTAGTCAATCTTATCGGCTACAGCGCAATGGCAGGCCTTGTGGGCGGGGGCGGCTTAGGCCAAGTAGCCATACAATATGGCTATAATCGCTTCAACTCATTTATCATGGTGACTACGGTCGTATTGCTCATCTTTTTAGTACAAGCGGTACAGTGGCTGGGCACAACACTCGCCGACCGCATCAACCACCGAAGGGGAAATATTTCTGATGACTAAGTACGCCCTAACAGCCATCTTGGCCGCCTATTTACTGTTTCTTACCTGCTGCTCAAAAAAACACGAAGGTCTACGCATCGCTGCCAGCGCGGTACCGCACGCTGAAATGCTAGAATTCGTGAAACCCGATCTAGAACTAAAAGGCATTCACCTCGATATCGTCGTTATGGACGACTACAACATTCCTAACCGTGCATTGACCCATCAGGAAGTTGACGCGAATTTTTTCCAGCACGCGCCCTTCTTAAACGCACAAATAGAGCAATTCCACTACCCTATTGAAGGCATCGCCGCCATTGAAATCGAGCCCATGGGTCTTTACTCCAAGAAAATCAATCGACTAGCTGATCTCAAAGACGGCTCTATTATTGCTATACCGAATGATCCTACGAACGAGGCGCGCGCCCTTTTGCTACTAAAGCAGCAAGGATGGATAGAACTCAATAACCCCGCCAATCTGCAGGCGACATCCATCAACATCGTCGCAAATCCAAAAAAAATCATATTCTTAGAGCTCGACGCCGCCATGCTGCCGCGCACTCTTGAAGACGCCGACATTGCAGTGCTAAACACAAACTATGCTCTGGCGGCTGGCTTCGCGCCGCTCACCGATGCACTAGCTTTGGAAGATAAACATTCCACTTATGCGAACATTCTGGTGATCCGCAAAGGTGACGCACACCGCGCTGATATCCAAGCTTTGAAAGAGGCTCTGACCTCAGAAAAAATGGAAAATTTCATTCTCTCACGCTACCAAGGAGCAGTTCTACCAGCTTTTGAGGCAGCGACAAAGTAAGCTTAGTTGATCACGTCAATACCCGTCTCTCTCTCTCTCGCTCTAGCCTCTTGAAGTTGCTCCAAGAAGATGCCAAGTAAGCGCGCCCCCTTTTCTCCCGCCACCGCACCATCGTCGTAGCCCTGAGCAGCTCCTGCAAGCGTAAGACAAGCATCGAAGATAATCTTCGGCATAAGCAGCTTAACGCAAGTAAACACCACCGCTCCGCTGCCGACGACAAGCGCGTTTCTGGGGAATGGATTTTGCTCTATAAATCTGGTAATTTTGGCCCCAAAGGCAAAACTAAATTGGGGAAGGATCCCCGGTTTGATATATTCGTAGCAACCCCTTCCTAGACCCAGAACAAAACCGCACTGGTAGCCTTTGTCGGACCTGCTAAGAAAAAAGAAAACACTCCCTACAGCTACCCTCACAGCCTTCTTAGCCCATTTAAGAACCTCGTCCCTCGTTGCAGGAATGTGAATATTCACCTGCCTAGCAGCTGGGTCATACTCAGCCCCCAGCATATTTCCGGCCTCATATTGAACATTAAACCGAACAAATGAATTCACTTAGTATCTCCTTGTTTGAGCAAGTTTTCTAATTTAAAAGGCCGCATCGTTATCTGGGGGAGGCACCACTAAGGCCCTTACCTGCGCATCCCAAATCGCTAAGGCAAATGCGCCAAACTTCTCTTTCGCCACCTCTGTACAATCGAAACCGTCCGTGAACCCCTGGTCCATTCCTACAAGCCCAACTCCAGCCTCAAATACAAACTGAGGAATTACCAACCTTATCACCCCCACCACCAGTGCGCCGCAAGCGATCGTAGCAACATTGGCCGGAAAACTGACCCTCTGGGCAAATTGCACGACCTTAGATCCTAAAGCTACGCCACGCGTTGGAAAATCGCTAAAATTTACATAGTCCAGAAAACTACGCCCGACCCCTAAGATAAATCCGCATTTATAAGCGCTGGGAGACGCATAAAAGCAAAAAGCCCCGCCCACTGCCACCCTAGCTACTTTACTTGCATAGTCGACTAGCTGTCCTCGATGTGCAGGAACTTGCACAGTCACCGATAGAGTGTCTAAATGAACGTGGATTCCCCACCTTCCGCTCTCTAAGACCGCGAACTGCCGAGATTCAGCTCCAACCATAACAATTCCTTTTGATCTATTTTTTAAAAACAAGCACTATTATAATGTTATCAATGTTTTAACACAACACTCGCATTACCCAAAAAAACAATTATTTTTGCACGCAATCTGTGATTAACTGCCTAGTTTTTGCACAAGCTGGCGCAGTTCTTCCCTGGTTTTTTGGTTCTTAAGATGGTTCTGCTCGTCAAAGGCGTTATAAGCCTGGGGTAAAGAAAACTGCTTAGGCAGGACATTGCCGCCGATATTTTCTACAATTGCTTTTAGATGCACTAGACCGCGCAAACCGCCTGTAGGGCCCGGAGAAGCGCTCAAGAGCACGACCTTTTTCCCTTTGAACGCATCACGCGAAGGCTGTCCATTTTCGCCACGCGAAACCCAATCGATTACATTTTTGAGAACTGCAGATACAGAACCGTTATACTCAGGCGAGGCGATGAGGATGGCTTGGCTTTGCACCAGCAGTCGACGCAGCTCCTTAGCTTTTTCTGGCATGCCTTCTTTAGCTTCAAAATCGGCATCATAAAATGGAAGAGGATAGTCCTTAAGATCAACCACCGTGACTTCCGCACCCATCTCACGTGCCAGACTAACGGCCTCCAAGAGTAACTTTTTGTTTACGGAATCCTCACGGGTACTGCCCGAAAAAGCGAGGACTTTTGTCTCCGCATTTAAAGCTGTTGTTAGCATTGTGCACGCAATAAATGGCCACTTCCACATAGTTTTCTCCAAGGTTGCTTTCGGGGAAACATAGCAAAAACCCCTATTTTAGGTTTACTCCAAAACTCCCTTGTGTAAAAAACATATTTGTCTGATAGATTGCCGCTTTTACAACTGAAACAGACGCTATGGTTTTCGCGATCCTGTCCACACTGGGCTTTGGGCTTTTCGGGCTGGCAGTATTTTTGTACTACCAACGCATAGGGCAATTTGAGGATGCGGAGGAGACAAAATACCAGATATTCCATGAGGATGAGGACCTAACAATGCATAACCTGGATAAACCCCCTCAACGATCTTCTGAATCTTCTTCTGCAGGTCAAGATTGATGACAACGCGCTACGACGACACTTGTGTAAAATGGATGCTCTATCCTGCCATTGGCTTTATGGCGTTTGCTATGTTGATGGGAACTTTCATCGCCTATAATACGTTCGTATTCCCGGATTATTTTAAGGGAGAATATGTACATTTTGGAAAACTCCGACCGGTGCACGTAAACGGTATCCTCTTTCTATGGCTTCTGTCGGCAGACGTGGGGCTAATCTACTATATGACGCAGCGCCTTTGTGGGATCTCAATCTGGAGCCCTTCGCTGGCCAAATGGAATTGCCTCTTTTGGTGGTTTACCCTCATCACCGCCGTTTTTTCCTTTCCGTTTGGCACTAATTGGGGTTGGGAATATGCGGAAATCCCTATGTGGTTAGGCTATCTCCCCCTGAAATTTATGTTTCTCATTTCCGTGGGACTAGTAGCGCTGAACATCTTTCTGACCATTGCTAACCGCAAATATGAGAAAATGTATGTATCCCTCTGGTACATCATGGGAGCTCTTATCTGGACCACCACAGCCTGGATCCTGGGGAATTGGGGCATCCTGACCGTACCGGGCGGTATGAGTCGTGTTAACGTAAGTTTTTTCTACGTACACAATCTGGTAGGACTAGTCTTTACACCGATGGGGCTGGCGATCGCCTACTATTTCCTTCCAAAACTCTCTGGTAGCCCTATCTACAGCCATAAACTGTCTTTAGTGGGCTTCTGGTCCATAGCGTTCGCCTACGGCTGGGTGGGCGCGCACCACATCATCCACGGCCCTATGTCGCAATGGATACAGACTGTTGCTATCATTTTTTCTGGACTACTTTTTATCCCTGTCTTCACGGCTGTGACAAACCTTTTTGCCACTTTACAAAACAACTGGAACGCTTACCTACGTATCCCAGCCATCCGATTCATCATCATGGGGGTACTTTTCTACCTTCTCGTTAGCGTACAAGGTTCCCTCATGGCCCTACGCAACGTGAATGAAATCATTTCCAAAACAGACTGGGTCATTGGCCACGCCCACCTTTCTCTGTACGGCACCTTTACCTTTTTTGCGATCGCTGGCATCTACGGTGCTCTACCCGTCATTGCAGGCAAACCTCTCTACTCCGCACGCCTCGCTGATTGGCATTTCAACCTCAACCTAATGGGGGCTATGCTGATGTTTCTCTCTCTGCATGTGGGAGGCTTTTTGCAAGGCCTGCAGTGGGCGAGTTGGGCTAACGGCTCCACCTACGCCGAATACCATAATAATCTCTCCTCAATGCCCTTCGCGCAAACTGTGTCCGACATGCGCCTTTGGTGGGCGATACGCGCCTTCTCTGGCGTCACTATCCTCGCCGCTAACCTGCTCTTCGTGGTGAACGTTTTTAGCACCATTATGCTAGGATCCCGCAAAAGCTCTCGTTGGGATAGCGCGGGGGCCCCATGAGTCAACAAGACGGGCATGCTCCCTACCGCATGGAGAGATCTTCTGGCCGCTTCGTCATTTATGTTTTGGTTATTTTAGCTACTACCATCGGTGCGGTCATCGTCGCGCCCAATCTCGTTGACCCCAGTTGGATTCAACCCTCAAGCCATTTTCAAGTGCAAATGTATGAAATCTCCGACCCAAATTTCTACATAGCGCAACCGTCAACAGGGAAGCAGGATCTTGAATTCGTCTACCACCTTAAAAACGATTACACGCTCCTCGCTTTCTTAGAAGAGGAAAACCTGCGTATTGTCGCCCCTCCAGAGCTCGAGCCTTACATCACTCGCCTGGAAGAGAAAAAAACCAAGCTAAGCCCGCGGCTCCTCATGCTAAGACAGCCCCAAGAGGGAGAATTCAAAGCCCAGACCGCAGCCGAAAAGCTACGCACCTCTCTACGCAAAAAATGGGCAAAAAGCACTCAAGATACCACCCAATCAGCACCCGACTACAGCATCTACGAACTCTATGCGCCCAAAGGAACCGAAGCGTTTGCTGTTGGCAAAACCGAGATAGAACAATATGCGAGTGAAAACTTTGAAATTCTCGACAACAAAAAACAACAGACGTACTTCAGAGACCCGGGAGTCATCTATATTTCCAACCCACAGGAATATCGCGTACGTTTTTACACTTTTTCCGGCCTAAAAGCATACCAGTACGATCCCCACGGGCAGCCCATACGCACCATCGAGGAACTGACCGGCCCTGATCTCGGCTTCGTTTCACGAAAAGAGCTTATTCAATTGGGCGAGCACCTATTTGCCACCGAAGGCTGCTGGTACTGCCACACCATCCAAAACCGCACTCTTATCCAAGATTGTGTATTGAACGGCTCTGATTCCTTTGCCGCCCCACCTTCTTCAGGAAACGAATATATCTACGACAACATTTCGTTTCCCGGCACCAGACGCATCGGCCCAGACCTTGCGCGCGCGGGTGTGAAGCGCCCTAGCCGAGATTGGCATAAAGTACACTTTTGGGAGCCCCGCACAGAGAGCCCTGGCAGTATTATGCCCTCCTTTCGACATTTCTTCGACGAAGGTAGCGATCCCGCTTTAATGGGCTTGCCTAACCGTAAATTTGAGGCGATTTTCCAATTCCTGCAAACCAAAGGAACGCGCATCACCCCGCCTACGCAGGCCTGGTGGCAGGGAAAAGATCCTCTTAAAACAACCGAGCTCATCGAAGTAAGGAGGCCAAGCCATGATCCCTAACCAACCAGACGCCTTTGGCGTCTACGGCGACCTGCTGCGTTTCAGCGTACTGTTCGCAATGGTGAGCGGCGCCTTAGTGATCTTTTTATACCTATGGAAAAAAGACCGTCTAGATATGGACGAAGAACCGAAAAAAAGAATGATGGAGATGGACGATCGTGGCTCTCAATGAAGACTCCTCACAATTCACTCTCCTGGATGACCAGGAAAATCCCATCCCTAAAGAGGCACATGCGCCATTCCCACGCTGGCTACTGGTCCTCTACACCATAACTCTCTGCTGGGCTTTTGTCTGGCTGTTTCTCTTTTGGAATGGCAGTACTGTCCCACAGTTTGACGAGGGCGGCTGGCGCGGACTGCAACAAGCTGCCAACACCACCTATCCCTGGAAAACCGAACCAGGCCTAAGAAAAGGGAATGGAGCGCCCTGAGCCCAAAGCTTGCGCATACGGACCCCTTTAAAACGGCGCCTTAAGTAGTCAAAAAAAACAGGCTCGCCAGCGGGCCGAAAGGCATTCCTCGGATCGTTAGAGAAACCTTTTGGATAGTTATTGATACAATTAGCGTTCCTTGCCATTATTCCCCTTGTGCAGTATTCTAGCGCCTTCAAAATAGACTTAACTAGAGGTTAGGAACATGGCGCAGGCACCCGATGCAGAACGTAGAAAAGCTCTCGAACTGGCCGTAGGTCAAATCCGTAAACAGTTCGGAGAAGGCGCAATCATGTCGCTGGGCGCATCTGCCGCTCGACGAGAAATTAGCGTCATCAGTACAGGAGCCCTAGCGTTGGATATCGCTGTTGGTATTGGCGGGGTGCCGCGCGGGCGCGTCGTCGAAATTTTCGGCCCAGAGTCTTCTGGTAAATCTACCCTAGCGCTGCACATCGTAGCCAACGCGCAAAAAACAGGCGGACTCGCAGCCTACATCGATGCCGAACACGCTTTAGACCCTGGTTACGCTCGCAGAATCGGCGTCAACCTAGACGATCTAATGATTTGCCAACCCGACAGCGGAGAAGAGGCCCTGAACATCGCCGAAATGCTGGCCCGCTCAAATGCAGTCGATGTCATCGTCATCGACTCCGTGGCAGCCCTTGTGCCCAAATCAGAGCTCGAAGGAGAAATCGGCGACGCTTTCGTAGGCCTGCAGGCGCGTATGATGTCTCAAGCCCTGAGAAAACTGACCGCTACCCTATCCAAAAGCAATACCTGCGCCGTTTTCATTAACCAGATTCGCGAAAAAATTGGCGTAATGTACGGCAACCCAGAAACCACCACCGGCGGCCGAGCCCTTAAATTCTACTCTTCTATTCGCCTCGACATCCGACGCACCGGCGGGATCAAAGGTGCCGATAACAGCGAAGTCGGCAACCGCATCAAGGTCAAGGTCGTAAAAAATAAGATGGCTCCTCCTTTCCAGATCGCTGAATTTGATATCCTCTTCAACGAAGGCATCTCACGCACCGGCTCCCTGATCGACATGGGCACAGCCTTTGGAATCATCGAGAAAAAAGGCGCTTGGTTTAGCTATAAGGGCCAGCGCCTAGGGCAAGGCCGCGAGGCTGTGCGAGAAGAGCTCAAAAATAACAGTAAGCTCCTGGAAGAGATCGACGCCCAAGTGCGCGAACACTACCAAAAACATCGCGTAGACCCCCTTCTCATGGCAAAAGTTACAGAAGAAGCCGCCACGGCAGGGTAATCCTTAAAGAAGGCAGTTGGCGCCAGCAATGAGACCAACTGCCGCTTTTTACGAAGACAAGGGCTGCTGATAGATCGAGGGCGCAGCCTCTCGCTTCATCCGCGCATTACGGGCTCGAACGAGCATTCCAGCTTCTTGAGAAACTTCAAAAAATTGCAGACCTCTTTGCAGTAATTTCTTGCTTTAACAGTAAATCCAGAAGATCTTTTTTTCCATCGAAAAAGGGGCTTTGAATCGGGTCTGCACAGGAAGGACCGACTCGCTGTCTGCACAAAGCATTAAGTTTTTAGCCAAAGCCGGCCATGAGTCAAACCATCCTTTAGTAGCTTGCGTGAGCTCTGCTTTCGTTGCCAGAAAACCGCAGCCGAAACAAAATAAGCGTCCCATATGACGCATAAACTGGGGCTCCTGCAGACCTTCTCTTTCGCGACAGAAAGGCATACTACAACTGTAGAAAATATAGGATAAAAGCTATTTTCTTTGGTTACAATATACCAATACATCTGAGCCACAAAACAGAATTTTTTGCACACGGGTCTGCCGGCGCGATTCAAAGTAGGGTATACTACAACCACAGAAAACATAAGATAAAAGCTATTTTCTTTGATTATAATATACCCATACGACACATCTAAGCCGCGGGTAATAAAGTTTTTTTGCATATGGGTGAATTGGGCAGGCTACGGCGGCTCTCAGAGGCGCGGGGCGATTCAAGGGAGGGTATACTGCAACCGCAGAAGATATGCGAGAAAAGCTCGTGCGATATATCTTAAACCACGGAGAACAGAGTTTTTTGCATATGGATGAATTAGCTGGATTAGGCAGGCTGTCTCGTAGGCGGCTTTCAGACGTGCTGCGCGATTCAAAGGGCTGTGTATCTGTTGATTTCGTCGCACACGCCTTAAACGCATCTAGAGAGCAAGCAAGGTTGTACTTGTCCTCATGGGCAAAAAACGGGTGGTTGCGGAGGGTTAGGCGGGGGGCTTTATTTTCCGGTAGACTTAGCAGCCGGAGCCCCGGATGAGGGCCTTCTAGATCCTTGGGTGGTGGCTTTGCAAATCTTCTCACCCTGCTACATCGGCGGGTGGTCAGCGGCCCAGTATTGGGATTTTACCGAACAAATTTTCGAATCGACTATTTTTTTGACCTCCAGACGCCTAAATCATAAAGAACAGTCAGTAGAAGGCTTGGCATTTTTGATAAAAAAAATCGCACCCAAGGATATGTTCGGGCTTAGGAGCGTTTGGAAGGACCAAATGAAAGTTCAGGTGTCAGATCCCCACAAAACAATTGTCGACATGTTGGATGATCCATCTATCGGTGGAGGGATTCGTTCTGTGGTCGATTTTTTCCAACAATACCTATCCTCGGACAATTGCAACCTAGATATATTGCTCCAATACGCTGACAAAATGCAGAACAGAGCAATTTTTAAACGCCTAGGCTTTATTTTATCAAAGATAAAGCCCCAGGAAGCCCATAGCATTACATATTGTTTGGAGCGCCTCAGCCAAGGAAATTCCCAGCTAGACCCCACATCTAAAAGCAAGCGCCTGATCAAAAAATGGAGGTTATGGATCCCAAAAGGATTGGAAGGAGGTTTTCAGTGATTACTAAATTTGAGATCGCCCGAAAAGCAAAAAAGCTCAGGCTGCGACCTTCTACGATTGAAAAAGACTATATTTTGGGGTAGATGTTAATCGGCATCCAAAGTAATGCGCAAACAAAAGATTCGTGGATTTTTAAAGGGGGAACCTGCCTTAAAAAATGTTTTTTCGAGCATTACCGGTTCTCGGAAGACTTGGATTTTACCTTGATAGACCCTCGACAAATGAAAGAAGAAGCGCTGCGCACAATTTTGAAAGAGATTGCGCAGTGGGTTTACGAGCAGTCAGGGATCGAAATTCCCGAGAACATGATTTTGCTGGACCCCCACCGCAGCTTGTCTGCACAAGGCAAGTTATCTTATCGAGGCCCTTTAAAGCAGCCAGCACCTTATCCCACCGTTAAATTAGATCTCACAGCAGATGAAAAGGTTGTACTTAAGCCTGACAAGCGCGCTGTCTTTTATGATTATTCTGATTATCCGAGCAAAGTACCTCAAATTTTAAGCTATTCCTATGAAGAGATTTTTGCCGAAAAACTACGTGCCTTGGCAGAGAGAGAGCGCCCTCGCGATCTCTATGACGTTATCCATCTTTATCAAGAAGGCCACCGACTAGTCGATGTGGCGAAGCTGTTGATATCGCTAAGGGACAAATGCGCCTTTAAAATGACGCCGATGCCCAGCCTGGCTACAATTGAGCATCATCCAAAAAATCGGAATTTTCGTCCGAGTGGAAAAGTATGCTGCAACATCAGATAAAAGATCTCCAGGCCTTCGATTACTTTTAGGAGCGCCTCCCCGGCGTTTTCGATTGGCTCTACGCTAAGCAAGAAAGTTAAACCATGCTCTAGATATCTGAGCTCATTGCCAGCCCAAAGTGGCGGCGGAGCCAACTGCCCTTTTTTAGCTTTGCAAAAGAAGATCCGTTAACGAAGCCAGGCTAAAAGTCGCAACATCCAAACGACAAACGGTCTCGCGATACTTGATAACCTCCTCTTCCAAGAGCGTCTGTGCGGCCTGGCGCCCAACAGCCAAGCACAAGTTGACATTGCTGCCATTCGCGCGATCCTGTTCTTCATCCATTAGGTCATCGGCGATCTGAAACGCCATGCCGAAGTGGCTAGCGGCCTCTTTAACGAGCCCAAGCTGCGTTTCCTCGCCGCCGCCATACAGCCAGCCCAATACGAACGAAATCTCGAACAGAGCCACCGTCTTGCGTAGAAACACTTCGCGTATTGTTTCGAGGCTTGCATCGGGGGGGAACAGGTCTAGCCATTGCCCGCCCGTGGCTCCGAACAGCCCCGTATTGGCACATACATTGTCCAGGGCCATGACGCAGACGCGATCTGCTCGCGCCTTTGTAAATTGTCCGCGCAGGTACAGATGCTGCGCATTTTTAGAAAGACAGCTGTAGCCCTCAGCAATCAACGCATAGGTCACCAACAGAGCTGCCGCCTCACCGTAAATTTTGTGCAACGAGGGACGCCAGCGGCGCACTTCCTCATCATCCATCGCCGGCAGATCGTCGGCAACCAACGAAGCTGTGTGAAAGAACTCCACAGCCAAGGCGACTTCCGTAGCGTCCAAGCCCTTACCGACAGCCTCGGCAACCATGAGTACCAAGGCGGGCCGAAAACGCTTTGCATCGCCTAATAACGCATGCTCGCACGATTCGCGCAAAGGCAGCTTTTCAGGCCACTTTGCTAGGTAACTTCGGATGGCCCCATCAACGCGCTCTTTATAGGGCCCAAATAATTGTAATAGAATATTCTTTTGGTTAGCTTCGGACGCCCACGACACCTGACAACACCTCACAAGGGAAGCCCACAGCCCCTTTTTCTAAAATTGTCCCCGGGTTCATCACCGCGTTGCACCCGATCTGACATCCATCGCCGACAATCGCACCAAACTTTCGCAGCCCTGTCGATAAGCGCTGACTGTCGCAATAGACGCTCACCTCTTTGCGATCCAACCGCACATTCGCACACTTCACTCCAGCGCCCAGATTCACTTGATTGCCAAGTACAGAATCCCCGACATACGCAAAATGCGCCGCATGCGCGTCGTTCAGCAACACTACATTTTTCAGCTCTGTTGCGTGGCCGATAACGCACCGATCGCCAACCACAACATCGCCGCGAATGTAGGCACCGTGGCGCACCACGCAACCTTCGCCGATGACACACGGACCTTGAATGTAGGCTCCAGGCTCTACCACAGATCCTTTTCCAATATTAATTAGGGCAGGGTTTACGATGAAAGCGCCAGTCGGTATCGCACTCTCTATCCGGCCCAAATCTACACTTTCCAAATAATCGTGAATCCTCGAGAGTACTTCCCAAACGGCCAGCAAGCCGGAAAACAGCTCAGCGTAGCGAAAGTGGCGGAGATCAAAAAAACGCTCAGGAATAAATGACACAGGATCCTCAAAACCAAAAGAAGACTTCTTGTACCTTCAATATGGATATGATTCAACCTAAAAACAATGGTAGCTTACCACGAATACGGCAAGTTCCCACAGCATTCTGAGTAATGGTCTTCTCTATATATGTAGTACTCTTCTTCTTCATACACTGTGGAAATGTTCATAGCGCACAGGGGCTCTGCTGGGAGAATCCTTGTTGGTGACTTGTTCATGGCTTGATCATAACAAGGCATTTATGAACACAGGCCCATTCATCAACATGGCTATGAACAGTCTGAACAGCACTTATGAACAGATTCTGTCGATAAAAAATAATGGTGACATTTTGCTGAAATTTTCCGAAAAATTGTAACATTTGCTGGTTTTAAGTCTCGAACAGCAGACTCGATAAAAATGAACATGAACGAAAAGAATTAATGCCGCTTGGGTGCAATGGATTCTGAGACGCAAGAATTAATGGATACCATCTCGAGGGGAGAAACCCTGAAAGTCGAGTTCAAGAGTGGTCTGAAGCAATTGCCAGACATTATGAATCAATCGAACGCCGAGGGTGATGATCTGCTATTGGATACAAATCGATGACACCGGCTTATCCATCTCCAATCCTGAAGGGTTGGTGGAGGGGGTAACCTTATTAGATAATCTTCTCGTGGCTAAGCCGCATCCCCGCAATCGTTTTTTAGCTGATATGAGCAAGCATGCTGGTTTAGCCGAGCGAACGGGCCGATGATAGTTTAATTATCCTTTCTTGCCTTTGCCTAGAAGGACGTTTAACCACCGCCGAGCTGACTTATTCAACATAAAAGTCAGAACAGGAGACAAGGGTTTTTTTACGAAAACTTATGGAAGCAGGATTAATTGACGCTCATGGTGCCGGCAGAGGGCGTACCTACACCTTAAGTGCAAACTTATACAAAAAAAATAGCACAAAAAGCGAGATATGTGCGGCAAGTCGGGTTTGATCCAATTCAACAATAACAGATGGTAATAAGCTATATCAAAGAGCATAAAACCATTAAACGAGGTGAATTAGTTGATTTATGCCGTATTAGTTTTTTCCAAGCTAACCGGCTCTTAAAAACGCTAACTGCTACAGGGCTGATCGTACCAAAGGAACGTTATGAGTGCTGTGTATAAAATACGAGCGCGCACGTAGATCGGTCAGCTACTATTAAAATAGGTTTTGGAACGGTCGAAGTGTTCTGAAGAAATCTGGGTGAGAGGATTCGAACCTCCGACCTCTTGCACCCCATGCAAGTGCGCTAGCCAAGCTGCGCTACACCCAGGTAATTGTTTGGCGAGGGCTTAGATGTTGCCGAGGCCCTCGAATGTGAATTCTGCTCTTTGAAATTCGCGCACCGCCATCTTTGCGCACTCCTCAATGATTTTCTCCAAAGGGTCTGTGGGGTCAACCTCTGCGGCAGAAATATCGATAGAGATCGATACGGAAAACATCGTTCCGCCTTTTTGACCTTTGATCTTGAAGTTGGCGAAGAGACCATCTTTGCGACGGGTGACGTTAATAAAACGGATAACGTTGTTCTCAACGAGGTTTTGCATTTGCGCCATTTGGGTTCCTTGTAACAAGCAGAGGCCGGATTGTAGTTCGACCGCCCTGTTTTCGTCAAGCATCAGAAAACAAAAAACCCTCGTCTATAACAGACGAGGGTTTTGCATTCTTTTGCTAAATCTGGACAGAATTAAAATGCGTAGATGGCTTCCAGCTTAAAGTCGCTGTATTTAAGATCGCCACCGACGCGTTTGCTTTCCTGACGCGCCCACTGGATGCTTGCTTCCAATGAGAGGTTGTCAGTTACGCCGTACAGACCCATGAGTTTGAACCCTTGGTAGTTAGCATCGCCGCGTGCATTGCTAGGATCAGCCACAATCGCTGGGTTGTTTCCTGACGCTGCTGAGCCCCTTACACCGGTGTTTGCGGTGATGGTGCTGTCTTTCGCGTTACCACGACCGATACCAGAAACGTCTGGGTCAGCAATGGCTTGCGCTTGAACTGACTGCCAGTTGAAGTCGATTGCCCAGTCGCCTGAAGCACAGACTTCGCCAACGCGAGCACCTAAGTACCAACCGAGGTTTCTCTTGTTGTTAGAGCCTGGGATCTTCTTGGCTGCGTGGTTAACTAAGATAGCCCCGTAGATCGAAGCTGGAGCGCAGAGAACTTCTGGATCCAGGTGGTAGGTAGCTGTCCACTGTGAGTTTTTAAACCTTGAGCCAATCGCATCTCTTACTTTACCGCGGTTGGTGCCTGCTTTGTGCCAGTAGATGAACGAATATTTGAAGTCGAAACCTGAATCGCAAAGATTGAGGATACCACCTTCAACTACGCCACCCCAGTGGTTTACGCGCTCGTCAACAACGAAGGCACCGCCGGTTACGTAGGCATCAGCACAGTCTAACTGTGAAGCATAACGGAGCAATACACCGTCAAATTGGCTTAGGAACTGGATACGAGAGTCGAACACATCGTACAGACGACGACGGCCCACTTCGATGTCAAAACGGCTGCCACCATCGGCGCTGATGTTGTAACCCCAGTAAGCTTTCTTCAGGTTGATGCCAGATTTCTGGCCGCTGCCGAAGAGGTAGCTGTTGGCGAACTGATTGCAAGCTGGGTTGTCAGCCTGAGTGATGCTGTTTGCTGGTAGAACATGGCTCTCGCCTGTCTCTGCTGTATCAGCTTTTGCTTGCTGAGGTGCGGAACCTTTCTGGTCGTTTTGCAAAATACCCATGCGGTTTTTGAATTCCACGTGAGCAACGCCCCAAGAGCGGTCGCAACGGTAGTCAAACATCAAGTTGAACTGTACGTTGAACAAGTTACGGCCCATGGGGTCGCCGTCGCAACTGTCTGCTTGGCCACCGCGTTGTCTTTCGCCGTTCACCTTCTCATTTACATGCTGCCAGTCGGTGCGAATATCGCCGCTGATGGCCAAGTTGCATGCTTTTTCTTGAAGGTCGATGGTTCTTTTGGAGTTGACGAATTCGATGACGGCTTCGATGTCACGCTCATCCAACTCATCATGCAGGCTGTCATAGGTACAGTCGCAGTCTGCGTATGCGGCTGCTGTGAGGCCGCAACTTACAGCGACTACTGGCAACCAAAACTTAAGAAACTTCATTGCGCTCTCCATTTTTTTTTACTTTGTTTAAATGTTGTGATCAGTTCTTGAGAACTCAGTTTTTCCCACCTCACTGCGTCCGTCAAAGCCTTTTTTCTTAATCTATAAGCCTTTGGTAACATCGCACTATCTCGTTTTGAGGGACGCGAAACTCAAGGTATAAGAGCTGTTATCATTTTTTGTAAACAGATTCTAAAGTTTTTTCAAAGAATCTATCATTTTCGATCTTTACTCTGTCTTTGCATTTAGCCCGAGCTTTGTGTAACTGGCCACCGGGCTACCCTTGATTGGCTACCGTCTTGCGATTGAACCCTTCATTTTGTTTCTTTCGCCAAACTGTTTATATCATTTGGTTCATTTAGTCAAGCATCAAACGAAAAAACGGACCGGTTATGCGAGCCTCTAGCCCAATTCAACGGCGGCCTTTTATCCTTCAGGATTACTTCTGAGACGTGCTAGCTCGTCTTAGTGGAATGTTTTTGCTGGAACGCAGTTTGGTTAGGCGCGGTATTCGACCGGGTTGAGGTAAACGCCCCAGGTTAGGTCGCGACGAGAGCCATCGACCCACTGTTTCCAATGGCTCATAGGGTGCCCTTTGGTTCCAGTAATGTCAGTTCGCCATAGTTCAAGTTTTAACGTTCCGGGATTAATCACAAAAGAAAAGTAATCAGTTACCCAGTTTGAGTCGGCGAAAAAAATAGGCTGCGGGGTGGCGAATCCTAAGCGCTGGGCGGCCCACGCCACCTCCTCGAGCCAATTGGTAGAACCTGTGATCGATCCTGAGTGCATGGCGATGATTGAAAGAGCGAGCTCGCGGAACTGTTGTGCATTGATAGCGGGCGGGACAGGACCACGTCCAGTGACTTTATCGTAGATAGCCATCCAAGCCGCTAGCCTATCCGTGTCGACGCCTGGCAGATTTTGAAAGAGCTCCCGCAAGCGCGCCTCTATCTGGTAATTGCGGGATAGGGGAAGCGTTCGTTGCAGAAAGCTGTCCACTTGGTCCGGGCCCAGGATAGGGTAACCATTTATTCGCAGGTCTCGGGTTTTAGAAATTTGATCTAAAATATAGTCACGAAGGTCTTTTGCGCGCATTTGACCCGGGATAAAAGAAAAAGTTTCCCGATACGTATTTCTCAAGCTGTCGGGAATTTCGAGAGCGAGAGCACTGACGAGATTTTCGATCATTTCGCGATCGACGTAAAGGCCACTCACAAAATTGAAAGCCGGCAGGTAGAGATGGTCTCTAACCCAAATATAAGTGTAAGCAGTATTGGAAGCGGCCGCAGCGAAGGGCTTGCGACCTGGTTGAAAGAGAAAAGCGTGGGTCGGAGAGTGAATTAAAAGAGAGCGTTTGGGGTCCTTTAAGTACTCTTCAGATAGCTGTGGAGAGATTTTTTTAGCGCAATCTACTAGAAAAACAAGCAGCTCCATCTCATTTTCTACCCAGCGAGCGCTTTCAGTGGGGTCGCTATCTCTGCGAAAATAGCAGCTCACCAGCTTGTTCATGGCACCGCCAGAGGTATAAGCCCATGGTTTTTTTTCTACTTGATTGAGGTTGTCGAGCGGATTTTTTGGCAGCCGTCCTCCATGGGCGGCTGCCATCCGATGGAGAGCTGATTCCAAAAATTGTGGAGTACGTACATGGTTAACAAGAGTTGTGACAATCTCACCTAAATCTGATTCTAGGCCTTGAAAATCTTCGCTATTTGCCATATGCGATTCTGTTTGTGTAAAGAAAGAAACAAGTGCGTCAACATATTCAGAGAGGTTTTTTATCCTTGTCCAGACAGCGGTGTTGGCTCGGCCATGCTTGTAAAGCAGTCTGAAACCGGCAGGACTGTCGTCGTACGGGCCTGTATCGACTTCGTGAAGATCGGCGTCATAAACCTCCTGAAAATATTCAGAAAAAAGCTGAATGTAGAGATCGCGCGTGTCGTTGAATAAACTGGCGTAGCGCCTTGCCTTATAGCTCGCTTTGTTCCGTAGCTCTTCAATGGTATAAAATTCGTTGCGCATAGAACGGTATTCCGCATTAAGCCACTTCGCTTCTTGTTCTGAAGAGGCTCTTTGTAAGCGTACTTCCATCGCTTTAATGAAGTCGTAATGGCGCTCGTATTCCTCTTGCAGTTCGCGGACCCTGTTGTTTGCCTGGTCTAGTTTGAGTCGGAAGAGCTCGAATAAAGTAGGTCCAATACCGCCTGCGTCTTGTGCATTGATGCCCAGGCTGGCATACATGTTGAAGTTTGTGAAATTTGACTTTACTTCTGCAAAAGAGGCGATGGTAAATTCCCAAGAGCGAAGAAGAGCATTATCCGTCAGTGCCTTAAACGCGTTTCTTGCCATCTCGGTCTCTACGAGATATCTCTCACAGCGATCTCCCTTAGATATGCCCGT
Source organism: uncultured bacterium (assembly GCA_964445105.1). Classification (GTDB taxonomy): domain Bacteria; phylum Chlamydiota; class Chlamydiia; order Chlamydiales; family JAJFMA01; genus CAWBNS01. The sequence goes on along the minus strand of CAYUJS010000001.1, from coordinate 14,437 downwards.
AACACTTTTTTTCTGTGTGTGTATAATCAAAGAGCTTTGTAGCATGGGTTTGGGGCGGTTTTGAAAATCTTGGACGTCCTGATGCGTAATCTCCCACTTACGCATCAGAGCCCGTGCTATCAGTACCTCAGCGCAGGTATCGATGAGGGGGCCGGTGCCTTCCCAGTTTTCCACGATCTGTTGGAAGAGAATCTTGGATTGTGCGACTTTATCATTTACCGAAAGGCTATTTTCGATTAGACCAACTTTACTAAACGCCTCTAGCAGACCTGGTGCGCGCCAAATTTCTATTTCAGGCTGTTTATCCACCTCCTTGGAGACTGTGAAGCGCTTGCGGAGATCTCCCGCGCCCCAAGTCGAACTAATAGGTGCTGTGTATTGAACGCCTCCGAAGGTACGTTGTAAGCTGCCTGTGTTGAGCAATTCATCGATATCTTTTAGAAATTGAATCGGCTGCTCGTCATGAACAATAATCGCTGGTGCGGTGGCGAAGCAGGAGCCCACGTTTTGTCTTAGATAGCAAAACCAAGCGGAGAGAACCGCCCGACGAATATGGACATCGGTCAGAACGGTGTCGGTTCCCAATTGCAGGGTATCGCGCACTATATGCTCGACGAGCCTGTGAGAAGTGGGTTTATGCATATTCTGTAGCTGTTGCTGAAGATCTTTACTAGATAATAGTAATTGTAAAACTTTTAAAATGTGTTCTTGTCTCGCGGCATCATGCTGGCGCTCGGGACCTATGGAGAAAAGATGCGCTCGACACAATTCTTCCGCTTTGCGCAGTCTATCGAAATTAATTTTGCCTTCCTCATCGATGAGCAGGCTCGCCAGCTGTCTTGTGCGAACAATGTTCCGGGCAGCGGTAGCTTGTTGTATGCGGGTGTGTTCTAGCAGATCGGTCAGCTCCGTGAGGTCATTGGTAAGCGCTTGCGTTAGCTGCGCATCATCCTCCACCTCCACTAACAAGCCGCTGTCTTCAGCCAGAATCGTATAAAATCGCTGAAAAAAACGCGCATCCCATACTGAGAGCGCTATTTTTTGCAGCAAGAGGTCAAGTTTAGCATTATCCATACGAGAGCCAAGATATCCCATACGCGTATTTTTCGTTACTTTAACATAAAGTTTAAGAACTCGCACCTCTTACCCCTCTTCCCATTTGACGCAAAATGCGCTAGACTCTCAGGAACAGTTTTTTAGTATTTAACGGATAGGGTGGACGCATGCGTGTACAAATCAAAGATGGCTCAGTGATCGAATTAGCCGATGGCAGCAGTGCGAAAGACCTAGCCAAAAAACTTAACTTAACGGGCCCTGCTCAAGCTCTAGCAGCCGAGGTGAACGGGCAGACAGTTGACCTTTGGCATTCTTTGAAAGAAGGCGACAAGGTTCACCTTTGGGATTTCTCGGAGCCTCAAGGGCAAGAGGTTTTCTGGCACACTTCGGCGCACATTCTTGCCCAAGCCATTTTGCGCCTATGGCCCGACGCCCAACCGACGATTGGCCCCCCAATTGAAGGCGGCTTTTATTACGATTTTGCCAACCTGACAATTTCTGATGCCGATTTTGAGCGTATTGAAGGTGAGGTTAAAAAGATCGTTGAGGAAAACTACGAAAGTCAGCGCGAAGTTTTTGCTAGTCAGAAAGAAGCCTTAGAAGCTTTTAAAAACAATAAATACAAAGTCGAACTTATCCACAGTTTTGGCCCTGAAGCCTCCTTGACCGGTTATCGCCAAGGCGAATTTTTCGACCTCTGCCGCGGTCCTCATTTGCCTAGTCTAGGCAAGGTAAAAGCCATGAAAGTACTTAAAACGTCTGGAGCTTATTGGAAAGGCGACTCTAAGAACGAAATGCTGACGCGTGTATACGCTATCTCGTTTCCTGACCGTAAATTGCTCAAGGAATACTTAGACCGTCTGGAAGAGGCGCGTAAGCGCGACCACAAAGTACTCGGGCCTCGTTTGGATCTTTTCTCTTTGAAAGAAGAAGCCCCCGGTATGCCCTTTATTCACCCCCACGGGATGATTGTCTGGAACCATCTGCTGGATTACTGCCGCGAAACTTGGCGTGATAACAACTATGTCGAGATAAAAACTCCTTTGATATTAATTCGCGAACTATGGCAAACGTCCGGTCACTGGGCAAACTACCGTCAAAATATGTTCAGCTTCCTGACAGAAGAGCGTGAAATGGCCATTAAACCCATGAACTGCCCAGGCGGGATGCTTTTCTACAAGAGCGCGGTCCATAGCTATCGTGAACTCCCTTATCGGGTTGCCGAATTGGGTCATGTGCATCGCTATGAGCTTTCAGGTGCTCTTTCAGGTCTGTTCCGAGTGCGCAGCTTTCACCAAGATGATGCTCATATCTTTATGCGGCCGCAGGACATCGAACAGGAAATTCTGCGGGTCATCCAAATAGCGGATGCGATTTATAAAACATTTGGCCTTGAGTATCACCTCGAGCTTTCGACAAGACCCGCGGAGAATACAATCGGCTCAGATGAAGACTGGGAAGTGGCTACAGCTGGCCTCAAAGGCGCTTTAGACCAGATGGGCCGGCCTTATCGCATCAACGAGGGAGACGGTGCCTTCTATGGCCCTAAAATTGACTTCCACATTCGCGATGCAATTGGTCGCACCTGGCAGTTGGGTACCATCCAGCTCGACATGGCTCTACCGGAGCGCTTCGATTTGGAATACACAGACGAGGATGGTTCCAGAAAACGTCCTGTGATGATCCATCGGGCGCTTTTCGGATCCATCGAACGGTTCTTTGGTATTTTGATCGAACACTTTGCCGGCAGGTTCCCTTTTTGGATCAGTCCCCGTCAAATTCGCATCATTACTGTTGCTGACCGGCACTTGGATGCGGCCGAGAAGGTAGCTGCGAAAATGCGTCAATACCATTTCCTATGCCATGTGGATCATTCGAATGAGTCGGTCAGTAAAAAAGTGCGCAATGCCCAACTGGATCAGGTAAATTACATTCTTACGATCGGAGATAAAGAAAAGGAGAACGGCACGGTTACCTTGCGTACCCGCGATAATGTTGTACGCGGTGAATTAAACATCTCCGAATTTGCAGCTAAGCTGGATCAAGAGCGGCGTGAGCGCGCGTTGACCTCTCCTTATTCTAGCCCATCAATAGGAGATCAATAGTATGTTCCGTATTGCTGTCAGCAGTTTCAAAGGTGGGACCGCCAAGACCTCTACAGCTCTGCATGTTGGCGCTGCACTAGCGCTCTATCATAAAAAAAGAGTATTACTGATCGACTTTGACGCGCAAGCTAACCTGACTACCGGCCTGGGCTTTGATCCCGATGAACAGGAGAGCATGGCTTCCGTGCTGCAAGGCACGGCGGAAATTGGGGATGTGATTTGTAAAACGTCCATTCCAAAACTTGACCTGGTTCCTGCAGACACCTGGTTGGAGCGCGTAGAGGTGACAGGTACGCTAGCCGCTGACCGCTACTCTCATGAGCGTTTAAGCAATGTTCTCGAACCACTAGATTATGATTTCATCATTGTTGATACACCCCCGTCGCTTTGTTGGCTAACCGAATCAGCCATGATCGCCTCTACGCATTCACTCGTTTGTGCCACCCCTGAATTTTATAGCGTAAAGGGAATGGAGCGTCTCGGACAGTTCATGGACGGAATCTCGCAAAGACATCCTATGGATGTACTTGGCGTAGTTCTTTCCTTCTGGAATAGTCGCGGCAAGAGCAACAAAACTTTTCTCGATGTGATCGAAAGAACCTTCCCAGGGAAGGCCTTCCGCACAAGGGTACGGCGTGATATTTCCGTCAGCGAGGCCTCTATTTTTGGCCAACCTGTGCTTAAAACAGCCCCAGATAGTAGGGCCTCCTCAGATTATCGATCTCTTACCAAAGAGCTTTTACAGAGAGTGAAAACCCGTGGCTGATCTTAATAGTATGCTCAACGAGCGGCTTGGTAAAAAAGAAAAAAATACTAAGGCTACTGCTTTGGGAAAAAAGTCGGCCAGCGGTCAGCTCACAGGCCTTTCTGGATTATTTGGTTCGAGCGAGCTCAGCCCTCAAGAGCGAGAGGTGTTAGAAAATATTCTTCAGGGCTATGCCAATAGCGGTGTGGACCTTGAAAACGATTTACAAGCGCTTATTGGGATCACGGCTGAGGTCAAAGCCATCACCAATCAGGCCGCATTATTGCATGGCGAGCGCATCAAGCGCGCGCATGATATCCTCACTCAATACCAGGAGGGTGCTTTTACAGCTTGGCTCATGGCTACTTACGGAAACCGCCAGACTCCTTATAACCTATGGCAATATTTCGAATTCTATAACGCCCTCCCTAAGCGTCTTCAGCCCAGATTAGACGTTATGCCTCGGCAAGCTGTTTATACGCTTGCCACGCGTCAGGGCGACTGGCAACAAAAAGAACGCATTGTTGAAGAATATGATGGGGAAACTAAGCACGTGCTCCTCAATCTCATCCGCGAGCGCTTTCCTCTGTCTACGGACGATAAACGCTTTCGAAACGTTGGAGAAACTATTCTAAACAGTCTCGAAAGACTTTGCTCTTCTTTGCGACATCGCAGGCTCTCCATCACTAAAGCACAAAAACAAAACATTCGTGTTCTTCTTCAGGAGCTCGAAACCATGATCGACGCCTAGGTAGCGGTTTCTGCCAAAAAAACAGGCCCGCCAGCAGGCCTAGTTAGCTACGGATATGGGGCAAAACGAGGCTGATGGCTCTCTTTTAGCCCCAGCTTTCTGCTTGTAAAGCGGCTTTACACTGGATTTGCGCACAAAAAAACAGTTTTTTGGCCTGCCTGCGGTAGGCTGTCAACGGCCACGAAAAGGTACTGTTCTGCGGTCATCTGAATGGTCCCACCCTGGCGGCTACCTAAAAGGTTCCAAGGCGGGCCAATAGGTGACCCAGACTGGGCTCTAGCAAACCTTTTCAGACGCTCAGTAGTTAGCGCAAAGAACCGCAAAAGAGATTATTTGGTGGAAGATGTTCCGTTGCACAAACCAATCGCACGTCTTCGGTGATCAAAAATTTATTCTGATTTCCTGTATCTTGGATTTTCTCTTGGGCTACCCTTGTTGAGTCTATAAAGGAGTTCTCATTCCTTACGCTATGCCAGACTCTTTCCGCTCACCGTTGATAGCAGCTAAGATTAAGAACCATGACTTTCCATCGACGAATAGAGGCTTATACGTGCCTATAAAGGCGTCAATAACCAAGAAAGAAAATTTTTCTCCACGAGCGAGGCGAGCCTGCTGCACTAGGGCCCTCTGCTTGCGATTATGGAGCTTAACCAACCGTCAATCTTGCGAACAAAGACAAGGCTGAATGGTAAAAAATGTCAAAAATGAGATTTGCAATCTCGAATAAGGACACTGAAAAATACCTCCGATATAACGTTAAGTTGCAGGATACAAGTCGCTTATGGAGCCGACAAAGGGAAATATCAGCCAAAGCAACTGTCGTTGAGAGCCCTACTTTACTCTAATGTGAACAAGGTCGCAGCGATCGTTGTCGTTGAGGACTTGACGCCATTCTTCGGCCATCCAACTGAATTCCTCAAGCAAGCGTACCAGCTCTTGGCTGGTGAGCGCTTTTAGGCTGCTCATGTGGTTTAAACAAATGGTGTAGTTTTCTTCATCGAGTGAAAGGGTTGTGCGGATATAGCTACTAGGGCCCGCGTAGCTCGGTTTTAAACATAGTCGTACGCTAGGGGGGACATAGTTATCTCCCCGATAGATAGCGGTTGATAGGGATAGCCGTTCTTGCTCTTGTGAGGCCTTTAGAGTTATCTGTGATCCGTTCAAATCTACGTGCACCACTTCATTGTGTAGTAGGTGATCTAGTGAATATTTAATAGTTTTTTCTGAAACCATCGTCACTCTCTTGTTTACTTTTGTTACTTTAATTTTATATTTTATTTTTAAAAAACACAATTTATTTATTTAAATTCATACGCTTAGCAGTCGGTCGTATCAAACCCGAAAATATGGTTTTAGAAATTGCGTAAAAAGGTCTTGAATTGAGTTTCAAGACTGATATAGGGGACACTTCGGGCTGTTCCGACCAAGATCGGCCCTGAAAAACGATAGGACTGTCTTTTTAAAGGCGCGTGCCAGTCCCCTGAAATAGCGATTGCCAAGAAAGCCTTTGAGTTATAGCCCAGGCGCTAACTTTGGAATAAAGTAATGGCTTTATGAGCGGGCTTGGGTATGTGCTTAGCAGGACGTATAGGCCCGATCGTAAGCGCCCGAGGGCGCTTCTAGCTCTAAGTCAACGCCCAGTTGATAGGCGCCAGGCCTCGACTTTCTAGGAACTGGTTGGTTTTCGAGAAGTGTTTACATCCGAAGAACCCGTTGTACGCTGACAAAGGAGAGGGGTGGGCGCAGGTGAGAATGAGGTGGTTTTTATTCCCCTGGATTTCTTTTACGTTGCGCACTTTATCTGCCGCCGATTTACCCCATAGAAGAAACACCACGGGCTCTTTTTTTCGTCCGATGGCGGCGATGATGGCGTCCGTGAAGCGTTCCCAGCCTTTGCCGTGGTGTGATTTTGCTTGAGCGTCTCTGACTGTAAGCGTCGCATTGAGTAGAAGCACGCCCTGTGTGGCCCATTGGATCAGGCAGCCGTGAGATGGTTCTGCTAGCCCAAGGTCCGCGTGCAGCTCCTTGAACATATTTTTTAGCGAGGGTGGAGGAGGCACGCCATGGGGGACGCTGAAGCTCAGGCCGTGCGCCTGCCCTTTACCATGGTAGGGATCTTGTCCTACAATCACCACTCGGACCTTATCGTAGGGTGTGCTATTTAGTGCGTTGAAGACAAGCTCTCTGGGCGGGTAGATCGGGGTTTGTTCCTGTCTTTCGATCTCTACAAATGCTGCGAGCCCCGCTATGTAGGGCTGCGATAGCTCCTCAGCGAGCTCTTTGTGCCAACTGGCTTCTAGTTCGAAAGAGCAGATCGTCATGCAGGGGGTCCAAAGGTTATGAGCGCAGGGCAGCGGAATGCTGCGTAGAGCTTCGGAAAAAAACGAATTTGTTTTTCTTTCTCACTTTTGTCGATAAAGACAGGCAGAGTGGCTACAGGATATTCTTCGAGGATTTCACGCATCACTAAACGCAGTCTTTGCGTTTCTGCGGTGACGTCTTGGTTTTCGACAAAAATACAAATACTAATCCCTTTATTGAGCGCTTTACGCAACAGCTTGAGGCACTTTGGATTGTTTTCCAAGGATTCGATTTCTGGTAAAAGCACCACCCTTAGCAATCGGTAAATACATTTCAGCCAAGGTTTGTTGTGATCTTGTTCTTGCTCGATGAAAAACCGCATTCTGCGCCTTTGGGCTCCTAACAGAACTAAAGTGTCGTTCCAGGCGGTGTGACTGCAGATGTAGATTGCTGCTGACTCTGGGATGTGTTCCCGGCCCGAGAAAGTCATCTGAAACCGCAGCCTTGAACAAACCATACCCACAAAGCGCGTCACATAGTCAAAAAACTGGTAGGTGATAGCTCCACCCAAAATTAGCGTCATAAATCCAATGACAGAAAAACCTGTGCTCGCAGGTAGCACGAAGACTTCCGAGAGCAGGTAGACAAAAGCGCAGGCTAGCAACACACAAAAAAAGCAGAGAAAATTCGTCGCCGCTACCACTTGCCCACGGGATTCTTTGGGGCTAGCGATCTGAATGAAGCTGTCGAGCGGAGTTGCCCAGACGCCCCCAAAAAAGCCTAAGGCAGTCACAGCCGGTATTACTGTCCACATACTGGCGGAGATATTGAGAACAAAGCAGCTGACCATGATGCCGATGCCGCCCAGCGGCACTAATCCCAGTTCTACTTCCTTGCCAGAAATCTTGCCAGCTAGCATAGCGCCTAAGCCGATACCCAGGGCTGTCAGTAGGAATAAATACCCTCCCTGAACATCGCTCAGGCCTAATTGCTCGACAGCAAATGGAATCATATTCATTTGAAAAAATGCAGCGCAGAACATAAAGTAAGCGGAAGAAAGCACAGCGGTAAGCAAAGATGGTTCTATGCGAGTAAGCTTCAGCGTTTTAAAAACATCGTTCAGGATGCGCGGGGTCACTTTGTTCGTTGAACCTGCAGGCGGTGTGTGTTCGATCATAAAGCTCGTGGCTAGTCCTATCAGCGAGAGTAGTGTGCAAAACAATCCACCGATCAGGAAGTTACGGTCAGTCGTATCTAACAATAGGGAGGGGATGAACGTGCCGATGATGATGGCTAAGAACGTAAACATAGACAATAAACCATTTGCTATGCTGATGCGCTCCGAAGAGACAATTTCCGGGATGATGCCATATTTAGAGGGGCCAAAAATGGCGCTTTGGGTCGCCATCAAAAATAGAATACCGTAGCCTGCGAGCTGACTTTCAAAGACGAAAGCCAGAACACCGGAGGCCATGATGACTAGTTCTAGTATCTTGGTGGCGACAATGATGTCGCGCTTACTGATCCTATCTGCCAATGTTCCTGATATGGACGAAAACATAAGAAACGGCAGTACAAATATACCGCCGGCTATTGCTGCGGTGCGCGCGCTGGCTTCGATGCCATCAATCTGGATGAAGAGGTAGATGAGTAACCATTTGTAGATGTTATCGTTCAGCGCGCCGAGAAATTGGGTGACGTTCAGGTAAGTGAATGAAGAAAACTGAAAATTAAAGAAAGAACTCACCCAACGGACTAATCCATTTGATTGTTCAGGTCTTACCATAGTTTGGGTCATCTATACTATTTCCCTTGATCGTGTTACGATTAACGATCTATTATAGGGGAATCGGTCGATGTTGGCAAATCGTACGAATATCGCACGTTCTAAGGGGCCGTTTAAACGATGAACGTGAGGATGCAGGTAACCTTAAGCAATCGCCTTGAAAATTTGTACGAAGCGTTCAAGCACGAGCTCTATCAGCTGGGAGACGCTCTAGCTCTCGAGCGACTGGTGATCGTGCCTAATTCCGCTATTCGCGATTGGTTACAACAGCGGCTAGCCGCTGATCCCGAAATAGGCCTAGCCGCGGGTCTACGGTTTGCCTTTGAAGATGATGCTTTTGCCTGTCTAGTTCTGTCTTCAGAACAACTCTTTCCCTCGCATATGCAGGTCTCTTTTGCATTGGAGGGAGATCTCATTCAGCTCATCCAGCAACCGACCAAAGACCTCGTCTGGCAGCCTTTATTTGATTACTTAGGAACAAGCCCTGGCAGCGCACTTGCTGGCAAAACGCAGCAGCGCCTCGTTGCCCTTTGCGACCAGTTAGCTTTACTGTTTCTCGATTACGGAAAGCAGGCAGGACGAATCGTAGCCCCTCGGTCAACACAAGCTTTTGATTGGCAAAAGCGCCTCTGGCAACGTCTTTTTGCTCTTTATCCGCATTGGAGCTATCCCTACCAGCATACAGAGCCGCTGGCGCAACAGCCTGAGCGCAGGATTTATCTATTTGGACAAGTCTACCTTTGTCCCCTTTACCATCGCTTTTTTCTGCAGCTGGCTAAGCAATGCTCCGTGCAGGCCTTTTTTTTCTCCGCCTGTGCCGAATACTGGGCCGATATACGATCTGACCGCGAAAGCGCTCAGCTTCTCCGTTTTCAACAAAAACAGGGCGTTTCGCTTGCTCAACAACAGGCACTGGATGAGCTATTGCGCGACCGCAACCCGCTTTTGGCAAATTTAGGTAAAGTAGGCCGAAAAATGGCCGCACAACTGGATTGGGATGATCAAGAGCTAGATTGTGCGCATCAAGCTCCTGAAGTAGTATCGATTTTGACCCGCCTCCACACCGATTTGCTTCATTTGAATAATCAGAGCTACCCTTCGCCATGCGACTCCTCCATTCAAGTGCATATCTCACCCAATCGTCATCGTGAAATAGAGGCTCTCCACGATACTTTGAAAGATCTCATGCATGCGCATGCTATCGTTCCTTTAGAGGTGCAGGTTTTGGCTCCAGACATAGAGCTCTATGTGCCGCATATCAAGGCCGTTTTCGGGGCGGAAGAAACTTTGCGCTATCAGCTCGCCGATCTATCGGTGTTTGTACACGATACTTTTACGGATGGATTTCGGCGACTCTTGGCTTTGCCTCATAGCCGTTGGGAAGCACCTAGTGTGCTTGAGTTTCTCGAATGCGCACCTGTCTGCCAGCGTTACGGTCTTACAGATGCTAATCTGCAGCAAATCCGCAGCTGGGTACAGCAAGCGGGCATCATTTGGGGCATCAGTCCCCAGCACCGGGCGGAAATTCTAAAAAATGCCCACTGTTTGCAAGAGCCTGTCTCGGATCAGCCCGCGGGAACCTGGAACGAAGGCCTAGGCCGCCTCCTACACGGGCTTGTGTACGGAAGTGAAAGCATAGAGCATCGCATTCTGCCGGTGCTCTCTGTGAGCTGGACACAGTCCGACCTGCTCGCTAAGTTCGTTGAGCTAATCGATCAGCTGCAAAGCGATTTGCGCCCCCTTGAAGACGGCACGAGAAAGACTCCGGCAGAGTGGGCTGCCTACCTCATGAAATTATGCAGCAATCACCTACGCGGCAGCAACGAGCGGCTGCTATCGCTTATTAACGAATTTTCCTTGGTGAATCGACCGCTTGTTCCTTTTACGTCGATTCGCAAACGGCTGGAGCGGGTCTTAAAGAGCAAACGTTATATTCAGCGAGATAGCGATGGACAGGCTGTGCGTTTTGGCTCTATTCGTTTTAGTTCGGGCATACCTGCCAAAGTTGTTTGTTTGATTGGTCTAGACGAAGGTGCTTTTCCCCTCTCCGAGGCCAATTCTCCGCTTAATCTGCTCGCCAAAAATAGCTTAGCGGATGACGTCCCCTCCCCCTTGGAGCAAGACAGACAGCGTTTCCTGGATGGGATTCTATCGGCTCGCCAGCACCTCATTCTCAGCTATACCGGAATCGACACAAAAGACGGGCGCGAGCAAAATCCCTCCAATTTGATAACAGAGCTTACAACTTATCTGGAAAGAGCCTATGGGGTTTTACCCGAGGCCATTAGCGTGCGCCACCCGTTCTATCCGTTCGATAAAGAAAAATTCTCTAATACTAACCTGCAAACAGATGTGCGCTACAAAGCCGCTAAAGCGTACTACTGCGAAGATAAGCGCCGTCCACATAGTTTTTTTTCCACATTTTCTAATCTGCCACAAGCCTCCTCTGAAGAACCCACGATTGAGCTTAAAGATCTAGAAATGGCAGCTAGAAACCCGCTGCAGATATACTGTAATCGATCTTTAGGGCTCTATCTGCAGGAAGAAGAAAGCCTGCGGGCCGATGAACCATTTGTGTTGAGCGCTCTTGGCCGGTACAAGATTAAAGAAGAGGCAAAAGAGAGCTCGCTAGAAGTCGCCTTAAAGCGGGCTTCCGCCAAAACCATTTTACCCACCGGCGTATTTGGCGCAGTTGCTGCCAATCAATTGCGACAAGAGTTTCAGAGCATATTACACCATGTCAACCCCGAGGAACTCTTTTCGGTCGAATTTGGGCTACATACCACAGAGCCCGTGCAGCAACGTCCCAACCAATGGCTGCTACCAGCCGTGCCTGTGACCGCTGGCGAGCAAACACTGTTACTATGTGGACGCTTAAACAATCTCTCGCCAAAGGGGTGGCTATTTAATGGCAAGGGGGATCTAGAGGCACAAATCAAAGCCTGGCCAGGAAGTCTCCTGCTCAATTACATCCCCTCAAGCATTCTGCCTAGTAAAACCATTCTCTGGGCAAAAAATAGCAAAGCTACATCAGTACCGGAAAGTACAGAAAGCCACCTAAAACTATTTGTGGAGTACACGCTAGCTTGCAAGAAATCTCCCTCTCCGCTGATTCCTGAATGGATTCCAGCTATCATCGCCGGCGATCCGGATAAAATACGCAAAAAATTGGAAGACAAGCGTTTTTTCAACCAGTATGCCAAATGGGCCTGCAGAGATGTTTTAAGCCTTTTTGACAAGCCAACCTTGACCTATTGGGGCGGTGTTGCCAAAAGCCTTTACTTATTAGATTCAATGCATTAGACCTGCTTAAAAATTTAAGCCTGCTCTTGTTCTTGCATGTACTGCATAATTGATTTTTTCGCTTTATAACTCTGATAGTGGTTAGCTTGTGGCGTTGTCTCAGATATTCTATAGACGAAATTTCTCAGGATGCGGGCCTGCGCAAGCATCCAAAAGAACCAGCATGGTGGCCACTAAAAAAAGACCGGCTACTTTAGGGACAGAGATCAGCCTCACTTTACTCCTTAAACCAGCTAGGGCTACAAATTCGTTGTGAAATAAGCCTGCTACTAGCCCTCGCTCTGCTTTTAAAGGGACAACAGTAGTTCCCACTAAAAAAAGCGAACCGACTGGCTTCGGGGCCGCCATCAGCCTTATTTTGCTCCTCACCCCTTTGGCTACGAATTCGTCGCAAACTGAGCCTACTGTCAGCCCTCACTGAGCCGGCTTTTTCTTTTAGTGGGAGCTGCTGAAGGGACAAAGACGCACTTGAAATGAACGGCTGCAGAGTTCATAATCTGACCCTAGTGGGCGTTTAATACAATTACCGTTAATTACTAATTTTTATAAGTTGTTTCAAATGACCACATCAAGCTTCGATGTTCTATCAAAAGACATCTCAGTTTACCGAAGCCGTGTGGTTGAGGCCTCTGCCGGCACCGGCAAGACATTTGCTATTGAAAATCTCGTTTTGCGTCTACTTATTGAGGACGACCCTGCCACTGGTGAACCGCTTCTGTTGGAGCAAATTCTAGCGGTTACCTTTACACGCGCTGCGACCCGCGATCTAAAGAAGCGTATTCAGGCAAATCTAAACAAAGCTTGGAAGTGGCTCACCAAGTCGTCTTCGATGGATGCTCCACCGTTTCTGCAGGCTCTTCACGAGCAAGGTGCTGAGGCCTGCCAAAAGGCGGCCAGAAGGGTGGAACATGCGCTCGCTGCGTTCGACCAAGCCCAGATATTTACTATCCATGGTTTTTGTGCGCGTATGCTAGTCGAATATGATCTAAACGCCCTCGCCGGCCATACGGACGAACAATTATCCACCAGGCTGTTGTTGCGTATCGTTAAAGATTTTCTCCGCACGGAGGTGCGTGCGGAGCTCATCAGCCCTTTTCAGCTAAAAGCAGTCCTTGGTTCCTTTCAGGCTGACGAAGAGGTTTTTCAAAGAAAACTTTTAGAGCAGGCGATTAAGCCCCTCCTCATTACTCCTCCAGAAGATTTTTCTGTTCATCTAACGCGTTTTCAAGAGTCTATGGTGCGTCTAAAAAGAAAGGGTTGGACGGCTGCCAACCTCTTGGCAGACTGGAAAGTAATTCTAGGTCGTGTGAAAGATAAAGAAGAGGTACGCGCCAGTGGCGAGCAGTGGATCAACCAGTTGGCGAAAGATCAATGGACAGCTGCTGACTTCGAGACTTTTTTGGCTAACGAGCGGTTGATGGACAAGGTGTTTGGTACCGCGCCGCCCAAAGTCAAAGCAGGCTTGTTAAACTACCCTGAATGGGCCGAGGTGGTACGAGAAGAGCTGCTGAGTACAGTGAGAGAGGTCTCAGATAGCAATCGTATTTTCGCTTGCTTAGCGAGTCACTGCCAGCGCCTCATCAATAAAGTGTTGCAGGAGGAAGAAATCCGCGGGGCTGATCGCCTATTATCTGGCATGGTTTTGGCAGTGCAGGAGCCATTGTTCGTACAACAAGTGCGCCAGCGCTATCGAGCTGCGGTGGTAGACGAGTTTCAGGATACGGATCCGCAGCAGTGGTCTATTCTAGAGGCTCTCTTTCCTCAGGATGGCGATACCTATCTCACTGTCGTTGGAGATCCCAAGCAATCTATCTACGCATTTCGGCAAGCGGATATCTACACATATCGCCAGGCGGCTCAAACTTTTGCCCAGCAGGGGCGTCTCAGCACCAACTATCGTTCGCAACCTGGGCTGGTAGCAGCATTGAATGTTCTTTTTGATTGCCCCGGCTTCATGGCTTTACCCAGAACCAATACATACCTCGATCCAGGCGCCGTTAAGGCTTCTCCACAGGCTGTTAACCATCCCTTCCATGACCAAAGAAAGGCCTTACATTTTCTTATTGCTAAGGGAACCGTCTCTTCCCAAGCCAGGTCCTTTCCCAATGCAGAATTTGAGCAGCAATACCTTTTCCCGTCCATCGCTCAGGAGATGTCACGCCTGCATCTCCTAGAAGGCTTTTGCTGGAATCAGATGGCGGTTTTGGTGCGAGATCGCAGCCAAGGCAAAGCTTTTCTCGAGTATCTCAAGCTGTGGAATATCCCTACAGCAACTCAGCGCAGCAATAGCTTAGTCGACTCCGAAATTTTGCCTGCTATGATCGAACTATTGCAGGGGTTTCTTGATCCAAGGGATAAAAGCCCTCTAAAATGTGTGTTGGGGGGGTACT